>CAYXYD010000211.1:0-3891 GCA_964469205.1 uncultured Sphaerochaeta sp. | reverse complement strand
AACGTACTGAATTCATTGAAGTATTTCCATGAGAATGGAAAGGCTTATCATGTTGTCTGTGCGCTCTCCTTACTAGGAGTGACCTTATCTAAACCTTCTTCATTCCCTGTTGGGCAAGTAGATTTTCTGACGATTTACCCTATGACCTTCCGGGAGATGCTGATGGCCGACAATGAAAAGGCTTTATTGGGGTATCTGGACGCTAAACTTGATTTTGATCCGATCCCAGATGCCTTTTTTGCTCCATTAGTTGAAAATTTGAAAAAGTATTTTCTTTTGGGTGGAATGCCTGAAGCCGTTGCTCGTTGGGTAGACGAACGGGATAGCGGCCAGATAGACTCTATTCTGTGGTCGATCATCCAAGCGTATGAGCGGGACTTTGCAAAACACCCAGAGCCCAGAGAATATCCCAAACTGATCCAAATCTGGCACTCGCTTCCTTCCCAATTGGCCAGAGAGAATAAGAAATTCCTATACCAACTCGTACGGCAGGGAGCTAGAGCCAGAGAGTATGAAGATGCTCTGCACTGGTTGGTTGCCTCCGAGGTGGTTACCAAAGTATCACGCTGCACCAAACCTTCCCTACCGTTGTCAGCATACGAGGATCTGTCTTCCTTCAAACTATATGCAGCCGATGTGGCTTTGCTCAGGAGGTTGGCCCAGCTCGATCATTCCTCGTTTCTCCACCCTTCACGATTGTTTACAGAGTTCAAAGGTGCTTTCACTGAATCATATATTTTGCAGTCCCTGTCTGCATCCTTTCCAGTGCCTTTACGGTATTGGACCAGCAGTGACAACCGCTATGAGGTTGACTTTCTCCTGCAGTATAAGAACCATATAATCCCCATTGAGGTCAAAGCAAATACAAACATTTCCAGTACCTCCCTAAAAGCCATCAAGCGCCTTCATGGGGAAGAATTCCCGCTTTGTGTTCGGTATTCGTTACAGAACCTCAGCCTTGATGGAGATGTCCTCAACATCCCACTTTTTATGGCAGACTGGAGTGAACAGCTCTTGAAATCCTCCCCCCACCTAAAAGAAGGGTATTCCTATTCCCCTTTTATGCCGGTGTAAGGCTGGTATGCCCTAGAGGGTACAGGAAGCGGTTACCCGATCCTGCTGGTTTTTGCATCATCTGACGATGATCACCTATCAGCCATTGACCCCTTCTACAAGGCTGTAGAAAGCATCACTGCCCTTAATGAGATAGATGCCATGTGTAACCTCAAAATCTTCTGTACTAGCCTTGATTGTACAAATTCCCCGGCTTGAGAGCAGGTCCTTGGTGAAGAGGCTTACATCTGCAATGAAGGCCTCAGGCTCGTCATACTTCTGTAGGATGATACTTGGCATACGAATGAGCATCTCGATGGCATAGCTGCGCACGGGGATCCAATCCTTGCCCTTATGGAAGAGGATCCAGAAGAAGTGGTTTGCAATATAGTAAGCGAATGCCCTTTCTGTGAAGAACTCAATGAAGGCTCCCTCGATGAAACCCAGCAATCCCACTGAAAAGTAATTGTCCTTGTACTGCCCTTCGGTAAGGGCATTGAACGCATCCAAGGTATTCGGGCCTTGGTCGAGTTGGAAGAGCTCTGATTCTTCAAGGCCTTGAGAAAAAGGCCATAGTGATGGCCGATGGGCTAGAGGCAAACCTTCCAGTTCATACTCCTTATCAACAAGGGGGACGGTGTAGTAATCCCGTACAAGGACAAACCTAGCCACATCTTCGGGTACAGCCCCTGTTCGTAGGCAAAAATCCTCCTTGTTAAAGGAGACACCCTCATTCCGGGCTAGGGTGTACTCTGCCAGCAGTTGGCCTTGGATCCTTTCTTCCTCTTCAAACTCTGCCATCCACACATCAACGATCGAACCATTATTGATGTGTGGTACTGTCTTTGTATTTGGGAGCATTTGGTATGCTTCCTCCTCTTCCAATTGCCACAGAACTTCTTCTTCATCCTCGTCCTCATCACCGAAGAGATCTTCTATCATGGTATCGGTGAGGGCGAGGATGATCTCCTTGAAGTGTGACCACGGCAGTTCTCTTTCCATATTCGTCAACAGCACGGAAAGAGAAAAGGATATGGCAAAGGAGGGTTTTTTAGGAAGTTTGAGGTTTGGGTATGAACGGCTAAGCAAACGGGAAAAGAATAGGTAGGCCTTGTCTGTCCATGTCGACAGCCACATCTCCCCAGTTCCTATATCCCGTACCAACTGTCCTTCCATCACAGTGTATTCAGAGAATAGCAGCTTCCCATTCGGCAAGCTTCTCATCCCTTCATCAGGTTCCAGAAGGCAGTACTTGATCTGGTCCTCTATCTCAACTGTCTCCCATGTACCTCCCAACTCAGTGATGTCAAATTCCTCTAGGGTGAAAGGCTGCCATATCCGTTGGAGCTCTTGGTTCCCAGCGTACTGTTTTGCAAAAAAGGAGATGGCATCGAGTTTGAAGAACTCGAGGTAGTGGTTGTTGATGACGTCCTTAAGCGTTGCCGCATTAAGATCAGTATCAGCCTTATGATTGAACAGACTACAGTAGAAGCGTAGGTCAGAAACAGAGAGGGCGTTGAACCTGAGCAGTCCTGCGGTATGCAGGCATTCTCCATTGGAATGGACCAACGTCAAGAAGTGCTTGTCCTTGAGGCGAGGATCCTGTATCAAAACAGAGAGTCTTGGAGAATACAGGCGGTGAGTCTTTTCAGTTAACAAATCCACGATGGTGAAGAAGTCATCTTCGTGATTCTCCACAACAGAGAAGAAACTCCAGGAGGCGGGGTGCTCGATTAGAGAGGATAGTACCTGTCTTGATTCTAAAGACATAGGTGCATCATTCTTTTTCAGCAGACGCTTGAGCTCTTTTTCATCAGTGAGGATATGACCCAACAGATACGTCAATGCACTCTCATCATAATGCTCAGGGGGATGGGAACTCCCTTCCCCCTGAGCTAGTATTGCCTTCAAGGTCTTCTTGAACGATCGGTTGTCTTTCGCCCACTCCTGAATGTGTAGGCCTATCTCCACAAAGCCTTGCTCGAAGGCTTCACAGTGCTGTTTCAAATGTTTGTTGGTTTCCATACCCATCATACTACAGCAATGAGGCTACAAGGGAAACCAGAAAGATATGACAGGAAGTGCACGAGAAGTGGAAAATCAAGAAAGTATCCCCTGCTTGTCCTACACGAGCGTCAGTGAAGGGGTAGCTTGCTAGAGACGTTCAGGCCTTGATGGGCTATGTGGGTGGAAGATTGGCAGGTATCCAGAAGTGGCACCCCATGATACAAGTAAGCTGATAGTGAATAGGACAATGCTGGCACACATCAGGTACCGTCTACAAGAGAAAGCACAAGAGCCCTGTATTGGAATCTGAGCTTGTCCACGCCTTCCCCCCCCTCTGATGACGATTTCACTCTGACAAACCTTGGCATTGAGTTCAGGCGTGCATGTCAGCATGGTGGTGAGGCTGAGTATTGTGGGAATGATTACGAATGGGAAGAGGATTACATGTGGCATTATGCCCAACCTTCAAGGAAAAGATTGAGGAATTGCTGGAGATGATGGTGCATGAGATCTCTGTCTTCGACTGTGATACCGAGCATATAGGAGAAGATGGTAAGACCGCTTTGTCCCCAGATAGCTCTATTGTTTGATGAGGTTGTGACTTCGCTTGAGGATGGTAGGTGGTTGTTTGAGCAGTTCTACGCTGAAGTTGAAAACTATGACAATAATGCACAAGCAAAACTGCTTAGGCTCTGCATACACTTTGCAGAGGCACAAGTCGATCAGGAAGTTTTGCAATATTTCCTCTTCGATCTTGCATCCGATGAGGCTGAAGATGACTGGGGATTCAACAGCATGCTAAAAATGCTAGTAAGCAGCAGAGAGTGGAGG
>CAYXYD010000210.1:0-3897 GCA_964469205.1 uncultured Sphaerochaeta sp. | reverse complement strand
AGGTCTCACCATCATAGAACTCGGAGAAACGGACAGGACCTTCATGCCATTTCCAAGTACGGTCACTACATAGGGTAATCTTCTTGCCACTTACCGTCTCAAGTTCCAGCTGACAGAAGAGTGCATTCTTCTCACCATAGTTGTTCTTCTGCACTTCAAAGCCGATAACACCTTTATACCAGCCGTTGCCAATCATGGAAGCGAGGCAGTTTGGTCCCTTAGAAAGAAGCCCGAGGAGGTCGTAGCTCTGATACTGCAGACGATTGTTATAGGAGGTCCAACCAGGAGTGAATAAATCCTCGCCTACTCGATTCCCGTTGACGTAGAACTCATAGAGCCCCAATGAAGTTATATAGGCTTTAGCGGAGACCAGTTTTTCATCAAGGGTAAACTCCTTACGAAGCATGCGGGCATCACTTTTGTCCTTATCGTCTTCATGCACATCTGCCGTGATAAAGAGAGCATCCCACTTTTTCTTTCCTCTGGCTGTCTCTATGGTGATAGCTTCACTCCAAGGACTCTGCTCGTTCCTATTATCCCAGACCATGACACGAATTTGATAACGCGTTGCATCTTCGAAGGTAAAGCTGGAAAGGAAAACAGCGACACTCTCTTCACTCTCTTGCCTTTGGGTATCATAAAGTGGTTGGAAAAAATCGGAAGAAAGGGAGACCTGTAGCCTATAGGCTGTTTGCAGCACATCCCTCTTGTCACTTACTAGGTTCCAACCAAATGTTGAACCCTCTTGTATCCCTTTGGCATCCTTTTGGTAATTGCATACTAACTCTTGTACTGACAGCATCTGTTGCCTCCTTTATGATATCCATATAGAACAGATTTCATTATAATTCTACCATCCCTAGGGGGAAAGGGTATGGAGGGACCAACACAAGGGCATGTATTTTCAAGAGGCAAAAAAGAATTCTGTACGGTATTTTTTTCCATGCTATACTACTTTTCAGCCTGTGTTTGTTAGGAATGGTACATGAGATTTGAAACTAAGATATTCTTTACCTACTCGATCCTGATCCTCCTGTTGGTCGGCTCGCTGACCTTGGGGGTACGTCACTATGTCATCGAGCAGACCAAAGAAAAGGCTATCCAGACCATGGAAGCCACCTCTGAAAAGAATATCCGCCAACTTGAAGAGCTTATCCGTCCCATGGAGTTCATAACAGATTTTCTCCTGTCAGACATGCAAGTGCTCTCTTCCATGTCCATTATGGCTGTCATGGACAGTTCCACCAAACAGAGCTTCGAGTACAAAGAAACTGCAAAAATTGCCATTCGCCATGCCCTGTACACCTACTGCATCATGGAAAACTTCTACAGGGTCTCCTATTTCAACGATAGGCAGGATTTCATCACCAGCAATTTTCAGGTGAGGACAAAACGGGAAGGAGAGTTGGACTTCTCCTCCATTCCTTGGCTGGAGAATGCCCGCTCCCTCAGGGGAAAGGCAGTGGTAGGAGGAGCCTACTCTGATCCTTGGAACATAGCTGAAAAAGAAGCAGCCCTAGTCTTCGGCCTTGGGCGGGCAATGCCAGCTATTGGGTATATCGAAGTCCAGCAAGAGATATCCAAGTTGGAGGAAATCTTTGCACTGGAATCCTTTCCAAACCTAAAGGCCATCGCCTTTGATACCAACAATACCCTGCTCTACTCAGACTTCCCCGAAGAAGAACAAGAACACTACCTCACTATAGCCCTTTCCCTCGCCCACACCCTTCCCCAGTTCACTATGATAGAAGAGAATACAGACAAGATCATCGTCGGAGGTTATTCAGAATCGACAGGTATCAGGGTATTGCTTGTACAGGATATGGACTCATTTATCAAGTCGGTCACTGGAATGAACTGGATTTCCTTGTTTGTCGCTTTGCTTATCCTCCTTGTCTCTTTTGCCTACATATTCATCGTTGCCCGAAAGCTTACCAAACCTCTACGAAACCTAAAAAGCCAGATAGAGAACACTAACCTCGATACCCTTACCAAAGGAATCGAGGTCGACACCTCCAATGATGAGATCGCAGCGGCCAGCAAGGCATATGCACGCCTGCTCTTTCAGCTTGATGAAGCCATCATCCATCAGAAGAACATGGCAGAGCTGAACCTACAGGCCCAACTAAACTTTCTGCAAGCCCAAATAAACCCCCATTTCCTAAACAACGTTCTCAATGTCATCTCCTATAGGGGGATACAGAACAATGACGAAATAGTATGCAACATGTGCGACAGCCTTGCTTCGCTCCTGCAGTACTCCACCGACACAAAGACTCACAGTGCCACACTAGAGGAAGAGGTCAGCAACTTCTCCCACTATGAGTTCCTCCTAAAGTCCCGGTACGGGGAGAAACTACTATTCGAGACAAGCATGGAAGAGTCCGTCAAGAACCAGAAGGTCCCCCGGTTCCTTATTCAACCTATCGTAGAAAATTCCATCAAGCATGGTTTTGAAAATCATCGGGGCACCATGAAGATAACAGTTAGTGTATGTGAAGAGGATGGATGGTGGTTCGTCTCCATCAAGGACAATGGACAGGGGTTCCCTCCCCATAGGCTAAAGACTCTCAACGAGGAGATGACCCAAGTTGCTGACAAGTTGTTCCGCCTTCATGAAAATATAGACTTTAAAGCCAAAGGTATCGGCATCATAAATACCTATGCAAGAATGCTCCTGTTCTATGGTTCAGAGGAGAACATCCATTTTTCCGTACGTAACCGTAAAGAAGAAGGAGCTGAGATCCGCTTTGGAGCCAAGATGAGCCCAACGCCAGAGGGAGAAGCATGAAACCAGAGAGCAAATACACAGTAGTTGTTGTGGAGGATGAACAGATCGCCAGAGACCACCTCTGTGCCATCATCGATACTCGCATAGAAGATTTCTTAGTCGTGGGGACAGCTGAAGACGGACAGGTGGCCCTTGAGGTCATTGAGAAGTTACAACCCGACCTTGTGATAACTGATATCCACATGCCGGTCATGAATGGGGTACAACTGCTCAGTCATATACAAGAGAGGTTTCCCGCCGTAAGCTCGATGGTGGTCAGTGGCTATCAGGATTTTACTTCAGTAAAAGGTGCGCTGACCAACGGATCGTTGGACTACATCCTCAAGCCCCTCTCTCCAGCTAAGATCATCAAGGCTTTCTCTTCTGTGAGGGAGAAGCTGGAACAGAGTCGAAGGGAACATAAAAAGGACCTGCTGCTGAAGCTCTTCAGAGATAAGGAAATTGATGAAGTGGAACTACAGCGATACTTTCCTAACCATCTCTATTATCTTGGCATAGAGAGATGCAACAGCATCCCAGGACGCTTCTTTCGCACCTTCTCCATAAACAAGATTACTTTCAACAAGGATCTCCTCATCATCTCCGGGCGTGATGACCATGAAAGACTCTTTCTCTATCCAGAGCAAGGAGAATACTCGTGTATTGGGTTCAAACATGCAGTGCGCGAAGAACGTTACAAAACCCAGAGGGGGAATCCCAGTCCTACCGTACCATTTCAGACCCATGCTTGGATGGAAAAACCTTTTCCCATCCAGGAGTTTAAGCAGGCGGTAAAAACACTCTTCACCTTTCTAGACAGCCAAGTTATTCTGGAGCACTCTCAGGAGTTGGAGTATAGGAGGGATATTCCAGAGCAGGAGCCTTCCATGCAAGAGGGGGAACTGCAACAACTGAAACTCTTCCTACAGGAGAATCGCTTTGAAGACTTCCAAAACGAGTTGGCAAGGCTCCTTTTTCAATGGAAAGAAAAGAAACGAACCCAACTCTGGATCGAGGATGGTCTCCAACAGATACTGCACCTCACACTCAAGCTTTCCAAGCAGGAGCACTTTGAAGAGAACTATGAGTTTACCCTCGATGAGGTGTTTACCGATATTGCAACCTAC
>CAYXYD010000209.1:0-3900 GCA_964469205.1 uncultured Sphaerochaeta sp. | reverse complement strand
ATTCGAAAAATTGGGAATCTTTAAATGAATAAAAAATATACAGTTCGATTTGAAAAACCAGCTCAAAAAAGTCTAAAGAAAATGGATAAAAATGATTCCACAATTATAATGGCTTGGATAAGCAAAAATCTAGTAAACTGTGAAAATCCACATAAACAAGGAAAATCATTGCAAGGAAATTTAAAGGGAAAGTGGAGGTATAGAGTTGGAGATTATAGATTGATTTGTAATATTGATGATGAAAATATAATACTATTAGTTTTAGCAATAGGACATAGGAAAAACGTCTACAAATAAAAATACAAATAAAAAAGATGATTTAAGATTTGAATCGTTTGTCTTGGTCACGTCCCATCTTGTTCGCAATTTCAGATTACAAGAGATCATGAGAAGTTCCATACGAACAAGTGATCACACGTACGTTGAATTGAACAATCTCATGACAAATTCAGACCTTCAGTATACCGTCAAGGGTTTTTCAGTTGAACAGCGTATCCTCAACGGTAAAGTTTGCAATCCCACGATCTTGCAACTCCTCTTCTATGCGTTTCATGTACCCTTCCATCTTGAACTTCCTCTCCAAGCCCTTATCATTCATGTAACGAACCATGCCAAAGATTGCTCGTTCTGCCCAAGGTCGGTCATGCTTGCCAAAACACCAGGCAACTCCTGCAAAACCATTGGGATCGCGACCATCCATCTGGTACTTGTTGTTGAGATAGAGTGCTGTGGAGAAAGCCTCCTGGGGTGTCTTACTCCATTCAAGGATTTTCTTTCCCCAGTACATGCGCATGTACCCATGTATGGTACCAAGATGGACAAGTTCCTTCTGGGCGGTGTTCCAGTACTTGTCATGGGTTTGATAGTTTTCAAGTAGATCGCGGGTGTAGGTATAGGCTCGTTCATCCAAAAGATGCTTGTCCATGGTCTTACGGGCCCACTCTGGCAACCCTTCATAGGAGTCATAGAGTGGGTTGAAATAGACAAAGTTATGGGCTAGTTCCCTACGTACTATGAGTTCTTCAAGAAAAGGTGCTACGTCGGGAAGATCTGCCTTTAGGACTTCGTGATAGATAGTCACCGGACTTATCATACCAAAGTGCAGATAGGGACTGAGCTTTGAAACAAAGGGATCGACTGGGTCATTGCGCTTCGTGTCATAGCCATCCAGGTGCTCTGTTATAAAGGTTTCCAGGGTTGCTAAAGCACTACTCTGGCCTCCATGCATCCAAGGGCACGCCCTTACTCCATTAGGGATACCTAGGCTTTCCATCAGGACTGGTATGTCTGATAGGTCAGCAGTTGGATAGGGCATTTCAATACCAAGGGAAGAAGCAGAAAGAACACCAATAGGATCTTGTTGAACAAACTCTCCTATCATCGGAGTAATCTTGCGACGCAAGGTTGCTGCTGAGTATTCTTCTTTTGTAGAGACAGTCTCTACCGGTACCACTACGTTTGTTTCTACCATCATCATGGCACAAGGTGCTTTCTGTGCTACTTGCTCACGCCAGGAGCTTTCTGTGCGTGTATAGGAGCGATCTACCACCAGATAAGCCATATTTGGATACAGCGGCGCCACCCCTTTGGCTATGCCATAGGGATGGACAAGCAAAAGGATACCCATTGCTTGTAATTCCCTTTCCACTTCCTCCATCCCTTCCAACATAAAACGATAATGACGTCTGTTAGCTTCAGGGAAAGCTCCTGTTATACCAAAGTAGACAAGCAGGGGCTTATGCATTGCATTGGCTGTTTGGATGGCATAGGCCAAGGCATCATTGCCGAGGATGCGTTGGGAGGCTTGCATCCAATAGACCACATAGAAGCCATGGGTATTGGGCTGTTTATCATTGAGGGCTTTGAGGCGGTGGAGGTTGGTCATGGAGGTAGCTTAGCATAAGTGAATGTGAAAAAGGAGAATTATTCAAAAGGTGATCATTGGATGAATCTTGTTTCGATGTTTTGAACCATTAGTCAGAACTAAAGGAAGATATATCAGACCAGACTAATATGATTCATGATTATTATAGTAACCCGGTTTACAGTACTATGGGTTACGATAATTACCAATTCGATGAAGGATGTTGCCAACATAAACCGAGGCTTGTCGTGATAATTGATGAGTTGCAGGAATTCCTATCAATCAATCCCTGTATCTATTCAGAGATGCAAAATATCTGAGACCGCTTTACAAACAATTCTCACTTACTTATCTTTGATTTGTCTCGGTTCGATTCAATCACAGCTTTAGAAAAGCTCCTTTTGGATGTACTTCTGCTTATCCAGTTTTTTCTTCATTCTGGCCATATCAGAGGACTTCCCCAATTTGGTCCATAGGGCGAGGGCCTCCTCAAACCGATGCATAGCTTCATACGTTTTCGCTATACCTGGCAGGTACTGTATTTTCGTGTAGCATCGGAGCGCATCGACGAGATCTCCATTTTTCTTATAAATCTCAGCAGCTCGCTTAAAACTTTCTTGCTGCTCATACAAGAGTGCCGCTTCATTCGATCTTCCGGCCATGAAGCAAAAACCCACTATCTTTATGAGATCCATATTACTCTTCTTGAGGAACTCGAGCGCTTCTGCAAATCGTGTAGGAGAGAGACTGAATAACAGATAGTTATGTATATCGATCGGTAGGTCTTGCATCATAGGATCCAGCGTAGGAGGGATGCTGTCCTGGGCAAGTGCTATCAGCAGGGTATCGTCACGAGTAACGGCACGTGCTAAAATCCGTTTTTTGAATTGTGCAATGAAAGCTTTGTCATGAGTAAAGCTCTGTCTGACGATCAGGAATATATGGTTGAGATACCGGGTGTCGATGATTAGGTCGGTGAAGGCTTTGGGCGCTTGATCTATTTGGAAGAGCATCTCGACAGATGCTAGGTACGTTTGGATAATTTCTGAAAGATCGTAGGGAGTATTCCCTACATGGAGTTTCGCTAGGAGCTCGAGTAGTATCCGCTCGTTATTATTATAGGTTAATTGTCCAAGCGTCCTTCCCCTTGTCCTCTTGATAAGGTTCTCAAGATAGCGTTCGGAGACGGAAAGTCCCCTTTTCCTCGCGATGAACTCGATCCCTTTTTCAGGTTTATCCAATTTCATGAAATAGTCGAGCGTTTCCTCGTCGCGACCATCGACTAGCAACGCAGCCTTGAATACCCCTTCGGTCTCGTTCACGGTGAGGTAGCGGGTGAGCGCTTTGCTGTACTGCCTGTCTTTGTAATGGATTTCAGCGGTTTCGTAGCAAGCCTGAATCAGTTTCTGATCATACCCACGCCCTTTCCTCATACGGGAGCGCAGGATATCAATCACTTTTAGATACGAAACCTGGTCTCCAATCTCCTCATACAGATCGATTGCCTGGTCTGTCTTCCCTAGTATGGTATAGCAGACGGCGGCAGTTTTTCGGTCTCCGTCCTTAAGATACTCTTCAACAGCCAGCTGGTAACGGTTCTTTTGGAAGAACAGATTTGCGGCTTCACTATGATGCAAAATAGCGGCGTACCTTACTGCGGCTTGTATCATCGATCGGGAAACAGTTTCCAATACACGCGCTTCATCGTGAAGTTGCTTCTTTTGTTTCTTTGAGCCATTGGCGTAGATGGAGAATTCCTGGGTCGCCAGAGCATATTCCTTGCGTTTCTCATATAAGGCACCCATCTGATAATGAGATCCGAGGGCGTTATAGCATGCAAACACATTGTCCCAAGCTTTTAAACGGATGTAGATTTTGACAGCTGAGGTATAATCTCCACCGGCCACATAGTAATCAGCTGCCTTTTTCAGTTGCTTCAGCCGTTTGTAACAGAGCGCCGCCTCCAGAAACTGACCGGCAGAGACATAATTTTCCCCTGCTAGACTGTACGACCGCAATTTGAAATAATAAGCTCC
>CAYXYD010000208.1:0-3901 GCA_964469205.1 uncultured Sphaerochaeta sp. | reverse complement strand
CTCTAAGAAAGTGCTGGATGCCAACTAGGCACGTGCCTTCATCATTACAAGACAAGGAGAAGAACCTATTACAATCCTTATATGTTTTGAACCGTGTATTGGGGGAGTGGACCTGCTTTGTGCCAAAGACCTCTCTGGCTATGGGCGCATCATAGTGAAAGAGGGCTCGAGGCAGGAGGTTATGGCTTACTGAGGGATCAGCCTTTGTAGCCTTTCTGAAACCAACTGCTTCATACCTGTTTTCATCCCTTCTGATACGAAGCTGGTTTCTATTATCTCCCTAAAGGTTGGTTCCAGACCCTGGAGCTTTTTGATAAGGTTATGGACAACCAATTCTGCTATGCCTATGTGCACTCCTAGCTGGAGGAAGGTTGCATAGCCTAGCTTCGCTTTTTTCCCACCCAGAGTTAGTGCTATCTCCTCCTTGTCTTCCTCCAAGATGAGGTTGACCGGGAGGAGGTCGTACGCCGGGGCCAGTATATGGCTTCCTGCGCCATCTGCGATAAGGGAGAAATTCTTCAGATGCATATCAGAATTCCCTGTGACAAACGAGAAGAGCAAGAGATAGTAAAAGTTTGTCACATCAAGGAGGGGACGACTTGACCACTTTCTAAGGAGCTTTGCACACATCTCGTAGGAGCCTTTGTACTTGTCTTCGGTCAACTTTTCCGAAAGCTGACAAAAATCTTCCATAGCGATTCGCCTCTTGACCTTACGGTCGATTCGTTTGGTTATGTACGCCAAAGAGCCATCTTCCATGCGGAGCAATGCGTGGGATACCGTAGCAATATCAGCAACATCAGCCATGCGCATGACCAAATTTTCAGACTCTGGGAGTTGCGCATATTCTGGAGACTGGGGCTTCAAGATAAAACCTTTGGGAGTATCAATAATAGTTAGGCGCGGTGTTTGCCCTTTTTCTGTTATTAGCGTCAATGAAAGTTTCTTTTGCACTCCTGGCAGTGTTATTCCCATTCCAATTGCTTTAGAAGCTATCGATTCTAGGTTTTGTTTTGATAAAGAAACACTAGGAGGAATGTCTGTACCAAAGAAGTTTTTGCTGCAGAGCCGATGCCACTGTCCCATTTGGGGTGTTTCTTCAATAGGTTTTCCACAAAATAGACACTGCTTCATACTAGGGCCTCCACTGATACAGCTCCAATGCAATCACGACAGGAAACCAGGAGAAGACCCATCCTGTCACGAGCTTCAAGTTTCCAGCTTTTCATGGTTAGAGAGAGTAGCCATCCTTCAGGGATTAGGCCATCAAAGAACGGGAAGAATGTATTGCTATGGTAGGGTGCTTCCTGCAAAGGCAATGTCAGGCTTATGCTCTGGGCATTGGCCTTAGCCAGATAGTCACGGTCATAGGTGAAGGTATAGCCATGATCCGTTTCTTCTAAGATTCCTGCCCTATCTCCATCATATGCAATCTCTGCTTTGCGGTTTCCTACGTACATTGGTTTTCTCCTTCCCTTGGTTTCTCACCGGGAACGGCCATGCTGCCAAACATAGCCAAAGCTTGGTTTGCCTTATCCAGGCGCACTGTAGGTTTTCCTTGTTCCAGATCACGGATAAAGCGCAACCCCAATCCTGATCGGAGTGCAAATTCTGGTTGGGTTAATCCAGCCTTTTTACGTTCTGTCTGTACATAGAAGCCGATAGGATTTTCTTGTTGCTTATTCATACTAGTATTATATACCCGATTGGGTATGATTTCAATGTATTAGTAGGTGATTATATCTTTTAGGGTATAATTTATATTGTTTATAAACAATATATACCCTTTCGGGTACTAGGGTTATGTATAAGGATAAAATTATACCCAAACAGGTATAATTATGTCTATAATATATGTAATATACCCGATTGGGTATGATTTTAGTGAATTAATACATATTCATACCTATTCGGGTATACATGGAGAGGATAGAAGGCTGTTGCATGGCTTCTTATCGGAGAGGTGTGGGAGCCTCTTTCTTTTCTTCTCTGGTAAAAAAGCGAACTTGTTTTCATCAGAGTTTTCTGTGAGGATGAACATTTTCTAGTGAATGCAATCCTTGGGAAGAGATATTGATTTACTGTATCAAGTGGTATCTGTTTTATTGAGCTTTTCATCAACTTTTTAATAATATTTGGAGCATACCCTTCATTATTTGAATAATACCTTTGTATCTGTAGCATATTCAGTAAAATTGGGGGTATGAAATCCAGCAATATGGGCTATAGTATAGGTATTCACCAAAGGGAGGTTGAATACGATGCAGAAGTACAGGAATGAGCATGATCTTCTAGGGAACAAACAGGTCCCCATCGAAACGTATTATGGAGTGCAGACAGTTAGGGCAATGGAGAATTTCGTTGTTTCGAAGATTCCCATTTCCAATTATCCTTTCTTGATCCAATCACTTGGATATATCAAGAAAGCGACTGCTCTTGCTAACATGGAGTTTAAGATTCTTGACCCTAAGGTGGGTAATGCCATCATTGAGGCTTGTGATGAAATAATTGACGGCAAGCATCTTGACCAGTTTCCCGTTGATGCCATCCAGGGGGGTGCGGGCACCTCTACCAATATGAATGCCAATGAAGTCATCGCCAATAGGGCTTTGGAACTGCTTGGTAAAGAGAAGGGTGACTACAAGGTGATCCATCCCAATAACCATGTGAACCTCTCACAGTCGACAAACGATGTCTATCCCACATCAATTCGCATTACTGCTGCGTGGAAGCTCGAAGGTCTGCTTTCTGAACTGGAGAACTTTAAGGAGTCACTTGAAGCTAAAAGTGAAGAGTTCAACGATGTCATCAAGATGGGTAGGACACAGTTGCAGGATGCAATTCCCATGACACTCGGGCAGGAGTTTGCTGCTTGGTCTGTGAGTGTTGGACAGGATATCGAACGGCTTCGCATTACCCAGACACTCATGTATGAGATTAATATGGGTGCCACTGCCATTGGAACCGGGTTGAATGCCCCTAGAGGGTATGCACAAGTGGTGACAAGATATTTGGCTCAACTTACGAAGCTTCCCCTTACTTCTTCACGTAACCTGATCCAGGCAACGCATGACACCGGCTCTTTTATCGAGCTGTCAGGAGTGCTCAAGCGTATCGCTGCTAAGGTGTCGAAGATCTGTAACGACCTTCGTCTGCTTTCCTCCGGTCCTCGTGCAGGCATCAATGAGATTAACCTTCCTCCTATGCAACCAGGTTCTTCCATCATGCCAGGTAAGGTTAATCCGGTTATCCCAGAAGTGGTGAACCAGGTTGCCTTTGATGTCATTGGCAATGACTTGGCCATTACCCTTGCAGCAGAGGCAGGGCAGTTGGAACTGAACGTTATGGAGCCCCTCATTGCCTTCAAGCTGTTCACTTCCATCAACCACCTAACCAATGTGCTGAAGATTCTGAGAGAGCGTTGTATCGTGGGCATCACAGCCAATAAGGAACGCTGTCGCAAGATGGTACTGAGCAGCATTGGTCTGGTGACCGCCCTTGTACCTACCCTTGGGTATGAGATATGCTCTGAAATTGCTCAGAAGGCACTGAAGACCGATGGCTCTGTCTATAAGATCGTGTTGGAGGAGGGATACCTTTCCAAGGAGGATCTGGACAGGATACTCTCTCCTGAAGCGATGTTACAACCGTTCTAGAACCCATGAACTGAAACATAGAAAAGAATGATTTATACAGGCTTGGCTCCTCGGAACCAAGCCTGTATTTTCGAACACCATCAATGATAATCTAGACATATACCTCTACAATAAAGATTTAAGAATAGGAATTAATTTCTGTCCTTATACAAAGGCACTTATTTATTTCCTCTCTATCTGTAATATCATCTCTGTAAGCCGAAAATGATAATTTCCTCCTCCCTAAAACCTCCAGCGACCAGTAT
>CAYXYD010000207.1:0-3929 GCA_964469205.1 uncultured Sphaerochaeta sp. | reverse complement strand
GCTTTTCTGAAGCACTTATTTTATCAATAATGAAAACAGTTGAAGCCCTAATAAAAGATCCTAAAGATATTAATGCTAGAGGAGAATTAATGTGGGATTCTGTAATGGCATGGGGTGGTTTGACAAAAATAGGACAAGGAGATCCAGATATGGCTTGCCATAGTATTGAAGAAAGCTTCAGTGGTTATTTCAATACTCATCATGGTGCTTGTCTCGGAATACTGACACCCAACTGGATGAAAATAGCCTGTAAAAAAGCACCTTCTGAATTTGCTAGATTTGGAAGAAGAGTTTTTCAAATCAAGGATTTAAATGATATAGAAACTGCAGAATTAGCAGTAAATACATATGTAACCTGGTTAAAATCTATTAATGCTCCTGCCTGTTATGATGATATTGTAAGAGATAATGTAGTAATTGATGAAAAGGGATTGAATTTTGTTGCTGAAAAAACGTTTGAAATTTATGAAGGGAAAATAGGAAGACTATTCTCTTTTACTTTGGACGAGATAAAAGATCTTCTTAAAAAAGGAATGAAACCCTATACCATTGATTAAAGGTTTCCAAGAATATACGTACAAGATAGTGTTTTCTATGAAATGATAAGAATTCCTTTTGTGACTCGGCTTCATGAGCATGTTTAAAGTCCTCCCTTGAAAGGAGGACTTTAAACCCTAAAAATTTGGTATGGCTTATACAGGAAAAAATCCAGGGAGCCAAGCTGGTCAAACAGGTTGGTTTTCTTACTTCTTCAGCACCAGCTTCTTCTTGGGAGGAGCAACCTTAACTACAGTCCTATGCTTAATAAGGAAACAGTAGTGGATTTTCTGGTCCCGTGCAAAGTCATCCCCGATGCTTCTTGCTGTGATGTCTTCCACGTTGTACTCCTCTGAGAGACGCTCATCCAGCTTGAACTTGCGATAGTTGCAACTGAAGATAAGAGTTCCCTTGGGATCGAGGTGCATCATACAAGCCTTGACCAAGCGTACCTGGTCACGATCCACATCAAAGCTTTCTCGTCCAGTACCGTTTGAATAGGTAGGAGGATCACAGAAGATCAGGTCAAACCTGTCATAGGTATCAAAGAGAAACTGAAAGGAGTCGTTACGGTAGAAGAAATGGTTCATCTCGGTATAGCCGTTGAGTTCCATATTCTTCACTGCCCAGTCCAGGTAGGCCGTCGATGTGTCGACACTGACGGTGCTCAGCGCTCCGCCCTTTGCAGCCTGAACGGTAGCAGAGCCGGTATAGCAGAAGAGGTTGAGGAATCTCTTTCCCCCAGCCATCTTGGCGATCTCGGCGCGTATGGGGCGATGGTCCAGAAAGAGGCCCGTATCGAGATAGTCACTGAAGTTGACCATGTAGCGTGAGCCATTCTCGTTGACCAGGTAGAACTTGTCATCCTTGCCCAACTTCTCATACTGGCTGTCACCCTTCTGCTGGGTCCTCTGCTTGACGAAGATCATATCCCTGTCAATAAGGGTAGCACGCTCGGTGGCATCAATGAGTTCTTGCAGACGCTTGAGAGCATCATCAACATCAATGGTAGCCGGAGGGGCATACTCTGACAAACTGATGTACTTGCCTTCATAGATATCTATGGCAGCACTGTACTCAGGCATATCGGCATCGTAGATGCGGTAACAGGTAACGCCTTGCGCCTTCATCAGTGGCTCGATTCGTTCCATATTCTTCTTCAGGCGGTTGTAGGCCATCTGGGCGCCATCGCTCAGGGGTTGGGCAAGGCGCTCGGCCTTCCTTTGGATGGCACGCTCGATCATTGCCTGGCGTTCCTCTGTGGTAAACACATAGTAGTGAGCTATCTGGCAGGGAATACCGCCATTGTTTACCGTATTGGTCCTATCTGGCTTCATGTCGACATAGCTGAGCAGTTCCTGCTGTCCGCAGAGTAGCGCTACGCTCCATCCACCGAAAAGCTCGTTGAGCTGTTTGCCCATGGCACGATACAGCACATCAAGAGGTTGCTCTGATGCAAACCTCACCCCATAGGGAGGGTCAGTCACCACATACCCGATAGTCTCGGGAACTTCTTCCTCTGTTACCTGGGTAAAGTCCTTGACCTGGAAGTCAATGAACTGGTCTACCTTTGCAACTTTTGCATTTTCCTTGGCAATGGCAATGGCCCTAAGGTCACTGTCCCAAGCATAGATTTTGATATCGCGCTTGCACCCGATTTCAGCGAGTGCGAGGGCTTCATCGACCACATCGTCCCAGAGATCGGGATCATGAACAGGGAGGTTCAAAAAGCCGAACTTGCGTGCCACGACAAGACCCGGGGCCTGGTCGCTTGCCCAAAGGGCAGCCTCGATAGCCAAGGTCCCCGAACCACAAAAGGGATCGAGCAACACAGGCACAGTTTCGCTATTCTCCAGTGTCCTTCTCCATTCGGAGCGATAGAGCACTGAAGAGGCAAGGAACTCACTGAGGACCACATCAGTCTGGTCAGTGCGGTAGCCTCGCTTATGCAGACCCCTTCCGGAAAAGTCTACGTACCAACTGACCGCATCCTCTTCGACATGGAGGTGGAAGACAACATCGCTGTTTTTCTTGTCCACCATAGGTCTCTGATCTTCGAATTTCTCCCTGATGCGATCGACGATGGCATCCTTGAGTCGTATGGCTCCAAAATGGGAGTTCTTCAGGTAGGGACAGTTCTTGACTGATTCGGTGACTGAGAAGGTAAGCTCTGGATTAATCCAGTCTTCCCAAGGGATCATCATGGAAGCTTCATACAACTCATCAGCTGTGCGAATGTCATCATCTTGGAACAAGCCAAGCATGAGGCGCGTAGAGGTCCTGGACCATAGGCAGAAGCGGTACGCTCCTGCAAGGTCAGCCTGAAATTCGACCCCGCCACTAACAGTGCGTACATCGGTACCACCGGCCTTTACGGCCTCGACCTCGATGATGTCGTTCAGATACAAGGCAGATGTTGCAAAAAAAATCATTGATTCTCCTGGCCTGTCATGACAACAGGCTTTCTAGTTCTTCTTTTTCGAATTCGTACGTAGTGTTGCAGTTGAGGCAGTTCAGTTCCAAGGGGAAAGGACCATCTCTGAGGATTTCACTTTTGTCCTGGCTTTCAAGCTGCTTCAGATACTGTGCATATTGCTTCCTGTCGCACGGGCAGGAGAAGCCCAGCCCTTGGCGGGCAAGATGCTTCACATCAAAATCTGCAAACTCCGTTTCCACATACTCTTTGATCGTTTTGCCCTCGGCAAGGAATGCTCCGATGGAGCTCAAGCTTTCACTCTTTTTTGTCAACTGTTCCAAAACACCCTCATCACACTTGGGTAAGGACTGGAGGAATAGGGCTCCACTTCCTATGACCTGACCCTGCTTGTCGAACTGGATCGACAAGGAGAAAAGGGAAGGGGTCTGTTCGGACTGTTGGTAATACAGGGCAAGGTCCTTGGCCAAGGATCCATACTGCATCATTATCTGACCGGTAAAGGGCGTCTTGTTCTTCTCCAGCACCTTGGTGATGGAAAGGAATCCAGGGCCATAGAGCTCGTTAAGATCCAGGCTCTCCAAAGGCTTGGTCAGGGGGATGGGAACATGCTTGAGATACCCTCGCACAGCCCCACATGCCCATGCCTCGATGGAGATGCCGCCTATTGGGCCACCACACTCGATGTTGAGCTGGACACGGTCGTTTCCCTTTACTGTGGCACTGAGAAGTGCCCCAGCAAGATATGCCTGACCCAGCACATAGGTCTCCAGAAGTCCCAACTCGAAGTTGGCGCGCATTTGGTTGATGAGGGTCGTTGCGCTGATGGCTGTCAGGCGAACCTGGCCATTTTGCAAAATAAACACCTCCCGTGCATCTTCAGGCAGGGAGGCGAGATGTTCTTGTAATGCTTTATCTTCAATCTTCTTTTTGATCATACAAAAGCAGATTAGACAAT
>CAYXYD010000206.1:0-3974 GCA_964469205.1 uncultured Sphaerochaeta sp. | reverse complement strand
TAGCAGTATTCAATGATCTCGGAAATTACCACCCGTATGCAGATTCGGTTTTTTAAAAAATTGTTCTCTTGATAAGAAATTAGCCCCACGACATTAAAACACTTCCTCAAGGATTAATCAACTGAAGCAAAAGCCTAGGGCCTTTTTCTTTACGCATATGAGGAAACTTCTACTCTTGTATGTCCTAGCGCTTTTGTGGGCTCTCCCTGCGAAAAGCAGTCTTTCTCTGGCCATGTCCCCTCAGGATAAAATATATGTGCTATCTCTTGCCAAACAGGACTCAACAAGTGTTTGGGATGGGCAAGTAAGCTTTGCCTCCCCTGATGAGCTGACTATACTGCTTCCTTCACGTTTCAAGATTGGAATGGGTGATGTTTCACTAAGCCTGGGATATGCGGGCTTCTGGCAGGAGTATGCCTTGCTCCCCTTGTTTGCAATGCAGCAGGCTCTGTATTTCCAAGCAAAGGGAAATGCCTTTGTGTTGTTTCTTGGAGCAATGAAAAAGAAGGCCATAGGGTATGAGCACGCAATGCCGAAAGGAAAGCTATCTGTCCTTGCATGGATGCAACCAGCAGAGGAACCTTCCTCATTTCAGACAAACTGGGGATCCCCTCACACTAGGTGGGGGGTAGCTGGGAAGGCTTTCCTGACCTCATCATTGCTTGATCTGAGCTCTGAGCTACTCTTCACCCCAGTGCAAGGGGTAAATCTTTTTGTCGCTTCAGCTTGCAAGTATAGAGCCTCAAAACTGAGCTTTTCCTATGGAGAAGAGATCTATCCCTTAAGATATTCTGTTGCTCTTGCTTTTCAGAGTAAATTCTTGCAAGCCTCCTTTGTGATGGAGGATTGGTTTGGTCCCAAGCCAATCTATGGCGGCTTCTCTGCCATACGCAAGAGGAAGCAGAGTTCTGTGCTGAGATTTTCCCTGGGGGCGGGGTCCCTGCTTTTTTCCTTCTCTGACACCTACGAGTTCAAACCTAGAGGATCAGAGGCAGGTTCTGTCATGATGGGGGCAACGTGGAAAGGATTCTTTGGACAGCTATCAGTTCAATATGGAGAGAGTCGGCTCTCATCGATACTGGGGGAAGGGCAGTACAAGATTTCCTTGGTTTTATACAAGGCAAGTTTTTCCTATACAGAGGAGGGGTATGCGATTACCCTGAGCGATTCGGTTGCCATAGGCAAAGGAATCGGTACATGGAAACTGAAAAAGAGTAAGGGGAAGGCAGTCTCCCTTTCTCTGTTATATGTTGTTACCAGCGACCTATGAGTTGAATTTCAGGACGTAGCTTTACCCCTGATTTCTTGAATACTTCGTTCTGCATGAGAGAGAGCAAGGCGTGGACATCACTTGAAGTCGCTTTGCCGTTGCTGTTGATGATGACGTTGCAATGTCTGTTGCTTATCATCGCCCCACCGATGCTCCTGCCTCGAAGCTCACATCCTTCGAGAAGCTTGCCGGCATAGTCGCCTGGAGGGTTGGCGAAGATGCTTCCCAAGCTTGGATTCTCGTAGTGGCCTTTCTCTTTGCGCTTATGCTTTACCTCGTCCTTTTGTTTTCTGGCTTCAGAGGTGTGTAGCGTTGGGTTCAGCCTAAAGCCCGCTTCATAGATGATGATGTCCTTCCTGCCTGTAAAGGGGGAACAACGGTAGGAGAACTCATCACAATGGGTCTGTTTGCGGTGGAGCTTGCCATCGAAGGTCATGTAGTCGACATAGTAGAGCAGGGTCCCTATAGCCATGCCGTTTGCTCCGGCGTTGCCGTAGATGGCCCCGCCCACACTGCCGGGAATTCCCCCGAGCAACTCCAGTCCTGATAGCCCTGCCTCCAAGGCAAAGTCGATGGCGCGATCGAGGGCGAGACCGGTTCGTACGCAGAACATCTCCCCTTGCACATGTCTTCTTCCTAGGTGTGTGGTCAGGATGGTAAGGCCTTCGATTCCCTGGTCACTGATCAAAGAATTTGTCATGCCACCAAGCACTGTTATTGGCATAGAGTGACTATTTGCATAGGCGAGCAGAGCCCTCAATTCTTCAAAATCTGTCGGGTAGGCCGCCATATCCGCTTTTCCTCCCGTGTTGATCGAGGAGTGGTGAGAGAGAGAAAGGTTGGCAACCAGCAGTTCTTCAAGGTTGATTTTTTCATGGCTATTGCGTACATTGGTATGCATGGAGATATCTTACCCCCTTTTTCTGGGGTGGGCAACCTGAAGGAGCATCTAATGCCACTTTCCCTATACAACACCATGAGTCGCAGTGTAGAAAGATTTGAACCTATCGACGATAAGGAAGTTGAATTATATACATGCGGACCAACTGTTTACAACTATGCACATATTGGAAATCTCAGGACGTTTCTTTTTGAAGATCTTTTGAAGCGCACGCTTCTTTTTGCAGGGTATTCTGTAAAACATGTCATGAACATAACTGATGTCGGACATCTCACCGGTGATGGTGATGATGGTGAGGACAAGTTGGAGAAGATGGCCCATAAGACCAAAAAAACTGTCTGGGATATAGCTGAATACTATACCAAGGCTTTCTTCAGTGACTTTGACCAGCTGGGTATGAAACGCCCTGACATTACCTGTAAGGCTACTGATCACATTCCTCAGATGATAGAGCTCATCGAGCGCTTGGAGAAGAATGGACACACCTATGTAAGTGGTGGCAACGTCTATTTCAGCATCGATTCCATTGATGACTATGGCAAGCTTGCCAAGCTTGACCTTGAGAGTCTGCGCACAGCTGTGCGTGATGATGTGGCTCAAGACACCAATAAGAAGAACAGCAAGGACTTTGTGCTCTGGTTTACCAAAAGCAAGTTCGGAGAACAGTCCATGATGTGGCCTTCCCCTTGGGGAAGAGGCTTTCCCGGTTGGCATATAGAGTGCTCTGCGATGAGCATGCACTACCTTGGGGAGCAATTTGACATCCATTGTGGTGGTATCGATGCCATTCCAGTCCACCACACCAATGAGATAGCCCAAAGTGAGGCTGCCAGTGGGAAGAAGCCCTGGGTGAAGTACTGGCTTCATGGGGAGTTCTTGCTTGATGAGACAGGCAAGATGAGCAAGAGCAAAGGGGAGTTCCTTACCCTTGAGCTGTTGAAGAAGAAGGGCTACGACCCGATGGACTATCGGTTCTTCTGCCTTGGCGGACATTACCGCAGCCAGCTGAAGTTCTCCTTTGACTCCCTTACTAATGCCAAGACAGCAAGAAAAAATATAAAGGATCGCCTCATCGCCATCAAGCGAGAGGGCGCTCACTCTATAGCATTGGAGAGCCAAAAGGCTCTGGACTACAAGGGGGCCTTCTCTGAACATATTCAGAATGACCTCAACACCCCTCGCTGCCTTGCAGACTTGTGGGGTGTTCTCAAGGATGATGAGCTATCCTTGGATGAGAAATACTCCTTGGTCCTAGAATTTGATCAGGTCTTTGGACTTGGGTTTGCAACCTTGCAAGTACCCAAGGTAGAGACCATTGATGATCCTAAGGCGTTGGAGCTCCTAAAGAAGCGAACAGAAGCCAAACAGGCAAAAGACTGGACCTTAGCCGATAGGATTAGGGAAGAGTTGGACGCGTTGGGCTACCTTGTCAAAGATACAGCCTCTGGGCCCTCTTTGGAAAAAAAGATGTAACTTGGTTACCAGTGAGTTGTTAAAGTTATGGAAATACAGAGCAACGATGAGCAGTCGTTCAAGCAAGTTTATGAGCAGGTTTTCCCGGTTTTGATGCGTGTTGTATATCATGTCACCAACAATCAGGATCTTGCTGAAGAGATTTGCCAAGAATCTTTCATCAGATTTTTTGACAAGGGCATGGTTTTTCCTTCCCTTAATGATGCCAAGTATTGGCTCATTAGGGTATCGAAGAATTTGGCCATCAACCAGGTAAAGCGAAAATCGCGTGAGATGGTGATGGTCGACAAGCTGAAGAAGTATCCCACTTCACACTCCAATACAAAGGGT
>CAYXYD010000205.1:0-3997 GCA_964469205.1 uncultured Sphaerochaeta sp. | reverse complement strand
TACTTACTTTTAAAGAGTAAGAAGGTAGTAAGAAATTAATTGACAGTTTTAAGTCTATAAAGTATTATTTTATATGAAATAGAAAGCATTTAGTTAGAAAAGTATTAATTGAACAAATGTGTATGATTGAACAAGTGTTTGAACAATTACACTATTTGAACAGGAGAACGCATGGTAACCCCTTCACCCTTCACACTGTGTAGAATCACCCGATCTGAGAGAATCTACTGGTACGCCCTCTTCCGTAATCCTGATACTGGAGAGAGAACCAATAAGAAAAGTGTTGAAAAGCTCCGTAAGGACCTGGGGATTATCTCTTCAGTTCCCATCAAACGGCGTGATGAAGCTATCCTCATATGCCAGAAAGCCTTGGATGAGGGCATTATCTTCGGTAAAAGGGAGCCTTTGTCCTTCTATACATACCTACAGAACTTCTATGACTGGGAGAAGAGCCCCTATGTGGAGAGGAGGAACCTCCTTGACCCTGGCAGCATCTCCCAAGACTACATTGCAACAAGAGAAAACCTCATTTCCAACCATATATTGCCCCGTATCCACACCAATCTGCTCTTATCAGCAGTAACATTGAACCAATTGGAGCAAATCCAACTCAATCTGGTTAAAGATGGTAGGCTTGCCTCTTCCACCATAAATATCTGTATGGGGGCCGTATCCTTGTCACTTGGCGAAGCACAGAGACGAGGTTTGCTCAGCACAAACAATACCTATAAGGTACGGCCACTGAAGAGTGTACATAAGATGCGGGGTATTCTTAGCGAGGGTGAATTGAAGACGTTTATGCAGTACATGAAGAAAGAGGGAGAAGAGAGGATCTATCTGGCTTGTCTCCTATCGCTGCTTACTGGTATGCGTAGCGGTGAGTTGAGGGCCTTGCAGTTCACCTCTGTTGGTGAAGGCCTCATAACCGTTGACCAAGCTTATGCTGACAAGGCGGGGGTCAAAGTTCCCAAGGGCAAGAAGACACGGTATGTACCCTGCCCTGCCTTCTTGTGTGAACTGCTGAAAAACCTTTCCATTGCTAATCCAAATCCCAATTTCAACCACCTGGTATTCTGGAGCAAGCGAGGGGGGTTCTTTGTATCGAGCCATTATTTCAGTGAACGGTTTCAACAGGAACTTGTACGGTCGGGGGTATTGGAGATGGAGGAGATTAAGGAACGAAACATTACCTTCCACTCCTTGAGGCATATGGCCAACACTCTCTTGCGTGGTTCAGTTGATGAGCATGTGTTACGTATGACCATCGGACACAGCAGCGAACAGCTCTCTGACCTCTACACGCACTTGAGCCAACGGGGTCTGAAGAGTGTGGAGCTTGCACAACAGAACAATATCCTCCCCCTATTGCGCGAAGATACTGTCTAATGCCCTTCTGTTCTCAGATAGCGTGCAGTCAAGCTTTTCTTATTGTCCAAGATATTTGGCAAGGGACCAGCAAAGAGCAACTCCCCTCCCTTCTCCCCACCCCTTGGGCCAAGGTCGACTATCCAGTCTGCCTGCTGTATCAGTTGTACATTATGTTCCACAACAACCAAGGTTGCTCCCCTATGTACAAATTCCTGCAATAACTTTATGAAATGCTCTACATCTTTTGGGTGTAACCCGATAGTCGGCTCATCCATAAGAAAGAGCGTCCTGGATGTCTTTTTGGGCATTTTTGTCAAAGCTTTAGCAAGCTTGAGCCGTTGTGCTTCCCCACCTGACAGGCTTGGAAGCGTTTGACCCAGCTCCAGGTACCCTAGACCCACATCCTGCAGGATGGTGAGTTTTTTTTGTAAAGACCAATACCCTGTAAACAGATGAGCTGCTTGCTCAACGGTTACATGTAGGATGTCGTGAATTGAGTATCCTTTGTACAAGACTGAAAGGACTTCATCATTGAACTGTTTTCCCTTGCAAGACGGACAGGGTACAAGCCTGTCTTCGAAGAAGATCAGGTTGCTGGTAATGGTTCCCAAGCCTTCGCACTGTTCGCACCTTCCACCTCGTGAATTGAAGGAGAAGCTTTTGGCAGTGAGGTTAGCGTTGCTTTTTTTTGCCTCTTTGGCGAATAGTTTCCTGATGAGTGTATAAAAGTCCATAAAGGTTGTTATTGTCGATCTCTTCATAGCCCAAGGAAGAGGTTGGTCGATGAGCATAATCTCATCAAAATGCTTGGAAAGGCTTTTCTCTTTGGCCAGAAGATCGAATACAAGAGTTGTCTTACCTGAGCCTGAAAGCCCTGTAACCACGGTAAAACAGCCTAGGGGAAAATCTACATCAAGATGCTTGAGATTATGTAAGGAAGCATCTTTCACTTGGAGATACCCATTTTCAGGTTTTCTAGGGATCCTTCCGACCCTGTTCTGTTCTTCTAAATAACCCTTGATGATAGAGGAAGGATTGTTCATCACTTCTTGTACAGTGCCAATGGCCAGAAGAAGTCCCCCATGACTTCCAGCACCCGGGCCAAGCTCAACTATGGTATCGGCATCCTTGATAATTGTAGAGTCATGCTCAATGACCAAAACAGAGTTACCCTTGTCGCGGAGCATCTCTAGTTTTGTTATCAGTTCTTGGGTATCACTGGGATGCAGTCCTATTGTTGGTTCATCAAGAATATATATGATCGAGGTAAGCTCAGAATCCAAGGCAGAGGACAACCTTAACCTCTGAGTCTCCCCTGCACTGAGGGTTATGACCTGTCTATCGAGGCTCAAGTATCCTAGTCCTACCTGCAGGAGGTTTTTGATTTTGGTGGAAAGGTCCAGCAAATACGTTCCTATCACAAGTATTTGCTGTTGCTCAAGATAGTCGGCTAGGTTCTCCAGCCAGTCCAGAAGCGCTTGCAGACTTAGTATGGCAAGCTCGGGTAGCCTCTTTCCCATGACAGTTGCACTGCGAGACAGCGCGTTCAATCGTTCCCCATTGCAAGCGGGGCAAGGTTTTTGCACCAGGTAGTCTTCAGTTTCTTTGGTAGGTCGCTTATGTTCATCCAGCCTTCTGAGCAGCATGGTACAGACGCCCTCGAACTTTCCTTCTTTTGATTTTTTTTGATCTGCCTTGGGAAGTTGTAGCTTGGTGAATTGTTCGCTAGCAAAACCATAGAGCAGCAATGCTCGCTGTGCTTCGGAAAACTTAGAAAGCGGTAGGCCAACTGCTGAAGAAAGTTCGTAATAGTTAAGCGCAACATTGAACTTTTCTATCTCATACTCTTTATAGCGATGCTTCCAGACCTTGACGGCACCTTCCTCAAGAGTAAGTTTCTCATCAAGCAAGGAAGTGAGATCAACATCCCACACTACACCCAGTCCTTGGCAAGTGGGGCAAGAGCCTTCAACTGTATTGAAGGAGAAATGGGAAACAGTAAGCTTGGGAACTTTTTGCCTGCATGCTGGGCAGGTGCTGAATACAGAAAGAGTATCATTTTTATTAACCACCTCATCGGTTAAAGAATCTTGGTAAAACGAACTGTCACAGAGTTCACACCTTCGTAAGCAGAGCTTTTCAAATACAATACGCAGTTCAGTATAGATGGCAGAAACAGTGCCAACTGTAGAGCGTGGATTCCTGTTCCTGTATGTTTGGGAAATATGTATTGCAGGTGACAAGTTTTTGATTAATTCCACTTTAGGTTTTTCAATACCTAGAAAACCCATGGCCTCAAGATACTGACGTTGTGCTTCTTGGAAAACAACATCAAATAACAGAGTTGTTTTTCCCGATCCTGAAACACCGGTAAAGACTACCAGCTGATTGCGTGGAATTGCTAGTGATAGGTGCTTGAGGTTTTTTTCGTAGGCTCCCTGGATGATGATGTGTTCTTTCATGCTCTTATTCTAGGAACAGTTCGGATGGTTAGCAAGGGTAGTGATGAACGTTAGTGCAAGTTCGATTATTTTACCATAATCTTAAACTATGTAATTACTGACTAGTAGCGACAAATGCATAATCCGAATTATACAACTATCGCTTTTAGTATGAATATAAGTATTCT
>CAYXYD010000204.1:0-4003 GCA_964469205.1 uncultured Sphaerochaeta sp. | reverse complement strand
TATGTCTACTTCGAAATGAAGGCAGACCCTTCCGCTATCATCGGATTTGAGAAGGAGTTCTTGCTGAACACCTCCATTTTGAAGTTTCTGTTTGTCAACACAGAAAAATAAATCTAAAAGAATTGGAGCATAAGCATGGCAAATGACTTGAACGTGATCGCATTGGTTGGCCGTCTTACTCGGGAAAGCGAACTTCGTTATTCCAGTGGCGGTATGGCTATCTGTAGTTTTTCTCTCGCTGTTAACCGTAGAAAGAGGACGGCTGACAACAGGTGGGAGGATGAAGCCAACTTTTTCAATTGCACCATGTTTGGAAAGAGCGCCGAAGGTCTGAACCAGTATCTGGAGAAAGGCAGACAGGTTTCGGTCCAAGGTGAATTGAGACAGAGCCGTTGGGAACAGGATGGACAGAATCGTTCCCGCGTTGAGATCATAGTCAATTCCTTGCAGCTTCTAGCCAGTGCTGGTGGTGATCGCTCAGAAAGCCGTCGTACCGACAGCCAGGCGAAACCCCAGGGATCATACGCACCAAAAACTCCCGCTCCCGCCCCGATGCCTGATATGGACATTGGCGGACCCGAGCAGTTCGATGACGACCAGATCCCATTTTAATATCTGCTAAAAGCAGAAACAAGTTTTTAAGGAGAAAAATTCATGCGCGATGACAATAGAGATTCCAAGGATTCCGATAACAGAGGTGGTAGAGACAGGCGCTCAGGTGGCGGTGGACGCAGACCAAACTTCAGAAAGAAAGTCTGTAAGTTCTGTACCCAGAACCTTATTCCTGATTACAAGAATCCTGAGATGCTTCGCAGATTCATTACCGAGAGGGGCAAGATTCTTCCTGCTCGCATAACCGGTTGTTGTGCAAAGCACCAGAGATTCGTTACTAACGAGATCAAGAAGGCCCGCGTACTCGCTTACCTTCCTTTTGAGAAGAAGTAAGCTTTGTTAGACGTTATGAATCAGAGTGAAAAACAGTTGATGGGTAGGGCGGCCATGGTGGCAGGAGTGAGTTTCGTACTCTCCCGGTTCATGCTTGGCAATTTCCTGTTCACCATCCCGCTCATGGTTCTGGCGCCAAAGATTTCCGATCGCAGATATGCATTGGTCCCCGTAGCGGCTGTAGCGTTGCTTACGCTGATCGTCTCCCTGTTCCAAGCGCGTGGTGCGCTTTCGGATCCTGCAGGAAGATTGCTGTTGGGCATCGGATTGTTCATTCCGCTTGTATTGTTGGTCGCATCCGCTGTTTGGATTTATCTGGACGACCAACGGGCAATGGTACGCTATCTTGCATCCTGTGCCTTTGGTGTGGTTGCTTCGATAGGGTTGGTTATCTGGCTTTCCAGTGGTTCTGAGACAGTTGCAGAGGTCGATGCTATTATGCTCGAATCCTTCCGCACACTGTTCGGACAGTTGGACGGCGGCTCCGGAACTCTCACAGCGGGAGATCTGGAGAAGGTTTACCGCTTGTCGGTGATGGTCAGTGGATCTGTCCTGGTTCCCATTTGTATGGGACTGGTAGGGTTCGCTTCCTTCATGGCTATGAGTTATCTGGGACGAAACAATGATGACTTTTCAAAACGTGTCACCAGTTGGACTATTCCGTATGATGCCCTTTGGGTGTTTCTCGGATCATGGACTGTGGTCCTGTTTTTGATGGTTATCAAGGCTCCCTTTCTGGGACGCGCCCTGGCATTGAATGTTGCCTTGGGCTCCTGTGTACTCTATGCTGTACAAGGTATGGCTATCGTAATGCACTTTGTGCGTCGCAAGGGTCTTCCCATCAGTGGTGGACGCTTGATGATGAGCCTATTTTTGATAGCTTTTTTGGTACCTGGTTTGAACATATTGGTTGTCTTCCTGTTGCCCCTGCTAGGGGTCTTGGAGACTTGGATAGTATTTAGAAAAGACGAGTAAGGAGTTTTCATATGAAAATCATTCTCAATCAGGATGTCGTCAACCTCGGAGAAGAGGGAGACGTTGTAATTGTAAAGGATGGGTATGCCCGTAACTATCTGTTACCCATCAAAGCGGCTGTATTGTTCAACAAGACAAACATGTCTTTGTTTGCTACTCGTGAAAGAGCTATTCAGAAGCGCAAAAATGAAAAGCGCACTCTGGCATCTGACTTGAAGTCCAAGCTGGATGAGACGATCATCACGTTGGTTCTCTCTGCTGGCGAGAGCGGCAAGCTTTTTGGTTCTGTCACCTCATCAATGATTCAGGAAGAGCTGTCGAAGTTGGGCTTTGAAGTCGAACGCAAACGAATTGAAGTCTCTTCACACACCATCAAGATGGTCGGAAACTACACAGTGCGTATCCGTCTGTATGAGGAAGAGAGTGCTGAAATTTCTGTTGTTGTCGAGAGTGAAACCATGGTAAAGGCACGTGAAGTTGCTGCTGCAAAGGTTGCTGCTGAAGCTGCTAGGGCCGATGCAAAGGTTGCTGCTGAAGTTGCTAAGGCCACCGCTTCCTCTGAAGAGGCAAAGGCTGCTAACAAGGCTGCTGTAAAAGCCGCCAAGGTTGCAGAAGAAGCTGCTGCTGAAGTACAAGAAGCTACCAAGGAAGCCCTAGTGGTTGCCCAGGGAGTTGAAGCTGCAGCAATAGCTGAAGTAGCTGTCGAAGAGATCGAGTAATAGCATGGCGTCGAATAGCATGCTTGGACGCGTTCCCCCTCAAAACGAAGAGGCTGAGCGCGCTGTATTGGGTGCAATCCTGCTCAATGACAAGGTCCTTGTAGAAGTGACCGACTTTTTGGGCAAGGATGATTTTTATCGGGTTGCACACCAGGAACTGTTCGGTGCCATTGTTGCATTTCGTCAGGAGAGTTCGGAAACCCTAGACCTGATCACCTTGAGTTCCTATCTCAAGGCCCATGATCTCGTCGACAAGTGTGGCGGACTCTCCTACATATCTACTCTCACCAGTGATGTTCCCACCACTACCAACGCTGCCTACTATGCCAAGATTCTCAAGGCAATAGCACAGAGGCGCAAGCTGTTGCTCTTCTCTTCGAAGCTCAAGGACAATGCCTACGACGAGTCGCAGGATATCCAGAAGGTGATCGATGAAGGCGAGCAGGCTCTCTCCAAGCTCAACAACGAGACTGCAGGCAGTGACAACTACTACAGTATCAAGGATCTAATAACTACAACCATCAGCGATATTGAGGAGAGAAGCACCACAGGGATAAAGAACGGCTTTGATTCAGCCTTTGCCCCTTTGGATTCCATTACCGGTGGATTCAAGAAACAGGAGCTCATCATCGTGGGCGCTCGTCCTTCCATAGGAAAGACCGCGTTTGCCCTCTCCATCGCCTTGAACATGATCGTAAAGAAAAAGTACCGGGTAGGGTTCTTCTCCCTTGAGATGAGCGCCTCCTCCCTGATGGAGCGCCTGTTGACCGGACACAGTCGGGTCGACTTCTCCCATATCCGCAAGGCAACGCTGAAACACAGCGAGATGAACGCCATCATCGATGCCTCAGGCTCCCTCTATGATGCTGAGTTCTACATCCAGGACACTCCCAACATGAAGCTGATGGAGTTGCGTGCCCAGGCTAGGCGTATGAAACTTGAGCACGATATCCAGGTTATCTTTGTTGACTATATAGGTCTTATCGATGCTGAAACTGATGCCCGCATCCCCCGCCATGAACAGATATCCATCATCTCCCGCTCGCTGAAGCAGCTTGCTCGTGAGCTCGACATCCCTGTGGTCTGCCTCAGCCAGGTTGGCAGACAGGCCGATGGGGTGGAGCCTAAGCTCGCTGACCTGCGTGACAGTGGCTCGATCGAGCAGGATGCCGACGTTGTAATCCTGTTGCATCGTGATGTAGGTAAGAACCGCACCGACGATGAGGAAGAGCGGCGCAAGAACAACATCCAGGAGACCAAGATTATCATGGCCAAGAACCGAAACGGAGAGACCGTAATCTACTCCTTGTCAATTAACAGCAATAATGTCAGATTTGAAGAGATGTAGTTCAGCAACAAGTATA
>CAYXYD010000203.1:0-4025 GCA_964469205.1 uncultured Sphaerochaeta sp. | reverse complement strand
TTGGTTTCTTCGTTGATGCTTAACTATGTAGCGTATTTTATTGGGCTATACCTCATCAACCATCACTTTAGAGACTTAAATGCAGGATATCTTACTTCAGAGAAGATTGCGCCTAGTGCACGTCTTCCTAGGTTCTTTTTAGGTACACGATTCCACTTGGGAATAATTATAGCAATAGTCATTGCTGTTATTGCCTATATTGTTATTTATAAGACCAAATTTGGGTATGAATTACGTATGGTTGGACAGAATGATAAATTTGCGAAGTATGCTGGGATTAATATTTTTAAGATTGTTCTTCTATCTCAAGTGATTAGTGGTATGGTTGCTGGAGGAGGAGGGGTGATGGAAGTCATGGGTATTCATCATAGGTTTAATTGGCAATCTCTTCCCGGATATGGTTGGGATGGCGTAATCGTAGCTATTATGGGTCGAAATCACCCGTTACTTATTATAGTAGCAGCATTTTTTCTTTCTTACTTAAAAGTTGGGGGACAGGTTCTCAACCTTATGTCTGATATCCCAAATGAGATGATTTCTGTTATCCAAGCAATCATCATTTTGCTTATCACTGCTGAAGCGTTTCTTGGCAGCTGGAAAGCTAAATTAAATCGTAAGCTTTCTGCAGGAGGAATACAATGAACCAATTTTTTGAAAACATCCTTACTCCTCAATTTGGATATTCGGTAATTCGTGTTACTACTCCTTTATTGCTCCCTGCACTAGGAGTAGCCATCTCGGAACTCGCCGGTGCCCCAAATATTGCATTAGAGGGAATTATGCTTATAGCAGCATTTACTGGAGTTGTTGTAAGTGCATACACAGGAAGTTTATGGATTGCGTTTTTAGCAGGGGTTGCCTCCGGTGTTTTAGTTGGCGCTCTTCTTGGTTTTTTCCATCTTCGTCTTAAAGCAAATATAATTCTTTCTGCAATTGCGCTTAATATGTTTGCTTCTGGGATTACAGTCTTTTTGTTATTTTTAATAACCGGTGATAAGGGAAGTTCAAATTCTCTTCAAAGTTTAGTTTTCCCAGAAATCAATTTACCTATAATTGTATCAATTCCAATCATTGGAGAAATTTTTAGCGGGCATAATCTTCTCACGTATTTTTCTATTCTAGCCTTGCTATTATTCTGGATTATAGTAAAAAAGACTCCTTTAGGATTGCGGATAAGGGCTGTTGGCCAAAATCCAAATGCCGCTAAATCTGTTGGGATCAATGTCAATAAAATTCGTCTCTATGCTCTTATGTTGTCTGGATTGTTTGGTTCAATTGCTGGAATGTACCTATCAATGGGGTATGTATCTTGGTTTTCACGTGATATGACCGCAGGAAGAGGGTTTATTGCTATAGCCGCTTCAACACTTGGAAATCTTTCCCCCTTGGGAATTTTACTTTCTTCTTTTCTTTTTGGATTTGTAAATGCAATTTCTATTTATATTTCATCACTAAATATTCCATCTGAAATAATTCAAAGCATTCCGTATATAATGACTGTTTTAGCTCTCACATTTTTCTCAATGAGAAAGAAAAATCAAATATCCTAAGAGGGAAAATATGAAGAAAATACTAATAGACTGTGACCCTGGCCATGATGATATGGTGGCTCTAATGGTAGGTCTGGCTACAGACGATGCACAAGTTGTAGGGATCACTACAGTAGCAGGAAACCAAACTGGTGACAAAACATTTCTAAATGCCCGAAGGGTTCTTACGATGATTCAAAGAAATGATGTTCCTCTTGCTAAAGGTGCGAGTAAGCCTCTAGTGAGACCTTTGATGACAGCAGAATTTATCCATGGATCTTCAGGTCTAGAAGGGGCAGAACTTCCAGAGCCTGATGGAAAGATCTTGGATATTTCTGCTAGGGATCTAATGGTGAAAATTCTTAAGGAATCAGATGAAAAGATAATCTTAGTTCCTACAGGACCACTAACAAATATTGCGACACTTATTACATCAGCTCCTGATGTTCTTGATAAGATTGAGCGTATTGTTCTCATTGGAGGTGGAATAAGAGATTCCAATGTCACCCCAGGTGCCGAATTCAATATTATTGTAGATCCTGAAGCTGCAAGGATTGTATTTCAATCAGGCATTCCTCTTACTCAAGTAGGACTTGATGTAACAAATAAGACACTTCTTACTTATGAGGATATTGATATGATTACTCAGATGAAAGGAAAGATATCTTCTTATGTTGGACCATTGCTTAAATTTTTTGCAGATATGAATAAAAAGAATTTTGGTATAAATGGGGCTCCTGTGCATGATGCGCTCGCTGTTGCAACAGCTATCTGGCCAAACATAGTTAAAACTGAATTTCTAAATGTAGTTATTGAAACTCAAGGTGAGTTTACTTTAGGGCAAACCGTTACAGATGTCTACAAAGTGACAGGAAGGGCCCCAAACGTTGAAGTAGCTATATCAGTTGATGTTCCTAAGATGAGAGATATCATGATTAGTACTATTAGAAAGTTGGACGCTTTAGCAAACAAACAACTAATAAAAAACGGCTTTTAGCTACTTCGAGTGGGTAGCATCCCAAACTGATGGAACCAGGATAAAACGCATGGGAGCAAAAACATATGGTCTTTCCTTGGCGATTACACTTGCGGTCATGCTCGTGCTGTTGGTATACTAGGCCCATTATGGAAGACCCACTACCTAGTCTGGGGTGCTCGTATGAACACCCGCCTCTTTTCAGTATGCTTCGGATGTGCTCATGAGCACACACCTGATAGCTATCTTTGTGTTGCTTATTCTGTCGGCCATGTTTTCTGCAACGGAAACAGCCTTTACTTCGCTTTCACTCATCCAACACAGGACATTACAAAACAAGCGTAGCCGTAGCGCTCATATGGCCTATGAGCTGAGTCAGAACCATGATGTACTCATAACCACCGTCTTGGTGGGTAACAATGTAGTCAACATCTCTGTCTCCGCCTTGGTGACCACCTATGCCATCCGCCTGTTCTCCAGCAGTGCTGTCGGGTATGCAACAGGAATCCTTACCATTGTCATCCTCATCTTTGGTGAGATAACCCCCAAGCAGATAGCCATGAGCCACAATATGAAGATAGCCTCCTTCATGGCATACCCCATCAAGGTCCTGACCATCATCCTCTACCCGATAATCTGGCTATTGATACGCCTCTCCCGCATCATCACCCGCATCTTTGCCAAGAATACCGACCCTGCCATCACAACCGAAGGGGTCAGGCACATGGTAGGGGCTGCCGAGGACTACGGGTTGGTCGACCAGTATGAGTCAGACCTTATGCAACGGGCGATCCAGTTCAGCGATACCCAGGTAAAGACGATCATGAGCCACCGCACCAGTGTCTTCTGCGTCAGTGACGAACTCTCCATCGGAGAGGCGTTTCCCTCCATCGTACGCTCGGGCTTCTCCCGTGTCCCTGTCTACCACGAGACAAGTGAGGATATCATAGGTATCGTGCTGGTCAGGGATATCCTACGCGCCCAACTGGCCAAGAAACAGGACAAGAACATAACATCCATCATGCTCAAGCCCCTCTTTGTCCCTGAGCAGATGCACCTGGACAATGTCTTCTTCCTCTTCAAGAAGGACAGGCTGCAGCTTGCAATCGTCCTTGATGAGTATGGTGGCTTCAGTGGGGTCGTCACCATGGAGGATGTGGCAGAACAGCTCTTTGGTGAGCTGTATGACGAACACGAAAGGCGTTACCCCGACAGGATCGTTGAACAGGAGCTCAGGCCCGGCACCTACCTGGTCAAGGCCGATACCCCCTTACAGAAGCTTGTCGATGAACTTTCCCTGCACGATGAGCATGAAGGGGCCAAGACCAGCACGGTAGCAGCCTACCTGATGAGCATTACAGGGGACATCCCAGAATCAGGTGATGTCCTGCAGTCCCCCATAGGAACCTTCAGGATCATGAACATGCAAGGCAATAGGGTTGCTGAAGTGGAGTTTTCACCCGCTATCGACGACGCAACCCTTTGACATCCTCCCCCACCTAAAGGAAGGGGATTCCTGT
>CAYXYD010000202.1:0-4204 GCA_964469205.1 uncultured Sphaerochaeta sp. | reverse complement strand
GTAGGAAATTGAAGGATTTCATTTGATATATATCAGGAGAGAATGATGGAAGAAGCAGAAGTTTTCGCAAAACTCAACCAATTGCAGGAGGATCTCACCGGTAGGTTCTCCCTTGAGGACGAGATTGTAAAGTTACCAAGGGATTTGAAAGTCAAGCAAGAACTGCTGGACAAGATTAACAAGGAATATATCGAAGAAAACGATAGGAGTGAACAAGCGAAGGATGACCTGAAAAGCCTTCATATCCAGTATGAGGACTCTGTTCGGGCTCGTGAGAATTCCGAAAAGCAGATGGAACTGATCACCACCCAGCGTGAGTTTGAAGCACTGGAGAAAGAGATCAAGGACGCCGCCTCCAAGGAACAGAGCCTTTTGAAGCAGTTGCCTGCCAAAGAGAAGCAGGTCAATGAGTTTGGGGAAAGCCTTACTGAAAAAGAGCAGCTGATGAATCTGCAGCAGGGTGAAGTTGACTCCGAATCCAACAAGATCGAAGCCCTTCTTGCTGAAAAGAAGAAACAGCTCACGGCTTTGGAGAAGAAGTGCAACTCCTATCTTGGTGCTGATATCACCGAGGATTTGTATCACAAGTTCGGCAACATCGTTAAGAACAAGAAAGGAAAGGGTATCGTCCCCATCCACGGTCTTGTTTGTCAGGGATGTCATCTTGTGCTTCCCGTTCAGTTCGTCAATGATGTTCGCAGCGAGAAGCAGATCAATTTCTGCCCCTACTGCAGCAGAATCCTCTTTTATGAGGACATTGAAGGTGGTGATGAGCTGTTCGCCAAACCTGGTGAGGACCTTGAATTCGAAGAAGGTGGACTTTCCAGTTTCGTCGATAGCAGTGAATTTGACGATTTGCTTTAGGTTTATTAAGGTGAGCTAGATGATCGCGGGCGGCCGCAAGGCCGCTTGAGGAAAGTCCGGGCTCCATAGGACATGATGCCGGGTAACACCCGGGAGCGGTAACGCTATAGAGAGCGCCACAGAAAATATACCGCCGGTTTACCGGTAAGGGTGAAATGGTGGGGTAAGAGCCCACCGCATTTCTGGTAACAGGGATGGCAGGGTAAGCCTCGTCAGGAGCAAGACCAAGCAGCAGGTAGGGCGGTCCGTCTATTGCCTGCGGGTAGGTTGCTAGAACCTATTGGTAACAATAGGTGTAGATAGATGATCATCAGATACAGAACCCGGCTTATTGCTTGCCTTTTTTATGATATTTGAGGGAGAATAGCGTATGCAAAGAAAACATGTTCTTGCGTATTTGCTCTTCTCCCTTTTTCTTTTTTTTCTGCTCTCTTCCTGTTTTTCCCCTCATCCGGAAAACTTTCCACCCTTGCATCTGAGGCAAGGTATGAAGATTTGGCAAGGAAGACAGCAGCAATGCTCTCAAGACGTATAGAGGCAGAGCCTCTCTTTTATCGAGGGGTTGCTTTGCAACAGCTCGATAAATATGAGGATGCCTTTCATGTGTTGAACCTCTACTTTGGCATGGCAAAGGGGGATGATGAGCATCTTATAGAAGCTCATCGACAGATGTGTTCCCTCTCCTTGGAAGCCGGCTATCCGACCAAAGGCATATTCAGTGCCAGGTGGCTAGAGGAGCGCTCTCTTGTTGGGGCTGCAGAGGCTAAAGCGTACTATCAGGCTCTGCTTATGGTAGGGGACAGTGTAGGAGCAGCAAGGGTGTTTGAGCAGTATCTGAAGGATACTATCGAGCCCTATGCCTATGCACAAATGGTCCTGCTTTCAGGTAACTCTATAGAGAAGCTCGAAGAAGTTTTCGCCCCTCTTTCGTATCAGCAGCAGCTTTCATTGCTACAAAGCGTCGCTTCTGATACTCTTGCCCAAGAGAGGGCGACCCTTTTGCTCTCTCTGGCAATCCCTTTGGAGCAAGCGTTCGAAGGCAGTGAAGCTCTGGCTCTGGTATACCGCTTACTGGAGACTCTCTACGGCTATGCCGATGTAAGGGTCCAGCAAAGAAAATACAGCACGCTTGCACAGAATTTCCGATAAGAAGGTACTCATGAATGCATTTGAAATGATCAAAGATGATCTTTTACTGATACAAAATCCCTCACGCTATACAGGGGGGGAGTTTCACTACGGAGAGAAGGACTACAGCAAGGTAACATTCCATACCGCCATGTGCTTTCCCGATCTCTACGAGATTGGGATGAGCAACAATGCAGTCAGGATTCTCTATGACATCCTCAACAGGATGGAAGAGGTATACTGTGACCTGGTATTCTCCGTTGCCCATGATTTTGAGGCCCTGCTCAGACGGCGCGAGGTTCCCCTCTATACGCTGGACAAGTATATCCTTCTGAATGAGCTTGACCTGTTGAACATCTCCATAGGGTATGAGATGTGTGCGACAAACATCCTGCAGGTGCTCGAACTCGGGGGCCTTTCCCTACGAACAGATGACAGAAAAGAAAGTGACCCTATCGTAATCTGCGGTGGACCGGCTGCCACAAACCCTCTTCCGTTCTCTCCCTTTGTCGATTTTGTCTACATTGGGGAGGCTGAAAGTGGATTGCAAGAGCTCGTAGAGCTGATGATCGCGGGCAAGAAGAAGGGCTTCAAGCGTTCTGATCAGATTGAAGCTCTGAAGAGCATCGATGCACTGTGGTACCCTGGTAAGAAGATGGCCAGGCGCGCTGTGGATACAAGCTTTGCAAATCTTGAGGACCATACATACAAGCACTATGTTGTTCCCAATTTCAAGGTCACCCAGGACAATGGGGTGGTCGAGATCATGCGCGGCTGTCCCAACAGCTGCCGTTTCTGCCATGCTGGCCAGTACTACAAGCCCTATAGGCAGAAGCAGTACGAGACCATCCGCGCCCAGGTGGCGCAGAATGTCTATGACTTCGGCTTCAGGGAGGTCACCCTCTCTTCCTTGTCCAGTGGCGACCACCCATATATCAAGGAGATCATAGAGAACCTCCACTCCGAGTTTGGAGCAGATCATGTCTCCTTCTCCCTTCCAAGCCTCAAGGTGAACTCCTTTGCCCTGGGAATTCTCGAACAGCTTTCAGAAGTGCGCAAAAGCGGACTTACCTTTGCTATCGAGACCCCTGTGGAAAGCTGGCAGCTGGCCATGAACAAGCCGGTTCCACTCGACCAGGTCATTGCGATAGCAAAGGAAGCCAAGGGTAGGGGATGGAAGCAGGCAAAGTTTTACTTCATGATAGGTCTTCCCTTTGTAGACAGGGAGCGGGAGAACCAGGCGATAGTCGACTATCTCAGCCAGGTCTATGATGCTAGTCATCTCAACATGAACATCAATATAGGTACCTTCATTCCTAAGCCCCATACCCCTTTCCAGTGGGCAGAGCAGCTTACACCCCAACAGTCGTATGAACAGCTCTCTGCGCTCAAGCGCAGTATCCAAGAGAGGATACGTGGCTGTAAGATTAGTTATCATGAGCCGAACATCAGTTATCTGGAAGGTCTCATCAGCCGTGGGGATGAGCGTTATGGCTCAGTTATAGAAAGTGCTTATAAAAAGGGCTGTCGCCTTGATGCTTGGGATGAACATCTCCAATCGGAACTGTGGATGCAAGCGATAGCAGAAGCTGACTATGACCCTACCGAAGCGATCTTCAAGCCACTATCCACAGAAGAGGACCTTCCTTGGGATTCGGTATCCTTGCGTGTCACCAAGAAGTTCCTGAAACAGGAGTTTGAACAGGCTAGAAGCCTGTTGCTTACCGATCGTTGTCTGCCGGAATGCGACCACCTCTGTGGTGTCTGCAACAAGCAGATTGAGGTAGTTGACACCGAACATGAGGATACCCTTTTGGAAGGGCTTAAGGCAAACCAGGAAAAACTGCCTTCTCGGGTGCTTCCTGTCTATCCTCCCAAGCAGGTCATCATAACGTACAGGCGGACCGGCAGGTCCCTGTTCATCAGTCATATCAATGCGATGCGCAACTTTGAGATGTCCTTTCAGCGTAGTGGCCTGAACCTGCAGTTTACCCAAGGGTACAATCCCAAGCCAAGGCTTGAGTTTGTGAACCCCCTAGCCTTAGGGGTGAGTGGGGACAATGAGGTGATGCTTGCAGAGTTGATGATCCCCTCCGATATGGATGAGAATACGGTCAAGGAAACCCTGCAGAAGAGCCTGAATGAGGGGTATTCCCTAAAGAAGGTACTCTTTATGGATCTGGGCAAGAAACACACTCTAGCCAAGTTCATC
>CAYXYD010000201.1:0-4210 GCA_964469205.1 uncultured Sphaerochaeta sp. | reverse complement strand
ATCAAGAGCATCAACCTCCTTGGAGATGTTACAGGCAAGACCGTGCTTATGGCTGACGATATGCTGGCTACCGGAGGGACCCTGATCATCGCCATGCGCGAACTGATGAACCTCGGGGCAAAGCGCGTCATCTGTATGGTGAGCCTGCCCTTTTTCAATGCCAATGCAATAGAAGAGTTTGAGCAAGCCTATCAAGAGGGTATTTTCCATAGGATCATTGGAACCAATGCTGTCTACCATGGGCGCGACCTTCTGGAAAAGGAGTGGTATGTCCAAGTTGACATAACCGAGCTATTTGCCAGGGTTATCAGCCGTCTGCACCATGGCCGGTCCATCAGTCCTTTGCTCGATAACAGAAAGTTCATCCAGATCATGATTGACAATACTCAGGCACAAAAAACAGCGCAAAAGGCCTCTGACAGTGCTAGTGACCCGGACCGCACGTAGCCCTAGGCTAGCGGTATCCGGGTAATTCCACTTTGCCTTCCTCCTCCCGTAGAGCGGAGAAGGTAATGCACTATGTATCGAAGCCCAATACAAACTGGAGAATTTACCATGAAAATGTCAAATCGTATTTCCGCATTTCAATGTTCACCCATCAGAAGACTTTCACCCTATGCCCGTGATGCCCAAAAAAGAGGTATCAAGGTGTACTATCTCAACATAGGCCAGCCCGATATCAATACCCCCTCTCAAGTCCTTGAGGCCGTACGCAACTATGACCAGACCATCATTGCCTATGGGAGCAGTGAAGGCCGTGAAGATCTGAGGGAGGCTATGCCTGCTTACTATGCAAAGTATGGCCTGGAGGTAAGCAGTGATGAGCTTCTCATCACCACCGGAGGCAGTGAGGCTTTGCAATTTGCCTTCATGACTCTCTGTGACCCCTATGATGAGGTTATCATCCCTGAACCCTACTATACCAACGTTTCCTCGTTTGCCCACTCTGCGATGGTCAATCTGGTGCCTGTCACAAGCCAGATAGAGGAGGGATTTTCCCTTCCTGACATTTCTGAGTTTGAGAAGAGGATCACCCGTAAGACTGGGGCAATCCTGGTATGTAGCCCCAACAACCCTACCGGTCATGTCTATACCAAGGATGAACTGTTGCAGTTGCTCAATCTTGCCAAGAAGCATGACATCTTCCTCATCGTCGATGAGGTGTATAGGGAGTTCTGTTATGACGGTGAGGAGTTTACCAGTGTGCTGGCCTTTCCTGAGTTTGCAGATAGGGTAGTTTGTGTTGATAGCTTTTCCAAGCGCTACAGCATGTGTGGATCGCGCATAGGGGCTCTTGTAAGCAAGAATCCCGAGGTATTGGCCAGCGCCCTCAAACTTGCCCAGGCAAGGCTTTGTCCCCCTGAGATAGAGCAGGTGGCGGCAAGGGCTGCCTTGGAAACTGATGACGCCTACCTAGAAGAGGTAAAGGCTGAGTATGAAAAGCGCAGGGACTTTACCGCAGAGGGCCTGCAGAAGATAGATGGTGTTGTCTGCAATGTTCCTAAGGGTGCTTTCTATCTGGTAGCCGAGCTTCCCGTTGATAATGCTGAGGATTTCGCTATCTTTATGCTCAAGGATTTCTCCTTGGATGGAAAGACGGTGATGGTAGCCCCTTGTGAGGATTTCTATGAGACAGAAGGTCTTGGACGCAAACAGGTAAGAATAGCCTATGTGCTCAATATCGAAGACCTTGCAGAGGCACTCAAGTGCTTTGAGGCAGGTTTGAAGGCCTACCGTACGAAAGTTCTTGGCGAGTCTATGTAGGTTCGCAGAGGTATGAGCGATAATGCCTATCGCTCATACTGCTCATTTCGCTTGTATTGCTCTTACTCCCCTAGGATTTTAATGAGGCAGTGCTTATCGCGCATCCCGTCAAAGTCATTGGAGAAGAGTTGCTCCCAGGAGCCAAAATCGAGTTTTCCTCCCGTAATGGCAACCACAGATTCACGACCCATGATGCTGCGTTTGAGATGGCCGTCGGCATTCATCTCATCACCTTTGTTGTGCTTGTACTGCTCATGTGGGAGTTCTGGAGCGAGCCTCTCAAGCCAAACCTCAAAGTCTAGGAGCAAACCGCTTTCGATAGAGTTGATGAAGACGCTGGACGTGAGGTTCTTTCACTAAGGAAAACTAGGTATGCTTCTTTTATACTGAACCGTGACTAGTGGAACTGGCCTAATACTTGGGATGAGAAGTAGAACTGAAAAATTAGAAAATATCGTTTTGCACTACCCAACAGGCTGCAAAATGGCCTGGAGTGACCTCTTTAAGAGGAGGATACGCAACTTTACATTTATCGACTGCATATAGGCAACGAGGATGGAAGTGGCACCCTGAAGGGGGATTAATTGGGGAAGGAACATCACCTTGGAAGAGGTGCTTTCCCACTTTCCTCTCTTTAGGGGAAGTTACGGGGGGAGCAATAAAGAGAGCTTTTGTGTAAGGGTGTACATGATGATCGACTAATTCTGCTTTTGTTGCAATTTCAACTATTCTCCCTAAATACATAACGAGGATTCGAGTTGCAATAAATTCAACAACTGCTAAATCATGAGCAATAAACATATAGGTAAATTGATGTTTTTCCTGTAAATCGAGTAAAAGATTTAAAATCTGAGCCTGGACAGAAACATCAAGAGCTGAAATGGCTTCATCACACACAATAAACTCAGGTTGCAATGCTAATGCCCGTGCGATCCCAATGCGCTGACGTTGTCCACCAGAAAATTGATGAGGATACCTAGCACGGTATTTAGGATTTAGTCCCACTTCTTCCATAAGAAACTCTATTCTTTCTATCCGTTCACCAGAGGTTCCAATAGCATGGATATCGAGAGATTGCCCTATGATTTTCGAAATTTTCTTTCGAGGATTGAGAGAAGAATAAGGATCTTGGAATATCATCTGTATCTTCTTGGTCATCTCTTTCATCTGAGCAGTATCTTTTTTAAATAAATCGTTGCCTCTGTAGAGAACTTCACCCTCTGTCTTATCATATATGAATCTCTCCTCTTTCTGATAATTTAGAAAGGCCTTACTTCTCCTGCTCCCAAAAGTTTGTGTATAACGAATAATTCTTTGTCTCATATAGGATACGGCCCATTAGAGAACGTCGTACTGTTGTAGCCTTAGCGGTTATTGTAGAAGGAACCCAAATTGATGGATTACATACTATACTAGTAGCAATGTTTTTAGGCGAAAGTAATGACCACCGGAATAGCCGGTGGTCATTACTCTGCTGTTTTAACGTTAAAATTAGTGTACGTGCTTATGTTCCACTTCTTCGTCAGTAGCTTCTCGAACGTCATCGATCTGTACATCGAAATGAAGTGTCTGTCCCGCGAGAGGATGGTTGGCATCAAGGGTTACGTTATCACCCTTAATTTCTTTAACAGTGAGTACCTGAACGTCGCCCTCGGAGTTTTGGGCCTGTACCTGCATACCTGCTTTGATATCAGTTCCTTCTTGAAACTGGGTTTTTGGGACATCAACCATTTGGGCTTCATCATATTCACCGTAGCCATCTTTAGGTTGCAATGTGACAGATAATGTATCACCTTTCTCTTTGCCTTGAAGTTCTTTTTCTAGTCCAGGAATAATCATCCCTGCACCTACAATAAACTTCAGTGGATCTCGGTTCTCAGAAGTATCAAGAACTTTCCCTTGATCGTCTTTCAGTGTGTAGTTCATACTTACAACATGTTTGTCAGAAATCTGCATAATAAAATTCACCTCAAAAAAATTAGATCACAATCAATTATTCCCATCACAAGCAAAAGGATCAACATTGGCTATTACCATTCCTAGTGTGCTGTAGTATAAACAACTTCTAACAACATGTATTTTGTTAGAAGAACGACTAGGATATAAAAGACTATGTGCTAAGAAACTTACTAAAATATTGAGAGAGCGGAAAGGGCAAAAGTCCATTTTTCTCTAATCTTTAGTTTTTATAGGTCCAATCATTTTTTTCTGTGTGATATAGATCCGCTCTACATATTACCTAAAAACATCGCTATATAGATAAAGGTTTAAGTATGTGTTCATTTCTAAAATGGTTCCAAAAGTTCCTCAAGCTTGATCATTCCCCAATAATCTTTATCAAAGCCCGTTTCTCCCTCTTTCCATCCAGCTCATAGTAGAAGATCTGCTCCCAGGGGCCGAAGTCAAGCTTGCCATCTGTAATGGCACACATAACCTCTCGTCCCAT
>CAYXYD010000200.1:0-4271 GCA_964469205.1 uncultured Sphaerochaeta sp. | reverse complement strand
CCTTCAATTTCCTACTGCGCTTGGGGTGTCGCAACCTTCTCAGAGCCTTGGCTTCTATCTGCCTGATACGCTCTCTGGTTACTTCAAAATACAACCCTACCTCTTCAAGTGTCAATGAGTATCCGTCTTCAAGGCCGAATCGCATTTTCAAAACCTCCTGCTCACGTGCAGGAAGGGTTGCAAGAACGTCCTTCAGCTGTTCCTGAAGCAAGGAGTACGCTGTCTGGGTTGCAGGGTTCTCAACTTCCTTGTCTTCAATGAAGTCCGAAAGCAAGGAGTCTTCCTCCTCTCCTACAGGTGTTTCCAGACTGATGGGCTCACGCGCAACGTTCTTGACTGCCTTGACCTTCACCTCGGTCCAGCCAAGCTTCTCAGCAACCTCTTCATCGGTAGGTTCGCGACCTAAGGACTGCATCAGCATCCTGGACTCGCGAACTACTTTGTTGATCTGCTCGATCATGTGCACAGGAACACGGATGGTCCGTGCCTGGTCACTGATTGAGCGGGTGATCGCCTGGCGAATCCACCAGGTTGCATAGGTCGAGAATTTGAAACCCTTACGGTATTCAAATTTCTCAACTGCCTTGATAAGGCCGATGTTCCCTTCCTGGACAAGGTCAAAGAAGTGCAGGCCACGGTTGGTATATTTTTTGGCTATGGAGACAACAAGACGCAAGTTGGCCCGAATGAGTCGGTCCTTTGCATCCTTCATCATCTTCTGCCCGTATTTGATCTTGGTCGAGTGCACAAGGATGTTTTCACAACATTCCTCAAACTGGTACTCGATCATCTTCAGGTCCTTGTCTGTGAGCTGGAGCTCGCGGATAAGGCCCTTGATGGTATCGCTGGTAAGATGGAGCTCCTCTTCTATGAGGGAGCAACGGCTCTGGGTTGCGAGGTCGCGGCCCAACTGACGAAGTTCCTTAGGTGTGGAGATATGCAGCTTGTTTTCCAACTGCTGTTTCTTCTCCTTGTAGGAGCGGATCTTGTTCTCCGAAGAGACAAAGTCATGGGTAAAGGAGGTTATCTCCTCTGGCTGAAGATCAATCTTTCCAAGCTTCTTGAGCAAGGTGACTCGACTCTTGCCCAGAGTTTCGTCATTGAACACATCCTCACCACTGCTGATCATCTGTTCTTTCTTAGCCATATAGTTCTTCAAGGCAGCCTGAACTTCCTTCAGAGGCTCCTTGTAGTTCTGGGTAAAACGCTTCTGATTGGTCATCAGATCTTTGTATTCCTTAGCGTTGTACTCCTCTTCCTGGCCTTCCATCTTGGTATTGAGCGTCTTGATGATGTTGTAGAAACGCGTGATCATGATCCCGCTTTCCTGGATGACTTCCTTGATGATCAAGGCTCCGTCTTCCATCTTTTTGCTCAGTTCGACTTCCTGTTCTGCTGTAAGCAGATTTTCCTTACCAATCTCGCGAAGGTAGAGACGTATGGGGTCATCCCCTGAGGAGTCGCTCTTGTCAGTTCCCAAAATGGTATTGTGACGGACGTGTTCGGTATCGCTGTCATGATCGTTGAGCGATGAGATGTCTACAAAGCGGTTTCCACCAGCAGCATCATCGTCGGTGCTCATGCCACTCCAGGCACGTTTCATCGAGTCGTCACTCTCCTCTTCCTCAGCATCCTCGTCATCGTCGTCTGCATCATCACCATCGGCAGCTGCCTTTTTTTTGGCAGGTTCCTTGGTCGGATAGTCATCAATGGCGGACTTGTCTACGACATCAACCTCTTCTTCTGAGATGGCGTCTTCAAGCAAGTCATCATCTGGTTCTTCTTCAGTATCTGTATCTATATCATCATCTGTCGGATCTTCAACGAAGATACCGGGGACTTTGGCCTTGTCACTCTCAGTCACAGGAATCTCCAGTTCTCCTAATGTCTGCAAAATCTCATCAACCGCTTCTTCAGTAGCCAAATCCGCACCTAATGCTTTGCGGATATCATCTTTTGAGACATGACCCTTCAAAGCTGAATTTGCGACTAAATCTTTAATGATAGTTTGAGAAATATTTTCATCGAGCATCTGTATAATTACCTACCTGTTATAGTATCCCGTCCAAGGGCCTGCCTGAGGAGGGAGATCTTTGCATCAATCTCTGTCTTCTCCCGGAGCAAATCCTCGATCCCGTCATCTGATGTTCCATCACTGAGGCTGATGTCAAGCAACCTTTTGTTGCTCATCCGTTTCTTTTCGTAGTTTCTGAGTTGAATCCGATTCACCGCTTCATTGAGCACCTTCTGTGGTGCCATCTTGAACTCTTCCATAGTAAAGGAGAGAGCAACATCACTGCGAAGCTGTGCCTCATCAATCATCTGCAAGATATATTCGTCGTTCTTGCCGACATCCTCTCGTGCAGCATCTTCCAGTACGTTGTACAGGGCTTCTGCCTCCTTGTCCTCAAGATCCTCCACAACCAGCTTGTACCGCGTCTGCAGATACAAAGCCCTATTGTTCACCAAGGTCAACATGGCATACAAGTCTACAGAGACGGTTGCAGGATTAAGAGGCCTGATACCAACCGAAGGTGCTTGTACATCCGATTTTGCAACGAAATGCTTACCACGCAAATAGTCGTCAATTATTGACGATTCGTCAACATTAATCAACATAGAGAGATGTTTTATGAGAGCTTCCTTCTCAATCGCCGACTCCGTGGCATCCAAATACGGCCTTACAGCCGTAAAAACAGCTGACTTTCCTTTAGACGTTGTACTATCATACCTGTTTACAGCATTGTTTACAAGATAATGAAACCCCTGCAAAGGGGATTGCAGGTCACTTTTCAAAGCATCCTCGCCCTCTCTCTCCACAAGCTCTGCAGCATCCTTTGCCTTAGTAAGTTTGAGCACCTTATTCTCCATGCCAAACTTTTGGGCAAGGACCAGGGCTTTGGCTGTGGCACTCTGCCCAGCATCATCGGAATCAAAGAGGGTGGTGACCTTGGTACAGTAGCGTCTGAGCAACTTTACCTGCTCCTCGGTGAATGAGGTTCCCAAGGGAGCCATAGCGTTGGTATAGCCGCTTTGGTGCATGGCGACAACATCAAAGTTCCCTTCACAGAGAATTGCACTCTGGCCTTTCTTAATGGTGTCCAAAGACTCATACAGACCAAAGAGATTGTGTTTTTTGCTATAGATAGGGGTTTCTGGAGTATTGAGGTATTTGGCCTTGCTGGTACCAGAGAGGTCACGGGCCCCAAAGGCAACCGTCTTGCCCTGCCAAGTGCGGATGGGGAACATCAGGCGGTTCCTAAATAGGGGATAGGTAGCATTCTTCTGGCTGAACAGTCCGCTCTGGGTGAGAATATCATCACTGTAGTGTTGTTTTTTCAAGAAATCATACAACCAAGCAGGGTCATCAGGTGCATAGCCAAGATTGAAACGCTTCCACATATCAAAGCGTACATTCCTCGATTCCAAATAGTCCCTACCCTTCTGACCCTGCTTGCTCTTGAGCAGGATGAAGTTGAAGGAACCGGCTATCTTGTCGTAGAGGTCGTACAGGGTCTGATTGAGATCCCTTTTCTGCTTTTCATGGGGGCTCTCCTCTGCAAGCTCCACATTGGCCTTGGAAGCGAGCATCTTCACAGACTCGATGAAGGGGACCTTTTCCATCTCCATGATGAAGTCGAACATCGAACCGCCCTTCTTGCAGCTGAAGCAGTAATAGAAGCCTTGGTCATCGACTACAGAAAAAGAGGGGGTCTTCTCCTGGTGGAAAGGACAGAGCCCCCAGAGACGTCCACCCCTATTGGTAAGGGTGACATAGTCAGAGACCACTTCGCTGATAGAGAGCCTAGCCTTGATCTGATCAAGGACATCATCTGAAATTTTAGCCATACGGGCCTAAAACTTCATGATGGGCTGGTTGCCTATTCTGTCTTCAAGCAACCTCTCTATCTCTTCTTTGGTGTACAGTCTTCCCTTTCCCATACCAGGACATGAGGTCATCTCTGCCTCCCATGCAGCTTTGTCTTCCACTATGCTACTCCAGAACGGGTACGTGCGACACTGCTCAGGTCTACCTTCGTAGACAGAACAGCCTTTTTCAGTCAGGAAAATACAATCATAATTCTTTTTTTCCGCCAGGCTGATCATTTTGAAATTGCCCATAGGAACAGAGCGGCAATAAGTTTCAATACACGCCTCTTCAGTGATGAGCAGGTGTTCGGATAGCCTTGTCAGGTCTGTTTGAGAAAGAAACACGAAGCCAGGTTCACAACCACAACAGTAGTTACAGCCGGTACATTCGAATTGGAGAC
>CAYXYD010000199.1:0-4304 GCA_964469205.1 uncultured Sphaerochaeta sp. | reverse complement strand
TAGTAAGGCACTGGGATAATCTCAAGCATATGAGTGGTAGCCATGAGGTTTCCATCGAGAGTGCTACCAGTGACTATATGACTCGCTATGGAAAGGGACGCTTCAAGCGTTGGCTCTATAGGGTACGGGAGTTCTTCTCCAAGGATTCTGATGCGATTAAAAAGTACAAGCCCTAAGGGTATTTCTGGCTGACTGCTAGCACTATAAATTGAGAGAAAAGCCAAATATAGTAGGATAAAAACTAAACAAAGCAAAAAAAATAAAATATAACAGTAGTATACAAGAGAGGAAGCGACAAAAAGTCGCTTCCTCTACTCTAATATTCTCTACAAAGACTATTCCAGCTCTTCTTCCTCATCCTCCTGGATATAGGCACTAAGGATGTCGGCATAGGTCTCCATCTCCTTACCAAGCCTGTCGCTTGGGCGGATGGAATCTTCTCTTCCTGCCAGATGGACGATACCTGCAACCGGCTGGTCGTAGCTATCGTTCTCCTCGTGGACACCATAGGGGATGTGGAGCATCCCCATGCTCTGTGCCCAGTAGATCATGGCACTGAGGGTATGGGCTCCTTCGCAGGTTGAGTGGGAACAACTGGTGAAACAAGCAAAGAACTTGCTTTCCAGGCTCTGGTCTTTGCTTAGGGGTAGGGTGGTATCCAAGAAAGCCTTCATTTCCGCTGAGGTGTTACCAAAGCGTGTGGGGCTTCCCAATATGATCATGTCACTTTTTAGGAGGGTTTCAGCACTTGCCTCAGGGAGGGCAAGGATGTCCTCGTAAAAGTCATTGGTTGTTTCTTGGGTATTGGCCCAGATATGCAAATCGGTATCTTCGACACGATAGAGCCGTGCATCTACATTGCGCTCGATCAGGAGCTCCTGCAAATAGGACCCGATGATGTAACAGTTACCGCTTACACTGTGAATTATGATGGAACAACGCTTCATAGCAGACCTCGCTTGTAATGTTCTTACCTAAAATATACTACAAAAACCCCCTGCTGTGTGAAAAATTGGAAACGTGTCTTCAGCACCAGGCTGTATAGAGCCCTTCACGTTGATCGACAAAGACTTTGGAGCCATACACCGAAGAAAGAATATCTTCGCGGATAATCTCGCTTTTAGGACCATCAGCAACAATCTTGCCGTTGCTCATGACTACCACACGCTCTATTGCCGGGATTATCTCACTTAGCTCATGGGTGGCAAGGATAAGGGTTTTTCCTCTTCTGTCCAGCTGTTCCAGCGAAGCCCTGTACTGGTGGCGTGCTGGGAAGTCGAGGTTTGCGCCAGCTTCGTCCAGCAGCATAACAAGAGGATCATGCACGCTTGCCCGGCAGAGCAGGGCACGCCTTGCCTCACCCGAGGAGAGGCGATTCATCTGCTTGTCTTGGAGGTGCCAGACCTCAAAGCTCCTCATGATCTCCCCGACCCTTATAAGGTGTTCTTTTGTTACCTGGTGATGAAAATCCAGTCCAATGGAACTGAAGAAGCCTGAGGCTACTATCTCCCATGCCTTGTAGGTGCTGTTACACAGGTACTGTAAGGATTGTGAGACAATGCCCAGCTTCTTTCTCAGCTCAAGTACCTGCCACCGCTCTTGCCCAAAGAGAACCCTCTTGGAAAGGGGGTTGTATAGGGGATGGATCTCTTCGCTGATGACTTGGACCAAGGTCGACTTTCCCGCACCGTTCGGGCCGATAATTGCAACATGCTCGCCAGATTTTACGCTAAAGGATACATCATCAAGAATAGCCTTTCCCTGCCTTCTGACGGTTGCATGGACAATTTCAATGATAGGTGTGTGCATAAGAAAGCCTCCTCGGTGGACTATACCACAGGGGAGGCCTCTTACAGAAGAACTGATAGTGTTAGGCGTACGCTATTGCACCTTCAATAGGATAACGGTCATTTACCTTGTTTTCCAAGGTGGTGAGGGTTACTAGGACCAAAGCGACTGCAAGGTCTGTCTGACCGTTTTGCAGGGCTTCGCAAAGGTACATATAGTCCCTAGCACGTTTTTCAATTTGTGTCGGAGTAAATTTGATGGCGTTCAAGGCAGTGACCAACATGGGAGCAAGGTTGTCATAGATACTGCAAAGGATCTGATTGCCATTGGCATTGATGAGAATATGATGAAACGTATTCTCAGCATCCTGGAACATCTTCAGGCCCTCGGCATCTTTTTTGAAAACCTTAGGGACTGCATTTTTCATGGCGTTGCTTGCCTTCCAAAGTTGAGCAAGATAGGCTTCACGATTCTCAAGGCGGGTAAACTCTCTGGCTGCACTGGTTGCAACTGAGATACGGACCTGCATGAGGTTTCTCATGAGTTTGCCGGTGCTGATAGGGCTGTTTACAAGTTTGGTAGAAAGAGATCCCACATACTGGTCTAGGTTGTTGCTGCGTATTTGGGCACGTCTGCCTTGTGTTATGGTAACCAGCCCCTTTGCTTCAAGAAGTTTCAAGGCTTCCCTGATCGGTCGGCTGGAAGTTTGGAACTGATCAGCCAGCTTCTGCTGAGAAGGAAGGAAGCTCCCTGTTTTCAGAGTGTTATCCAATATCATTGTTTCAAGAGCTTTTGCTATTCTGGTTGATTTTGTTTCAGAAATATAATTCATTCTGATATCCTTTTTGTATAATTCCTATGTGCAAACTTTAGATGTCATAAGTTCTATGTTGTATACTAAATATAAAGTAACCTACTTTGTAACTTTATGCAATACTTACATATCAGAAATTTTATATATGTCATCAGTTTAAACAAATGTGCTTAGTTGCCTACCTATATCATACTTTTAACATAGGGAATATACCTAAAAAATAAAATAATTGCTTATGGTATTTATATTTCTTCAAATAAAAAAACAGAGAAACCGAAGCTCCTCTGTTTTTGAAATTACCTCTCACCTAGAACTTGAGTGATTCAAACTTGTCCTTGATTGTAGTCAGGCTGACTAGGGTGAGTGCTACAGCAAGGTCGGTTTGTCCATTTTCAAGGGCCTCTACCAGGTAACGATATTCGTTGACCTTCTTGCGCTGTTCGTTATAGGACTCAGGCAGACGGTCGAGTGCTATATAGAGCTGGGGTGCAAGGTTTTCGTAGATGCTGGTCAGGATGGCGTTGTCATTTGACTTGATCAAGGTGGCATGGAATTCAAAGTCCACCTGTTTGAACTGATCGATGGCATCTGTGTCCTTGCCGCTTTCAAGGGAAGGAAGCAGGTGCTCCATCTTGGTGCAGCAACGATCGAGGGAACGGACGATGAGCATTCTGCTTGGATCACGGGAGAGCTCTCTGGTAGCAGATACCTCTATAGTGGTACGAACCTGCATGAGGTCAGTAAGAAGCTTTTTATCCGGAGTTTGATTCCTTATCATGGACATGGAGAGGGACTCTACGAACTGGTCAAGGTTATTGCTCTTTACCAGAGCCCTTTTACCCTGCTGCACTTCTATAAGTCCTTTTGCTTCTAGGTTCTTGAAGGCTTCACGGACACTTCTGCTGCTTGCACCGAACTGGAGGGCAAGGGTATGTTGGCTGGGAAGGTTCTCTCCAGCCTTGTATTTCTTGTTGAGGATCATCTCCTCAAGCTGGTTAGCAATCATAGTTGATTTGGTTTCTGAAGCAATTGGCAGTATCATATATCTATAAACCTCTTTGTTTGTTGCATCCAAGGGGGGTGCTGGTATTGGTAACTTCTTACATAAGTAAGTTTCACACATGATAATAGCCTGTTTAGAAAGAAAAGACAATACAATACCGATGTAACATGTAAGAAGTTTGGTAGTGGTTATGTGATAAGCAGATAATTAATTATAGGCATTATAGTAATACAATTCTATAGCTATAAGTGTTTTATAAATCTTTAAGAATTTTTTAAACAAATCTCCCAAGGTGTCTACTTCTTTCAAAGTGACATAAGGGAAGAACTGATAGAAAAGCGAGATAAGTTTAAAGAGATATTAAGGTAGAGGTTGTAATGAGGATCCAACAATATGTGGATAGGTGTCATAAGATAGTTTATATTAATTCATTATAATAAAACAAAATATATAAACACTTACATTTTATATTTAAATAAACCTGTAAAACCCATCTCATTCTTGATATAAGTTTTTCATTGGCGTTATAGTTGTTATAGAAGAAGAGCGGAAAGAGCTTGCACGCTTTCTAGGGAGGACGACTAAAATAATGAAAAGATATCTTCTTATATTATATATTCTATTATTGACATTTGCTCTTGGGGCAAACCCAGCTCAAGTGAGTATTACGCTTACAACCTCGGTTCCTGGGTATTTGTA
>CAYXYD010000198.1:0-4411 GCA_964469205.1 uncultured Sphaerochaeta sp. | reverse complement strand
TGTAATGGATAGGAACCTGCATTATGACACTGCCACAAGCGGGAAGTCGCAGGTTCTGAAAAAGCCTAAGCCAGGAGACCTGACTCAGATGATTTTACGTAAAGCCTACGGAGTATAGGCTTGGGTATGCTATATGCCCATTATTCCAAAGGGGCACGTGTTATGTTTAACAGATTCAAATCCTTTGTATTGATTTTGCTGGTGAGTATCGGAATTCTCGCTCCTCTTCTCGCCCAGCCACTTATTGAAAAAAACCCACAGGAAGTTGCAAAGCTTTCCATAGTCAGCCTTGCTCCCAATGCTACCGAAACCTTGTACGCCTTGGGAGTTGGGGATCTGTTGGTTGGAAGAACCGACTACTGCACCTATCCCGAAGAGGCATTGGCCCTTCCCAGCATAGGAACCCTGTACAACCCTTCCTTGGAGAAGTTGGTCTCATTGCAACCCGATCTTGCCATTTCTACAGCGTTTGTCAGTGACGAACTGTTGCTGGCTCTTGAAAATGCCGGAATTGAGGTTTTGACTTTGAATTTGCAGGAGACGTTTGGAAGAACCTATACCCTGATACGGGAGATCGCACAAAGGGTCAACAAGGTCAAAGAAGGCGAACTGATAATCCTAACGATGCAGAACCAAGTCAAGGATGTCGTGGAAAAAGCGAGAACCATGGAGAAAAAGCGCGTCTATTTCATGGTTGATTTTGGCTCCTTCGACGGTACTGCCACAGGGGACACCTACATCAGTGAGATGTTGGGTATGGTCGGAGCCATCAATATTGCCCAGGAAGCAACACGATGGACATACAGCAAGGAACTCTTGGTCGCAAACGACCCGGACCTCATAGTGATGTCGAAGCGTTGGGGCCAGACCGAAGAAGAGACACTCAAAGAGTTCTCCAATACAAAACCCTATAGTGACCTCAGGGCAACCAAGGAAGGAAACCTGGTATTTGTCGATTCTGATATGATAAGTCGCCAAGGACCGCGCAGTGCTGCAGCTCTAGAACTGTTGGCCCAAGCTGTACATGGGGATGACTGGCTATGAGAAAGCGCCTGGCATTAGCTCTGGCGCTGTCGACTCTACTTCTTGGAATGGTCTCTCTTACTCTCGGCCCTGCCGGAATATCACTCTCTGATACCCTGCTCAACCTTACTGGAAGATCTGTCAATGCATCCCAGCAGTACATTATCTTCCAGCTACGGCTTCCCCGTGTCCTTACTGCAATCTTATGCGGTACAATCTTGGGGGGCGCTGGTGCGGTCTTCCAGGCAGTGCTACGCAACCCTATGGCAGACCCCTTCGTACTGGGTGTCTCTGCAGGTGCTTCCTTTGGTGTTGCCCTTTCCATAACACTGGGCTATTCAGCTTTTCTTGGCCTCCCCTTCTCGGCCCTCCTCGGAGCATTGGCAACTACCGCCCTGATCTTTCTTGTAGGAACTAAGCACAAGGTGAGTCAGACAACCTTGCTTCTTACAGGTGTTGCTGCCAACTATATCCTTTCTGCTGGCATGACCTTGCTGATGTTCCTCAACCATGAACAATATGACCGCATCCTCTTTTGGACCCTGGGCAGCTTCACCTCAAGCACATGGGCCCAGGTATTATTTATGGTCCTGTGTGTCCTCTTGTTTATTGTCCCCATGCGCCTCAGTCATACGGAGATGGATATGCTGCTCCTTGATGAGGGGTCAGCCCTTGCAGCTGGTCTTCCCTTACAGAAAATACGGATAGTACTGTTGTTGCTTGCAACCTTCGCAGTCGCTACCTGTGTCGCCTTCTTTGGGGTGATAGGCTTTATCGGTCTTATGGCCCCCCATATGGCCCGCCTGATCCTGGGGCCCAAACACAGCAAGATGCTCCTGCCTACCTGCCTCTTCGGTTCCTTCCTACTCCTAGGCAGCGATACCTTGGCACGCTTGCTCCTGCCTACGGGGGAGATGCCCGTAGGTGTCATAACTAGTATCCTAGGTGCCCCCCTGTTTATCTGGATGCTACGCAAAGGACGATACGCCTATGTATAGTCTTGAAGCCAGAGGCCTTACTGGTGGCTATGACAAGCAAGAGGTTTTCAACAACCTTGACCTTGCAGTCCCTAAAGGGAAATTCATTGCCCTTACCGGTCCCAATGGTAGTGGAAAAAGCACCCTGCTCAAGTTTTTCTACAAGGAACTTATCCCCACAAAGGGGACTGTGCATATAGGTGGTAGTGAAGTATCTTCCCTCACACAGAAAAATCTTGCAAGAAAGCTTGGGTTTGTTCCCCAAAACGGTAGGATTGACTACGACTTTTCCGTCTTGGAAGCGGTCTCAATGGGTCGATATGCCTATGGCGGCCATGATGAGGAAGGCTCTATCGAGCAGGCAATGCGTGACTGCGACATCCTGCACCTTACCCACAAGCGGGTCACCGAGCTATCAGGTGGGGAGATGCAACGTGTATTGCTTGCACGATCTCTGTGTCAGCAAGGGAAGGTGCTGTTGTTGGACGAGCCGGTTAACCACCTGGATGTAAAACACCAACGGACGATGATGAATCTGCTCAAACGCCTGGTAGAGAAAAACCTGAGTGTCATCTGTGTATTGCATGACCTCTTGTTGGTGCAGGTCTACAGCGATGAGACAATTCTCCTAAAAAAAGGCAGTGTGTTTGCAAATGGACCTACAGAAGAGGTCATTTGCCATGATAACCTCAAGGCTGTCTATAACATCGATGCCCATAAAATACATGATCCAGCTTTAGGCCGCGATCTTTGGATGCCAACCTGGTATTGACCAGAGCCTATGGTGTTTGTACACTTGCTCTAGGAGTTATGGGTGAAAAAGATCAGTTATTGCCTTCACAGCATCTATAGAACTGTTGTTAAGGTGATCTTGCAACTCAACTATGACTTTCAGACATGGCAGGAAGAGCCCCTGCCACCTGGCCCCAAAATATTCTGTTCCAACCATTTCAGCAGCAGTGATGTGCACTTTGTAACCACCCTCATGAAGAATCCTCTGCATGTGGTCATAGGCCCGGGCTTTGGCATACCTGTTATAGGGAACTTCCTGCTCTGGACCGAACAGATCAGAGCCCTTACCCCTGAAGATAGAAAAGCAGTTGTGCAGAAGTCAGCCTCGTACCTAAAACAGGGTGACTCTGTCTATATCTTCCCCGAAGGAGAGCTCAACACTCAAAGCCAGCTAGCCCTGTTCCGTCCTGGCGTTGCCAGGATTTACTTGGAGAAGCCTGTGCCCATAGTCCCTATTGGCCTTCTTGCACCAAGAAGAAGGGTGAAGGACAAACGCTCCAAGACTGCAGGCAGGAGCATGACGGTGGTTTCTAGAAACTACTATGCGAATATCGGCCCCCCTATGGAGTTCCCTGAGGCGATAGAGCTTGCAAAGACTGACCGCAAGGCTGCAGAGCAGATGATCTGCTCGCTGTTGACAGTTGAAGTTTCCCGTCTGATCGAAGAGATCAAGACCGATAAATTCTGGAGTTGAGTATGGATGATTTGAACAAGTTGTTTTCAGAGTTCGAAAGACAGGTAGGGGAGATAACCTCCCATGCCCAGCAGGTGCATAAGCTCGATTTCACAGCCAAGCTGAGAAATGGCACCTATTTCAACTTTTCCTATAATAGCGATACCTATAGCAGAAAGCTTAACAGTGAAGGGAAACACCCCTACACCCCCGCTTCAGTGTTCAACGCTGTAGTGGATATGTTAGGGGCAGTAGTATCAGTTGTAATTCTGATATTCCTAGCCATAGCCATCAACAGGAGCCAGAAAGGATTTGTCCAACCTACAGTTCTCATAATTCTCAGTTTCAGCCTGTTCACTTCCTGTTTTGTAATCAATGCCCTATACCATCTCTTTGACCGCTCTAGCGGTGCTCGCTTTGTATTCTCCCATGTTATGGAGGCCTTGAAGATACTCTCCTTGGCTTTTGCCAATGTCGCCTTAGCGATGCTCACCTCCCCTGCCAAAGCCTCCTTGGTTTTACTGTTTACCCTACTTGTCGGTGCCACTGCCGCTTTGCTACTCTCCTTGGGTACCCAAGGAGGGGCTCGTGCATCCCTGGCCTTCTGTATTGTACTGCCCTACCTCCCTCTCTTTGCTGTAACCAGTCTGCCCTTGCTTACCACAGCAACGCTTTTTGGACTCTGGTCCCTGGTAGGCCTTGTTGCAAAAAGCAATCTCAGGATCAAGAGCAATACGACCTTTGCACTTATCGGAGTAGTCTCTTTGGCATTAAATTTCATGCCGTTACTGTGATCCAAACAGGATGAAGAGCTACCAATCCTCGAGAATCTTCCCCAATCGCTTAAGATTTGACTTTCAACCTCTCGGTTGAGGAATCCCAGTCCTCTTCAGGGGCTGGGATGAATCAGCCTGATTTCTCCCCGGTTCCCCGGTTTTTTCTTGTT
>CAYXYD010000197.1:0-4433 GCA_964469205.1 uncultured Sphaerochaeta sp. | reverse complement strand
TCGAGAGGAAAAACATCATCGGGGAATCTATAGGTGACTCCAACCGGGGCAACTAATGAGAGTTCAACAAGATCATTATAGAACCCAACCAGAGCACCGCCACCAACAGTCACATCAAAATCTGCCTCTCCTATGGCGAAACCTCCAACCCTAAAGTTTGCAACCACATCACCGAAAATGGCATCGGAGAAAAAGTCCAGCCCAACTCCAACAATAATATCCAAACCGTCGTTTATGCGATATTGGACAACACTCTGCGCCCCTGTACCAATATTGACACCAGCTGACCAGGAACTTGTTGCATCAGGAGCTGCCATAGCCGGGAGGAGAACCATGATGATGAGCACACTACAAAGTACAATACGTTTTCTCATTCGTTAGACTTCCTTTTTGGCTTGCTAGCCATGTATATCTTAGGAAATCGTACCATAGCACTTTGACTATGGCTAGGAATGAGGTCTGTCAAATCCTGAAATACTTTACTAATAACTATGGTGGCCAAACATTTGGAATACAGCTAATTACTAAACAACCAAGGGATAAATATAAAAAATTGCCGCACTACCAAACTAGTGGTAAAGCGGCAATCCTACGTTTTCAACTAATTTCTAGTCGATCAGTCAAATCTCCAGAGGACACCTATGAATCCACTGAAGCCCAAGCCAAGATCTACTTCACCTTCATTAATGATTCTCAATCCAGGAGCAATACGGATGTACATATCGAGGGGAACTTCTCTAAAGTGATAGACAATTCCGAAAGGAACAAGTGCAGCAAGATTCACTCTGTGCCCATCATTAAGCGGTATTCCCACATACGCACCAAAGCCCATAGTCACATCAAAATATGCCCTGTCAATGTTAAATTCACCGATCTTGTAGTTTGCGGCAACATCAAAAGAAAGATGGTCATCTCCAAAGTTATTGAGACCCACGTTTCCGATTACATCAAAATCCCGATTAGCCCTAAATTGGAAACCAAGACCTGTGTTAGTCCCTAAGTTAAGTCCAAGAGCAAACTTACTATAAGCAGCGCTTGAAGTTCTTAGGGTAGCCGATGATACCGGCACTAAAATCAAGACCAAAAGGATCAAAACGATTGGATACATTCTTTTTTTCATGCAAAAATCTCCTTGAGAAAGGATTATTCTTCCTCTAATTTTTTTAAATATATCATATAAAACAATTTAATCCTAGTTGTCGGGTTAGGCAGTCTAACAAACTTTCTATGCGATACTGGCCCAATACAGAGAAAGATACTGGCTTTTTTCACCAAACCTAGATACTATACAAAACCGAAGGAAGTGTAAAAAACCATGAACAAACACCTAACCCTAAGAGGGATGATCGTAGGTCTTTTGGGCCTTGTGGTAATAACAGCCAGCTCCATGTATGTGGCTCTTCGCATGGGAGCTCTCCCATGGCCTACCATATTTGTCACCGTTGTCAGCATGGCGGCCCTTAGCAAAGCAAAGAACTCCTCACTGCAGGAGATCAACGTGACGCACACCATCATGAGCAGTGGCGCCATGGTAGCAGGAGGTCTGGCCTTTACCCTCCCCGGACTCTGGATGATAGCGCCCGATGCCTCATTCTCTACAATACGACTCATTGTACTGGCGGTGGTTGGTGCCATACTGGGCACTCTCTTTTCTGCCATCTTCCGCAAGAAACTCATAGAAGAGGAGCAGCTTCCCTTCCCCATGGGACAGGCTTCCTACAATACGCTGCAGGCAAGTGTAAAAGGCGGCCATGGGGCAAAGACCCTCTTTGCCTCCATGGGGGGCTCTGTAATCTTTACAGCCCTGCGTGACGGCTTTGGAAAAATCCCTGCCCTACTTACCCTCTTCAAAGGGACTGCAATCTTTCCTGCCTTCTCCATCTGGGTATCCCCGATGGCTATGGGTATCGGTGCCATCATAGGACCCTTGTTTGCCCTTATCTGGTTCGGAGGGGCAATCTTTGGCTACTATCTGCTCATTCCAGTAGGACTGGGCACCGGCCTTTTTGCCTCCATGGCAGAAGGTGATATCTTCCGATCCAACCTGGGTATAGGCCTTATGATCGGAACAGGTCTGGGAGTATTCGTCAAGGCGATTATTTCTAGGGCAAAACAATCCAAGAAACAAAAAGACGCGAAGCAGATGTCAACCAGAACCCGAACCATGATCCTCATAGTCCTCGTCTTCTCGATAATCCTGCTTGCAGTAGGAACCGACATCAGCCTCATCGAAGCGATCATCGTCATCATAGGCATCTACCTAACCACCTACCTTTCAGGAATGCTTACCGGACAGACCGGCATCAACCCGATGGAGATCTTTGGCATCCTGGTCCTGTTGGTTGTGCAAATGGTTACCCACCCTTCCCTCATAGCTTCCTTCAGCATTGCTGCGGTAACCGCAGTAGCCTGCGGTCTTACAGGGGACGTCATGAACGACCTCAAAAGTGGGTACCTTTTGGGTACCGATACCAGACAGCAAATCCTTGGTGAAGGTCTCGGGGGAGTTGTCGGTGCTGTATTGTCTATATTTGTACTGCTCATAATGAAAGAGTCCTTTGGAGGTTTTGGCACGCCAGAGCTGCCAGCACCTCAAGCTGCTGCAGTAGCAGCGATGGTAGGAGGACTCAGTCATGTGCCAGCCTTCATCACCGGATGTATCATTGGCCTCATCCTGTACTTGAGCAAACTTCCCTCTGCAACCCTTGGTTTGGGTGTATATCTTCCCATATACATCTCATCCATCATGGCCTTTGGAGCTGTCTTATCCTCAGTGATCAAAAAAATATTCTCAAAAAAATACAGCTCGGAGCGTTTGGGAGAAGAATCAGGGCTTGTTGCAAGTGGCTTACTCGGTGGAGAAGGCATTACCGGTGTAGCAATCGCTATCATTTCTATGCTCAAATAGGTATAATAGCGGGATGGAACAAGAGAAAAAAATACCCCTATCCCTCTATGGCCTGAGTGCAGAGGATATCAACGAACTATTAGAACTACCAAAAGCTTTCTACGGAAGACAGATATATGCCTGGCTCATCAAAGGAGTCTCCTCCTTTGATGAGATGACCAACTTACCCAAGTACGAGCGTGAGCGCATCACGGCCCTCATGCCCTCCATCTCATCCTCAACGGTTGCTACAAGCGAATCCGACGAAAGCGGTGCCACCAAGATGGGCATCCGCCTGCATGATGGATCCATCGTGGAGTGCGTGTTGCTTGTGGACAAGAAAGGCCGTCACACTGCCTGCCTGTCAAGCCAGGTTGGATGTGCCATGGGCTGCACCTTCTGTAGGACTGCTACCATGGGTCTGTTGCGTAACCTCGCAGCAGAAGAAATCATCGAACAGTACATCCACCTCATCAAGGTGAGCAAAGAGCCTATCACCCACATAGTCTATATGGGCATGGGCGAACCCCTTGCCAATATAGCCTCTGTTACCCGCTCCATCAGGTTTTTTCATGAGGAGCAGGGATTCAACATCAGCCTGCGTAGAATTACCATCAGCACCTGCGGAATAGTACCAGGCATCCTGAAGCTTACCGAACAAAAACTACCGGTCAAGCTTGCAGTCTCCCTGGTAATTGCAGATAACAAGATCCGTGACAGGATCATGCCGGTAAACCAGAAATGGGACCTCAATGAACTCAAGAGAGCACTGCTACACTACCAGCGCCTTGGGGGGAAACGAATCACCATCGAATACTGCCTGCTTCACGACACCAACACCGATGAAGAGTCAGCAAAGAAACTTGCCGCATACCTGAAGAACTTGGATGCACTGGTAAACCTCATCCCTTGGAACCCAGCAGAGGACATGCCATGGGAGACTCCCTCTGAAGAGGAGATCGAGCGCTTTGCCCACTTCCTAGACCGCTGGAACGTCAAATATACGCTACGTCGATCCCGTGGACGGGAGATCAACGGTGCATGTGGTCAGCTTGCAGTACCCCTCAATAAGGGTATGGAGTATGACTTCCTTGATGAGGATGATGATGAGGACTGATCTAGTGTCATCAAGTAAATAAGTTCTCTTACGACAAGAAATCTCCTGCAATCAAGCAGGAGATTTCTTGTTTCAAGTATGTGTGCTTACCAGTGAAGGTATGGATACTATGTTCCTCACTTGGTAACAAGTAGGGTAATTCCTATCCTACACTTTCTTGGGGACATAGAGGCTATACCTTCTTCCAAAACGTCTTATGGACCTAAGAGAAAACCTCTTCGGTTCGTTTTCTGCTCTCTTGATCTTCTAGTGCACCCAGTACACCAATATACGCATATATGCGATCCTACCGGTATAGGCCCTCCAAACAAGTACAAGGGCAAGACTTTCGTCCTGCCCTTGATCCACATATTCCTATGTTTTTATTCTCTATATTTTATCCAATATGCCGTAAAACCCCGTCTCTTCAGGTCGGGGATATAAGGCATC
>CAYXYD010000196.1:0-4447 GCA_964469205.1 uncultured Sphaerochaeta sp. | reverse complement strand
GACCGGTAGATTAGCCCTAAGACCGGTAGATTAGCCCTTTGACCGGTAGATTAGCCCTTTGACCGGTAGATTAGCCCTTTGACCGGTAGATTAGCCCTGGGTAGGCACATATTTAGTGCCTCTGCCGCTCCCTTTCCTTTTGAGCAAATCCTCATCCATGAGTTCAACCAACAATTCTGTAGCTCTCGATTTCTCAAGTCCAAAACTGTCCCGTACATCTTTGTTCGTAATCTCACGATTGGTTGCTACATAATCCAAGATCTTCTCTTTTACGGAAGTTCTCTCTTCCCCTACTTCCTTCTCTGATGTAAGGGGAAGCTCAAGGGTGAAAACATCCCCATCAATAACAACAGGGGCGCTATCAGCATATATTTTACAATATTTCTTGATGTTCCTGAACCCAGATCCTAGTTCATCAGCCAAGCCCATCAACCTGAAGACTCTTGCGATTGTAGGATTCTTAGGATCCGGGTTGAAATCACCTATATCAACCCTGCCAATGTAAGAAGGATTGGCAGCATTCTTGAACGTCACCTTATCGGATCCTATGACCATTGATGAGATGTAGGCATCGCTATATTCGCGATGAATGAGAAAATTGACCACAGCTTCCTTGAAAAGCTTATCCCTAGGAGACACTGTCTGGGTATTCTCATCGATGTAAAAACCCTTGGAGAGGTGCTTGGCTACAAAGTCCATCATCTTACCATAGGCTTTGATCAGATTACACTCCACAACCTCACGATCATCAAAACGATCCAGATTCTCTTTTCTCACCAAACAATCAACATGGTAATAGGGAAGGAAACTTCCAATATACTCCTCCTTCCCAAATAACAACAACGCGGCCAACGTATGCCCTTCGATACCAGTTTCAGGATCATGTTTATAGAACATCTGTGATTTGAGTATTTCAATCTCTTCTTTCATCGACCAGATATTCTTACTGTTCACATTGTATGCATAGTCCTTTGCCATCTTTATAGAAGCAATATCAAACCAATCTACATTAGCATGAGGGATTACCCTGTCTTCAGTATTCCTATTGGATTTTCTGGCATACATCTTTGCAATGAGGTTTTGATTGTTTGTTATATCGTAATCCCCATCTTCATTCCTATCGAAAACCTTAGTACCGTTCAATCTATGCACACTACTGCTCTCAGGAATATAGGCATATAGAATGACCTTGCCGTCATAGACGAACTCCTTGAGCTGGATATACAAAGGAGGGTTAATCTTTTGAGGATTGTTCAAATTATTTGCAAATTCTCTCTTGATCCTCTGAATACTATCAGGCTCAATACCAATAACTGTTCCAGAGTCTTCTACTCCTAGAAATACATATCCCCCAAGCCGATTTGAAAAGGAGCAGACAGTATCGAATACAGATTGATTCAGAGCTGAATTGGATTCCTTGAATTCAGTATTGACACCCTCACCCTTACTCAAATATTTCCTTACAAGAGAATTATCCATAATTACCTCAGTATGCCTGCTAATGCTTTGGCTATGTCCATAATGGTATTCCATTTGTAGGTAGTTTGCAAACGAATCGAACTCTACGATTCATTATTACCTGGTACAAGCAAGGGCAATCGCACTGCTGCGTTTGCCCTTGCTTGTTGTTTTCTGTATCGGCTGTTTCTTGTTGCGTATGGTCTCCCCTACAGCAACTCCAGCAACCTCACTACCGCTTCCTTAGGGAAGTCCTTGTCTTTACTGTTATTTTCAAGCTGTTCCTTCAGGAACTCCTTGGTGATGAAAGCCTGGGGAAGCATGAAGCCACTCTCGCGGTAGAGGTCTTCCTGTAGGATCCTAGTTGACCGTACCAGTGTTGAGGCAAGCTGTTTGACAATGGGATCAGTTGCCGCATTGGCAATATCTTGGGCAAGCTTTTCCTGCTTGGCCTTGCTCTTTGCCAGTTCCCGTAAGGCTTCTACTGTCGTTTCACTCTTCTGCTGTTGGGGAGAGTAGTTTTTCGGTAGCAGGAAAATTGCATGAGAGGGACAGGCATCCACACAAAGACGGCAGCCGTCAAGACACTTTGATGCATCGATCTGACCTGTTTAGGTGTCAGTGGCACCTGTGGGACAGACAAACAGGCAGATACAATCTTTGGTACATATGCGTATGTTTCTTACAGCATGCATCAGAGTGCCTCCTTTCTGACAGGGAGAATCTTAAAGCTGGGGACCTTGCAGACAGGACACACATCAGGTGGCTGTTCACCAACATAGACAAAGCCGCAGATATCGCAGACATACACACTGGTATTCTCCAAGAGAGCGTTGCCTTGTTTTTCATATCTGGTAAGCAGGCTCTTCAAAAACTTTGTTGCCTTCTCTCCCCATGCCAAGGACCTTAAGGCACCACGGTCATGTTCTTCTTTGAGGGCCTTGTTCGCTTGGGAATATCCTTGGGTAAGATCCTGTTCTATCAAAGCGGCTAGGTCCTTGAAGGAAGCGCCTGTTTGTTCTTTTGCTTGTTTTGGAGATTGTTTTCCATAATAGGCTGATAACGTTCCAAAGAGGTCTGCCTCTTCCTGTCTCATCTGCTTCGCACAGGTCTTGGAGAGGTTGGAGCAAATTGCTCCCAACTCTTCAGGCAACATTTCTCGCATATCTTCTTCCATGTAAGCCTCCTGGATTTGGTTTCACCAGCTAGTATAGCATCTCATGACGCATTTTTGGAAAAACAGGTGATTTTTTTTATGGGTTCGTTATTTTGCATAAATTCAAATATAGCATAAGCATATCAGCTCAATTCCTATTGACAGGGTGCCCTTCATTCTATTTTCTAGGTTTTTTTCTTTCTATCGGCTATATTTTTCAATTCTGGTGACGAAATACTGACATGTGTCTAATTTTGGTTGGATACTCTTGCTATGGAAACAATGATGCTTGGGGAAGCAATCCGTCAATTGCGCCTTGCACAAAATATGACACAACAAGATTTGATGGATAGGGCCTATCTCACAAGAAGCCAGATACATTACATCGAAAAAAACAAGAGGATACCCCGCAAGCAGACGCTGGAAAATATCAGCGCCGCTCTTGGAATGTCCCTTTTTGAGTTATTCTCCTACATTTTTCAGTAGTCGCCAAGCTCTCCTACTCCAAGCATATCATCAATGGAAGCCCCTGGGGCTACCATTGGATAGGCCTTGTCGTCGGTGGGTATCTCACATTCGATTACAACCGGAGCATGCAAGTCCAGAGCCTCTTGCAGGATAGTTTTTGGATCATCATCCAAGCCTATCCTACGGCCCTGTATCCCATACGCACCAGCCAGTTTTATCCAGTCGACGCTACCATCCAAGGTAGTCTCGCTGTAGTGGTTGTCAAAGAAGAGGGTCTGCCACTGGCGCACCATACCAAGGGTGTGGTTGTTCATCAGAAGGATCACCACAGGAAGGTTAAAACGGGCAATGGTTGCAAGTTCGTTACAGTTCATACCAAAACTTCCATCCCCTGCCACATTGACTACCCTACTCTTTGGGTTTCCTACCTGGGCCCCGATTGCAGCCCCTGTGCCGTAGCCCATGGTACCTAACCCACCGCTGGTCAAGAAATGACCAGGCTGTACATGCTTGAGGAACTGGGCAGCCCACATCTGGTGCTGTCCTACCTCAGTGACAATATAGAATTCAGGGGGAAGGACCTTCTGCAGACTCTTGAGGATGGTCTTTGCACGCTGACTCTCGTTGTCGAAACGGATGGGGTAACGCAACTTGTACGATCGTACCTGGTCCATCCACTTCTCATTTGCAAGGGGCTTTGTGATGCGCTTGTTCAGTTCGGTAAGCACAACCTTCACATCCCCGATGACATGGCAGTACGTCTTGATATTCTTGTCGATCTCAGCAGGGTCCACATCGATATGGACTATCCTTGCATTCTGCGCAAACCCGCTGGCCTTGCTGACCACACGGTCACTGAAACGCGCACCCACAACCACAAGCAGGTCACAGGCAGAAACACACATGTTGGAGACCTTTGAGCCGTGCATACCCACCATACCGGTGAATCGCTCGTTGTAGGAGCTTATGGCCCCACATCCCATCAGGGAAGTACACACTGGTGCATCGATAAGGTCTACGAACTTACCAAGCTCTTCTGAGGCCTTGCCCCTGATGACTCCCCCACCGACATACAGCATCGGCCTTTCGCTCTCTTTTATAAGCTCAAGGGCCATCTCCATGCTCTCCTCACTGAGGCGCTCAGTCCTTGGAGGGATCGGAGCGGGCTTCTTGGCCACAAAGTCGGTGATATGTACTGTGACATCCTTGGGGATGTCTATCAAGACAGGACCCGGCCGACCTTCCTGGGCGATCCTGAAGGCATCACGGATGGTCTGGGCAAGCAAAGCGACATCCTTGACGATGTAGTTGTGCTTGGTGATGGGCATCGTGATGCCGGTGATATCGACTTCCTGAAAACTGTCC
>CAYXYD010000195.1:0-4448 GCA_964469205.1 uncultured Sphaerochaeta sp. | reverse complement strand
CACATCGACTCTCATTTGGGCAATACTTTGTGTACAGTCGGCAATGGCAACAGCACCTACGGCATGAGCCTTTGCTATGAGTTTTTCAGCAGGGAGTTCTACTCCCATTACATTTCCCACCTGGGCAAAGGAAATAATTTTTGTCCTAGCTGTTATCTTCTTCTCCAGTTCGTCAGCATCAATGCCGCCTTGCTTGTTTATAAAAAGGTAGACAAGAGAGGCTCCTGTCCTCTTACATACCTGCTGCCAAGGCACGAGATTGCTGTGATGTTCGCTTATAGGAATTACCACTTCATCTCCTGGATCTAGAAGAGAGGTCGCATATGATAGGGCCAACAGGTTCAAAGCCTCAGTGGCATTGCGCAAGAAGACTATCTGCCTAGGATCGCCAGCATGGATGAAGGACGCAAAGTCCTTTCTCCCCTTTTCATATAGCTTGGTTGCTTCTGCACTGAGGGAGTAGAGGCCACGATGAGGATTGGCATTGGCATTCTGGTAATACTCTCGCATAGCCTCAATGACACTTGAGGGTTTCTGGCTTGTGGCAGCACTATCCAGATAGATGAGTTTCTTGTTGCTGAAGATTGGAAAGTCTTTGATATACGGATTATTGAGCATGACTGTCCAACCTCCTGGAGAGTTGTCCCTGTATCTCTGAGAGAACATGTTCATCAGATACCATGGCAAGGATTGGATGAAGCTGGGCTTCCACCAACAGTTTTTTAGCTCTCTTCTCATCAATTCCACGACTGGTAAGATAAAAAAGGGCATTGTGATCGAGCCTGCCAGAACTTACCGCATGAACACCCTCAACATCCTCTTCTCCACAAAGAATAAGAGGAACAGAGCGATTCTTCACAGTTGGGGAGAGCAATACACTATACTCGTCTTCACTTCCCTTGCTGCCCTTACACCCCTTATGGAAATCGATGGTGCCCCTAAATAGCTTTGAAGCACTGTCCAATAGGGCCCCTCGCACTAGCAAGGAGGATTTGGTCCCAACACCCTTTTGTTCGACATGGAAATTGAAATCAGCCAATCCTTGCTTATCCACTACATTTATACACCCTATTGTGCATTCGCTCTCCCCCCCTCGCATTTCAACATGGGTATCGATATAGGATTGCGCACTTCCCATGACTATCTCCACCAGAGTGAACGTAGACCCTTCGTCTAGGGTGACATATAGTTCATCAAGATCAGTAGCACCCTCATCGAAAAACCTTAGGTGTAAAATCGTCAGATTGGCATGTGAGCCAACATGGACCTTCGTGGAACCTGCATGAAAGAAAGACTTTACTTCCTTTGAAGTGCGCAGACTCCGGATAAGGGTAGCTCTGCTCTCTGGCTCCATATCCACATCCAACGTTTCAATAAGTGTGGGAGAGTTCTCATCCAAGAGGTAGTTCAATATAAAAGGGGTTTCTCGCTCTTGTCCCTCTTTAATACACACCCTATAGCTAGAGTTGCTATGGTTTTGTACAAAGGAAGTCAAGGATTGTCCTTGGGTTTCTTCTTGTATTTTTCTGCTTTCTTTTATTTGCGTATCTGCAGTTACTTCTCTTTTTTCTTTAAATCCTCTTATCGTCCGCTCATGTCTTTTTTCCTCTTGTTTCGAAAAGGCAGGTATACGTTGTAGTACCCCTTCCTTTTCGAGGACGAGCATCTCTCTTGAGAGTAAGAAAGGTGCTTGTTCGTAGGAGATGTTCAGTTCACACCCATTCATCTTCAAATGTCTCCAAGTTGGGATAGGAAGGGTGTTTACCTGCAGCGAGGCTGTCTGTATTCTGTTCATCCTATGCTGCCCTCCATTTCCATTTTGATCAGGTTGTTCATCTCCACTGCATATTCCATGGGAAGTTCTTTTGCTATGGGTTCGGCAAAGCCTCTTACTATAAGCTCTTTTGCCTCCGCTTCACTCAGGCCACGGCTCATCAGGTAGAAGATAGCCTTGTCGCTGATCCTGCCTATCCTCGCCTCATGACCAATGTCCGCATCTTCGCTACGGATGTCCATTGCGGGAATGGTATCGCTTCGTGATTCGCTGTCCAGCATCAGGGACTCGCACGAAACAGATGACTTGGAGTGGAGGGCAGCCTTGGTTATGATGACCTCACTTCTGGTGATGGAGTGTCCTCCATTCTTAGCTATTGACTTGGTGTTGATGGAAGATGTCGTATGAGGTGCTGAATGGATCACCTTGGTCCCTGTATCGAGTATCTGGCCCTTGCCAGCAAAAGATATTCCTGTGAACTCCGAGTGGGCACCTTCCCCAACAAGAAGGCTCGAAGGGTAGAGCATGGAGATATGCGATCCAAACGAACCGGATACCCATTCGATAGAACCATTCTTTTCTACTCTTGCGCGCTTGGTGTTGAGGTTCATCATGTTTTTCGACCAGTTCTCCACAGTGGAATACCGCAGTCTCGAGCCTTCACCAACAAATAGCTCGACACAGCCTGCATGTAAGTTGATGACAGAGTATCGGGGTGCCGAGCACCCTTCAATGAAGTGCAGGTCCGCCCCTGGCTCCAAAATGATTAGGGTATGTTCGAACTGGCCAGCACCCTCTGCATTGAGCCTGAAATAGGATTGCAAGGGAATGCTTACCTTCACATCCTTGGGGACATGGACAAACGACCCACCGGACCACAACGCCCCATGCAAGGCAGCAAAGGTGTGATCGGAAGGGGGAACCAATTTCATAAAGTGCTTTTTGACCAAGTCCTCATGCTCGCGAAGAGCTGTCTCCATATCGCAGTACACAACCCCTTGCTCAGCGACTTCCTTCTTGACCTTGTGATAGACAACCTCAGAATCAAACTGAGCCCCTACCCCGCCTAAAAATTCTTTTTCCGCTTCGGGGATGCCCAGACGGTCAAACGTGTCCTTTATGCCTTCGGGAACGCTATCCCAACTCTCGTTCATACCTGTCTTCGCCCTGCTGTAGGTGATGATGTCATCAAGGTTGAGCTCATCGAGATTGGGACCCCAGACAGGGAGGGGGACCTGGTGAAATGTCTCTAGGCTTTTCAGCCTATGGGAGAGCATCCAAGCAGGTTCGCCCTTCTCCCTTGAGATGGTCCTAACCACTGATTCATCAAGACCTCTCTTTACACGGAAAGCAGGCTCATCCTTGTTGATGAAATCATATCGCGAGAGGTCCATCTCATCAAAATGTGTCTTTTCAGCTTTCATCGCTCAGCCCTCCCCCATTGAGGAACGGAGCAAACCCCTTCTCTTCTATGGTCTTGATCAAGGAGACATCACCTGAGGCAACGATGGAGCCTTTGACCAGGATATGCACACGGTCAACATTGATGGATTTCAGGATCTTGGTATTGTGGGTAATGATCAGTAGCGTATTATCAGGGGTATGGAACTGTCTAATCCCTTGGGAAACAATCCTTACAGCGTCCACATCAAGGCCTGAGTCAGTCTCATCAAGTATGGCGAGACGAGGATTTAGGGCAAGCAGTTGAAGAATTTCTGATTTCTTCTTCTCTCCTCCGGAAAATCCTACATTGAGGTGCCTATATGCATAGAGGGGGTCCATATGCAAACCTTCCATGATCTTCTTTAAGGTCAGGTTGAAAATGAACACATTCTCTTCAACTCCGGTTATGGAGCTTTTGGCTGTTCGCAGGAAGTTCTCAAGCGTTATGCCTGGCACCTCCTCAGGATTCTGGAACGAGAAGAACATGCCAAGTTTGGCTCGTTTCTCCGTTGAAAGGGCAGTGACGTCCTGACCATCGAAATGGATGGTGCCTGAACGCACCTGATAGTCAGGGTGTCCCATGAGAACATTGCCCAACGTTGACTTCCCAGCACCATTCGGGCCCATAAGGACATGGACCTCCCCTTTTTTCACTGAAAGACTGATAGTAGAAAGTAGTGGGGTATTATCCTCTAATGTCACTGTGAGATTATCTATAGCTAGCAATTCATTTGCCATGGGTATTCCTCATTTCACGTGAGTATACTGGCTCCCAGATCCTTGCCATAAGGTGATGCATGTATCAGGACTGCAAATATAGGCTTTGCATCTTTACTCCACACAGTAAGAGGAAATCAAGCAAAGCACTGAACGGTCATCACAGTATGAAACTGTCTGTTCAAGCCAGCAAAATCTGTAAGACGATCATAACAGGGGAGTTTGTAATCCCATCTAAACCATACTACTTCGCTAGGTTTAATGTCAACTAAAGGAACCCTCATAATAAGAAATCTCCAAACACAAAGAGCGAACCACCACTCCCCTCCAATTGGAGTAATCCAGTAGGAGGGGAGTTGGTTCAGAAGCTTTTGGAGGTTTAGCACATCATATATTGATAGTATGGGCACCTAGCAGCAAAGTGCCGCAGATGGTAATTATTGACAAAGACTATGTTATCTGAGCTTCTCATCCTCAGGTGCTTACCTTCCATCCTTCTTCAATCAAATGCTCT
>CAYXYD010000194.1:0-4451 GCA_964469205.1 uncultured Sphaerochaeta sp. | reverse complement strand
ATCGGGTCGTTCTCCAAAGATTCGGTCTGCATAAGAGAGAGGAAGTATGGGGTAATGGACATGGGAAATTTGCTGATGGTTGTTTCAATGTCCTTTCGCTTGTCATCATCAAAGTGTACATCCAACAACCTTTCGAAGGTTTCTACATCCTTGATGCAGTGACGGATCTGCCACTTCCAGTCGCGCCAGCGCTTCTGGTCTACATCGGAATCGAACCTGTCTACTATCTGTTGTTGTGCTGTGGAAAACGCCATAAAAAAACTCCTTGCACTGCTTGTAATCCAAGTAAAAAACAACGAGTTGATAGGCTAGTGTTATTGGACAAGCAGGTGCTTGATTTGCCCCAAATCCTTTTTACAGAACCCAGAACATTCTATAATTATATCACATACAAGCAATAGATACAATAAAGGGGGTAATAGTGGATAATGGATGGACCGGAGAAGAAGAAAGTAACCTACAAACAGACTCGCAAAAGCATAGAATATATACAAAGAATTACAATACATACTTATGAGAAATTCCAGCTGCCGTTGCATTATTAATGTGTATTTGACGCTCTACTGTACGTAAACTTTTGCATAAGAAATATACCTGCGTGTCTACAGCATTGCCAATAGGAAGAAGCCTTATCATGCACTGTTATGAACCTTGTCATATAAGGAGAAATATGAATTCCAATTGATCAAGACGCTTATACCTTTTACTGAATACAACTAAGCGCTACCACTCTACTATTACAATAAATCAATACAAAGCAAACAACAAACCACTATACCCCCCATGGGTATTATAATCTGAGTTCCATACTTTCCTAAGAAATACCTATACTAAACCCTCTAGAATAAGCATTATGAGCTATCACTCCCCTCTTGACTAATACCCTAGGGGGGTATATATATTAGATATGAAACAAGAAGTGAAAAACAAAATAGACCCAAGACTGGCTAGGATCGAGGGGCAAGTAAAGGGAATCAGGGCCATGGTGCAGAATGACCGCTATTGTGTGGATATTCTCTTGCAGCTATCAGCTGTCATCTCCGCCTTGAAGAAGGTGGAGGACTTGGTGATGGAGAACCATCTCAATACCTGTGTTACTGATGCCTTGAAGAGTGAGGATGAGAAGGAAAGCCAACTGAAGATATCAGAGCTCATGGATGTCATGGCGAAATTCCGTCGGCAATAGCATAAAAAAAAGCAAGCTGCTGTTTCCAGTATGCTTGCTTTTGATAGGCGATGCCAGGATTGAACTGGCGACTTCCACGATGTCAACGTGGCACTCTCCCGCTGAGTTAACCGCCCATTCGACAAGAGGGATAATACTTGAATATTTTGAAACTGTCTAGTGGGTACAGGCAAAAAGTCCTTCACTGGAGATTTTCCCCTAAAAGAAGTATATTATAACCAAGGAGTTTACTAGGATATGAAAACAATTATCATGACTAAAGGCATGCACTGTAACGGATGCGAGACCAGAATGGTAAACGCCCTCAATAACCTTGAGGACATCAAAGGTGCCAAAACTGATGCAAAATCAGGCAAGGTGACCATCAAACATAAGAACACCGAAACAGTCGATGAGGCTAAGGGCCTTATCGCTGAGATCGGCTTTGAGGTATTGGACTAATGGAAGAAAAAAAAGTAGCGATCGGAGGCATGACCTGTGCTTCCTGCTCTTCTGCAGTAGAGAGGACCCTGAACAAGCTTGACGGTGTCAAGCTTGCCCAGGTTAACCTTGCTACAGAGAGCGCAACCATTGAGTTTGAGGGGGATAAGCTCTCACTCGATGATATAAAGAAAGCTGTCTCCAAAATCGGGTACTCCGTATTGGAGGAGATAGATGAAAACAAAAGGATGAAGCAGAAGGCAAAGGATTTGGTTAACCTTAAGCATCGGCTTATAGTATCTTCCATCCTGACTGTCTTCCTCATGGTTCTTGCCATGGGACCTATGCTTGGCTTACGCCTACCACTAGGGATAGTCACCAACAGTCTATTACAGTTGTTGCTTGCCATCGGGACCATGCTTTGTGGATATTTCTTCTTCACCAAGGGTTTCTCAAGCCTCTTCAAGCGCGAACCCAATATGGATAGCCTTGTAGCGCTTGGAACGACTGCAAGCTTCCTGTACAGCCTCTGGGGCATCTTCCAGATCTTTGGTGGCAACATGGCAGCGGCTCATCACCTTTACTTTGAGGGTGTGGGTACCATACTGACTCTAGTAATGCTGGGTAGGTACCTAGAGAACCGTTCCAAAGGCAAAACTGGTGAAGCAATTCACAAGCTTATGGAACTGGCTCCTGCAACTGCAACTGTCTTGCGTGATGGCAAACAAGTTGTCATTGATGCTAACGAAGTACAGGTCGATGACATTATCATGGTAAAGCCTGGAGAGAAGCTCCCTGTCGATGGTGTGGTTCTCACTGGTGCTTCGGCCATTGATGAGTCCTTGCTGACTGGGGAGAGCATGCCTGTAGATAAGAGCATGGGAAGCAACGTCTATGCAGCAACACTGAACACCACAGGAACCCTTCAGTACCGTGCTAGCAAAGTAGGCTCTGATACTGCCTTGGCCAACATCATCGAGCTTGTACAGCAGGCACAGGGGTCCAAGGCCCCCATTGCCAGAATAGCTGATAAGATCTCAGGCGTCTTCGTGCCCATTGTCATGGGCATAGCGGTAGTGACCTTTCTAGCCTGGTTTCTTACAGGGACCACCTTCGATACTGCCATTATCAGAGCTGTTAGTGTGCTGGTCATAGCTTGTCCTTGTTCACTTGGCCTCGCTACCCCGATAGCCATCATGGTCTCTTCGGGTAAGGGGGCAAAGCTGGGTATCCTCTTTAGGCATGCAGCAGCTATTGAGCAGTTCAAGGCTGTAGAGACTGTCATCTTTGATAAGACAGGGACGCTGACAGAGGGCAGACCAGTTGTCACTGATCTGCTTGCCAAGGACAGAGACGAACTGTTGAGGATTGCTGCCAGTGTTGAGGCCAGCAGCGAACATCCGCTTTCCAAAGCGGTTGTAAGCAAGGCCGAAGAACTAGAACTAGTCCTCTCAGATACAGAAGGCTTTAAGGCTATTGTGGGTAAGGGCATTGAAGGGACGGTTGATGGCAAAGAGGTCAGGATCGGAAACCTGGCCATGATGGCTGACAACAAGATAAAAATTACCAAAGAAGAGAACAGGCAACTCGATGATCTTGCTGACCAAGGCAAGACTCCCCTACTCGTTGCCTTCGATGGCAAGTTGCTGGGTATCATTGGTGTTGCCGATACCATCAAGAAGGAGACGGCCGAAGCAATACAACTCCTAAAGAATGAAGGTATCAGGACAGTTATGCTTACAGGGGACAACGAACGCACTGCCAAGGCCATAGCCAAGCAGGCAGGTATCGATGAGTTCCTAGCAGGCCAGCTTCCTGACCAGAAAGAGAAGGCAGTCACCGAGTATGCCAAAAAGGGCCATGTAGCAATGGTAGGAGACGGCATAAACGATGCTCCGGCTCTTGCCAAGGCTGATGTGGGAATCGCTGTAGGAAGCGCTACAGACGTCGCCAGGGAGACAGCCGATATTGTCCTTGTTCGGAACAACCTCAAGGACGTGGCAAAGGCTTTCCAGCTCTCCAAGGCTACGATGCGCAATATCCATCAGAACCTCTTCTGGGCGTTCTTCTACAATACGTTGGGCATTCCAGTGGCAGCAGGACTGCTGACGCTGTTTGGAGGTCCTCAGCTATCTCCTATGATTGCAGCCTTTGCGATGTCGATGTCTAGTGTCTGTGTGGTTTTGAATGCTTTGAGGCTGAATAGGCTCAAATAAAAATAACCAAAAGTACAACAATGAAACCCTCGGAAGAAAATTCTGAGGGTTTTTTCTTTTTACAGCAATCAGACATCTTGTGCGACCAATAAAGAGCCTTATACTAAAAGCAGTAAATGTCATAATTCGAGACAGAAAAGGAGTTCTGCATGATAAAAAGAAGGGTGTTCTTTGTTCTCTTAGTTATCGGTATGGTCTTGTTGGTTTCTAGTTGTGAGGAGGCAAGTCAAGATTCTACAAATGAGATAAATGCTGATTGGGTTGATGACGCCACTGAGTGGACAGATTCCAATGATTCCCAGCTTAGCTATGTTGATGATGGAACTGATATCTTTATAGATCTTGGCTGGTATGAAGAGACAGTTCCTCCTAATACAGATTGGATAATGGAATATATTGACGAATACACCTATAGCGAGGGAGTGTTGACGGGTAAGTATACCAGTTTTGAAAACCCCGACTTAAGTGAATATGCCATTACCATCACGTTCTCCTATGCAGCCCCTACTCTGACAGCAGTAGTTGTGGCTGATGGAGTATTGGGTAACAAGACACTGAATCTCATCGCAGCACCGTAGAACTGCAATAACTAATACAGCGTTACTCCTCACTACCCCGATGCTAACCAA
>CAYXYD010000193.1:0-4481 GCA_964469205.1 uncultured Sphaerochaeta sp. | reverse complement strand
CCTACTTATGATACGTGATTGCATCAACGGGACAGACCTCAGCACAAGCCCTGCACACCAGACAATCATTTTTGGTGATGCTGTACTTCTTCTCGTCCTTGGCTATCGCTGCAGAAGGGCAGACCTTCATGCACTTGCCACAACTGATGCACTTCTCCTGGTCAATCTTCATCCCATACGTTGCCTTGCGGCTCGGTAGGGAAAGGATCGCGCCATAGGGGCAGAGGTAGCGGTGCCATAGCTCTTCAGGGAAGAAGAGAGTCAGTGAGAAGCCTAAAGCTACTGAAAGAGGCAGGACAGGGAGCTTCTTCCCTGTCTTGAGGGTAAAGGCAAGAATTCCAACAAAGAGTACAAGCATAAAGATTCTTACCCAGGTCTTCTTTAGGAAATTGGGTACCTTGAAACCCCTGATGTGCAGTTTCTTCTTTGCCCAGGTCAGCGGCTTCAGCACTGTGTTTATCGGACAGAGCCAACCACAGTAGATCCTGGAGAAGATGAGGGATGCCAGAGCTGACAGGACAAAGATGCCCATCCATATCTGGATCTTCCCTATGACAGCCAGCACTACAAAGAGTGTGAGGGCTAGAATCTGAATGCTTCGTTGTACTACTTTTTTCACTTAAGTGATTCCTTATACTTGCGGGGATGTGGGGCTTTGATGATGAAGAACTCCCCCAGCCCGTCATGCGTATTGCTTATGTTCATCTTGGTATGGAAGGGAACCTTCACTATGGAGCCACTCTTGTGGTGGTTCGCCTCCTGCTCGTCGAATATGAAGGTTATGGTTCCCTGCACTACGATGAGGTAGACGTTTGAATCACTGAAGTGGATGGGAACCTTCTCACCTTTTTCCAAGGCGATGTGGTTGATCATAACCTCGTCGTCTCCGACAAGCTGCTCAATGACCTTTTTCTAGGGTATGGTGAAGGGAATAATCTTTTCTAACATATGTGGCCTCCTAGCCAATGGTTTTTGTAGTATACTCTCCCATACAGTGTTAGAGAGTTACTTATGTAACACTTTAGAGTATGTATGCAGGCTAATCAATACCAGTGCCTTACAGAACTTCCTCTTTTCTCCTCTTTTCCCCCAACGGAGCTTGAATGCTTGTTCGGTAAGCAATCCTATAACATCAAAAGCTATACAAGAAATCAGATGCTCTATCTGTCTGGGGATACCTGCACCAGCTTGGATATCCTGTTGCAAGGCAGCGTGTCCCTACAGAGTCTTGATGAGGAGGGCAGCCTCTTCAAGGCCCAGGTCTTGGGGAAGGGGGATATCTACGGAGCAACTCTGCTGTTTGGTTCTTGCAACAAGTTTCCCATGACTGTTGTCTCAGAGGGGGCTTCAGAGGTCCTACACCTAAGCAAGGCTTTGGTGTTGGAAATCTGCAAGGAGAACAGCCTCTTTACGGAAAACCTTCTACAGATAGTCTCGGACAAGGCCCATGCCCTTTCCACCACCCTTACCAATCTGACATCTAAGACACTTAAGGAGAACCTGCTCTGCTACCTCAAGGATGAGGCTGAACAGCAGGGGAGTCAAAGCATCAAGCTGAAAATTACCAAAAAGGAGTTGGCCCACCGTCTTGGGGTGGAAAGGACATCCCTCAGTAGGACTTTGGCCCTCCTCAGGGATGAGAGGATCCTTACCTTTGAAAGAGATATAATAACGCTGTTGGATAGCTAACACATAGGGCTGAAACTTGCCGATTTCTGTTTTATTGAGTATATGAATATATACAAAGAGAGGAGAAAGAAGATGAATATTCGAAAGGCTTTATTCACCATTTGCTCTTTGCTTTGTGTGAGTGCTGCCTTATTGGTAGCAGCCCCCAATGCAGAGAGACTATTTAGGGATGTAGAGGCTCTAGACTATCAGAGCCAGAGTTTGGAGAGCATCAAGAGCTCCTACGACAAGCTAGACGATGGTATCGCCCGTGATGCCCAGCAAGCCCGCAGGGATATGCTCGAAGCTAGGGAGAAAGGTGACCTTGTTTCTTACCGCGAAGCCTATGCAAGGTTTGAGAAGCTCAAGACCTTCAGGATGAAGGGCGAAGAGAGCAACCTCCTTCTTGGTCGCATCATGGCTGAGTCTGAACCCAAGAAGGGTGAGTATGCCACCTGGTTGTATCAGAGAAGTGATTCCTACAATCCTTTGCTTACCCTCGATTTCTCGGCCCAAGGAGAGACTTTCCGCTACAGCTATCGTCAGCAGATACAGAAGGCGCCCCTTTCAGAGGTCACCCTCCCTGATCACACACAGATGCGAACAAACAGCAGCCAAGTGGGGATACTCAAAGGTTGGGGCCTTACCCCCGATGATTTGACCTATAAGGCAGGTGAGACCATAGCGATGCCCTATACCAGAGAGACCCTCTATGCCATATGGGGAACAGGGGTGAGGTTTGTGGACGAGACAAGGGATACCCTCTACGAGGATGTTAAGATCGGTAGTGAGGTAGTGGTTCCCACACCCACGACCCGTGATATGTCGGCTATCTTTGTCGGTTGGTATGATAGGGGGACCAACACCTTGCTTATCGATAGGGAGACCTATACCGTTGAAGGCAAGGGAGCCCTCTTTGAGCCTCTTTGGAAGAGTCTGAAAATTGCTGAGGTTGCACCTCTTCATTATCCTAGAGAGGCATTGCCTAAGCACACCCAGCTTGGGGTGGGCTTTCTTCTACACAATACAGGTAATCTCGATCTGAAGGGTTTGGAGGCAACGCTACAAAGCGAGAGCCCCTACGTCACAATGCTTATCAATCATCTGACTTTGGGCTCTCTTTCAGCTTCCAGGTATGCAACCAACAACAGTAGATTTGCCACAACAGTTCCTCTGACAATACGGGGTGGCTACAATACCTTCAGGTTTGTGATCGATGATGCTGCATCATCGGGAAGTGTCATAGAGTTTGTGCTTACCCTTACAGACAACAAAGGGGAAGCCTGGTCCCTACCGATAGAGTTTATGGTGGAGTAAAGATGCATAAGGGTTCTGTTGGAGTTGATGCTGAAATGACATTACTATATGTGAAGTGAAGCAGAAGCAGACAGAGAAATAAATAGAAGAATTCAAAGAAGAATTTGAACTAAACAGAGACGAGGGTACCAATAAAGAGGTACCCTCGTCTCTGTTTAGCCTTATTCGATCCTTTTGATTCAGCTAGTACTGTTCTGCTATATAGACCCCACGCATCGATTCATCGGTGCTCATACCCATAGGGATTTGGACAAAGGGGCCTTCGAGCAGGGATGCAAAAGGTGAGTTTGGAATGATTTGTAGCCTTTCTATCTGTTTGCTTTGAAGTAGGGAGATAAGTTTTTCTGCTGCCTCTTTGCTTGTAGCCATTGCCTCCACAGCAATGCCGTCCTTGATGAAGGCATAGGCATCTTGCAGTGAAGTGAGTTCATAGCCGTCTATGAGGAAGTTCCATCCCAGCTTGTCACGCATCAGGGCCCCTTTCTCTTTTGTTGCTTCTCGATAGATCGTATCGAGGACGGAGAAATGGGGAGTTTTTCCCCCAGTCGATCTTTTGTTTGTTAGTTTGTCTTGGGGAATCCAATACTCTTCCATGCTGGAGGAGGTTATGTAACCATTTGCCTCATAGAAGGGCCTGACAGCAGGGAAAAGTGTAATGGGATGATCTGTTTTTTCTTTGGTGTAGGAGAGCAGTTTTCCCATGATGCCTTGCTTGCGATGACTGGCATAGGTTGCAGCACCTACTATGAAGGCACACTGCTTTTCGGTGTTGCCCTGGACGTAGGTTGAAGGAAGAGCATGAAGAGCGCTGACTATCTCACTCTCTTTACGGGCGACAAAGATGTGTTCGGGGAAGAAGCGCTGTGAGAAGAAGCGTTCGAGGAACTCAGGTTCCTCCTGGAACACTATCGACCAGAGCATCTTCAGTTCCTCAAAGTCTTTTGTTGTTGCCCTCTCTATTTTCATCACTGCCTCGTTATGCGGTACTTCTCGACCATAAGGTCGGGTTTATAGGAGAGTTTAGCCTTTCTCAGGCCTGGGACCCCTGCATCCTCCTGACGGTTGATGTACTGCACGTCAGAGAGGTACATCGAACAGAAGAGCTGGTTGATGACTGAGTAGATGCCTCTATAGGAGGTGTCGCCTTTCTCGAAGTGGACGATGGCCAGCTTCTCGTCGATGACCTCTCCTACGGTAAAGGCCGTGAGGTTGTGGTCGACACAGATGAGAATGCCTTTCAACCCTAGGTTGTCCCAGTTGTCAAAGGAGCGCTTCAGTGCCCCCAGTTCAGATTTTATCTCTTCACTTACCTCGTCTTGGTTTCCCAACCAAGTCGTTGATGCCATCCTGTAGCATTCGTTTCTCTCTTCTTCTGTGTGTAAGGGACGTACAGAGTAGGTATACTTGCGTTCGAACTGTGAGATGTGGTTACGTTTGCTTTGCAGCTTCCTGCCGCTGAGCTTGATGAGTTTCTGACTCTCGTAGAGGTAGTCATC
>CAYXYD010000192.1:0-4486 GCA_964469205.1 uncultured Sphaerochaeta sp. | reverse complement strand
ATAATTCATATGATGTGACTCCTGTCAAGTAGTGACTTTCGTATATTTCTCTTATTCGTTCATTTCTTCTTTCTCCGTCTTTATTCTGATATCAAATGTAAGGGATCCATAAACAGGCCGAATCAGTTTTTCAGCATTTGACCATTTTCATGATACGTGGATTGGTTACCTACAGGCCAATGATCCGCCTACTGCTCTTTCTGTTTGGAAACGAGAATCACATAGGGATGTGTCTCATAATTATTTCGAAGATAGCAAGATCTTGACTGTCGTCAGCCTGTCAATGCATCCCTCACACTACTCACCAACAATACATACTTCTTCTATATGTTACATTTCTGCGATAACTTCTCCATTGATATTTCCTGTCATCATACCCCAGACGAAGCAGGCGATTTCTCTCGCACAGGCAGCCTTTGCCAGATTGGCATTCTTTCCTTCCCTTACCATCTTGTTGTACTTGTAGCGTATTCTAGCAGTTCCCTTGTCCGCATAGGCAATGACAGCTGCAGAGTTCCCCGACTGCCTTGCCTTGAGGCGCTTGGACTTGTTGAATATCGTCGTCCGCGCCATAGAGTTGGCACTTTCCATAAACAATCGCCTGAGATGGCTGTTGCCGGCCTTCGTAATCCCCGTCATCTGGGTTTTTCCACCACTTGATTGTTGGCCTGGACAGACCCCTATGAATGAAGAGAAATCCTTTGCCGTGGGAAACCTGGAGAAGTCACCAACCTCACATACTGTTGCCATGGCTATATAGGTATCTATCCCGCCAAAACTGCGCAAGTTTGATACGTTTTCCTTGTACCGGTCATCCTGGGAATATTCTTCAATTTGTTTGTCGAAACGTTCGACCATCTCTTCCAGCCTACAGACTTCGGCATAGTACTCATTGTAGGTCAGCTGATCTGTCGATAGTTCAAATTCAAGGGATTTGAGCCATGCTCTGTACTTCAAGGTCCAGCTTGAGCCTTTTTCAGGATAGTGCTTACCTTTCCTGAGCAAAAAGGACTTGAGCTGCTGCTTGGCCTTCTTTAGGGCATTTTGCCTATCATCCCTCATTCTGATATAGTCCCTTGTCGCCTCATCTTCGGGTGAGAGGGGTATAACTTCCTTGTAAGCTCCCCAGTGCAACGCTTTGGCAATTTTTCTGGCATCTCCCCTGTCCGTCTTCACCCTGTTACCACCTTTCTTCTCGTAGATTGTGGTAGGAGCCATGACCTTGCAGTCGATTCCAGCTTTCAACAGATCCCGCTGAAGGCCGAACCCGGTCGGTCCTGCCTCGTAGCCGATGATGATACTGTTATCGGGCCCCAGGTCTTTTTCCAGTCGCTTGACATAATTGGTGACCAACTTTGAACTGCTAGTCATCATGATTTCCCCAACAAAGGAATCTGATTCTGGACAGTAAGTGCAGATTGAGTAGGAATCTTTGTGGACGTCAACGCCGATAGTGCGTATACTGGTTTTGTTCAACATGATGTGACCTCTCTTTTGTATGCGGTAATGCATACGGTAGTTTTAGATATGACCACTGTAATGCAAAATCCGCGATATTGCAAATTCAGGGGTCACATTCATATTGTTTGGATGACGTGCAACAGGGAGAAGAGAACCTCCCCATGGTACATGGGAGACTGCTCCCACTGCCATCCGTCACTGAGTATGGAGTGGGTGACATTCTCTGCAAGTCTGGACAAAGCCAATTCCTGATGCTTCTCATCTTCAAGAAACACCGATCCAAAGTAGAGCCCTGCATTACCTATGGTTCCCCAGTTTGAGAGCTTCAGAAAAGGTGTGTCCAACGGGAAAAGAAACTGTACATGACTTTCCATTGAAGCACGAAATATAGAGGCAAAGGAATCATCGACAAGATCATGCTCAAGAAGTAGCGCATATGCATGTATCCAGTGCTGTACCCTGATGGCGGAGTCGAGACTCCTCCAGCAGGTGGCTTCTCGTTTCTTGGTATAAGGCACCTGTTCGATGAAATCAGAGATGAGAAACAGTATCTTTTCCAGGTACTGTAAATCAGTGGTAAGGGTAAAGGCTTTTGCAAGGTTGGTTATGAAGGCACAACGGGCAAGCATGAAGGTCCATTCAGGATCATCAAAGGACTGATGCTCCCAATCAATGCGTTTCCTAAAGGTTATGGGGAAGTTGGTAGCCTCCATATCCCAAGGGTTATCAAAGAGGAAGGTCTTTGCAAGCACGCGATTAGCATCAGTGAGGATGCGTTTTTCTTCTGAAGTCATTGGGTACTCCTTCTCAAAGCAACTATGTCAAACATACCCTATTACAAAGCTCCATGGTAGAGGGATTCTCTGAGGCGAAGGAAGATCACCTACCAAATTCACTTCAGATTCTGGAGATCCTATTCAATAGGGGGCTAACTGTAACTTCTATAATTTTCTCTCTCTGCTCAAATAATACATGCTATACTCAGAACCACGTAAAAGATATGTATCTTCAGTTGAACAACCTACATCCCATTTGCTGAAGAGGCTTGTTAGTTTCTTCTCTCTATATACAGCGACAACTAAGGAAGCAAGGCATGGCACAAGATCTAAGGATAATCACAACAGGCGGGACCTTTGACAAGCAGTATGACGCGATAAGCGGCGAGCTGACCTTCAGGGAGTCCCAGCTCCCCAGGTTGTTACAACAATCACGTTGCACCCTTACGGTTCACCTCAAGGGTCCCCTTGCTGTTGATAGCCTCTACATGACTGAAGAGCAGCGCATGGAGGTAGCCCATTCCTGCCTACATAGCCCTGAAGAAAAGATTGTCATCGTCCACGGAACTGATACCATGTGCAACACTGCTAAAGTGGTGGCTGAAGCCCTTGGCAAGAGTAACCGCCATACGGTGGTATTCACCGGTGCAATGATCCCATTTTCACTGGAATCCAGTGATGCAGTCTTCAATCTGGGCTGTGCCATCACAGCTGTACAGTTGCTGAGTCCTGGCGTCTACCTCACCATGAGCGGGAAGATATTCCACTGGGACAACTGCAGGAAGAATAGGGAGAAAGGTATTTTTGAAACGCTGTAGGATGTAAAAAAATATGTAATCACTATTCACGGTAAAGCATAAGGTTAAGGGCTTATACCTTTATTCAAGATCATAGGATCTTTTTGTTTGTAGCATCCAGACTGACGTTGATTTACCCTACGAGAACCAAAAGTTTTAGTCAGGTAAACCACTGTTAGGCGAATGCTTCTATATGTATTGCGTATTCCCAGAAATCGTCCTAAAGGCATAGCTGCGTGAACCTTGGCAAATTAGGATAGCTATCGTGTAAGAGGAAAAGCTGACTAGGTGACCTGTCACAATCGCACCCGAGAATAACAATAAACCTTGGAATTGCTCAAAAACAAGAACATATAAAATCCCTCGAGCTGAAAAGGGTTTCCCTTCACTATTTTATGAGGAGACTCCAAAGCCTGGAAAAGGGATAGGAAAGGAGTTCCCTGAAGGTATATGGGGTATTGAGAGCCAAAAGCATATGCCGCAAGAAAAACACCAGTCCTGTTGCAATCAACAAGGAAATACCAACAGAGAGGATGGTCTTTTTCAAAGCTTTACGTTGCATCCCCACCATCGTTTCAAGGGTGGGAATGCCATCAAGCATCTTGATTCCAGCCTTCATCTTTTCCAAGGGCACAATAAAGGGGTACCGTACCCTCAGATATTCCGCAATTGTCCCGTTAATCGTACGCTTTTTCCACCAAATCTTGAAAAGGTGCAGCATCATGGGAATTGATCTGAAAAAAGAATAGAGGAAACGGAGCATAGTTACCAAAATGCTCAATGTGGCGAGTAAGAGCGGGAGCTCTCCCTCAAGTGAAAGAAACAGAAGGGCTACACAAAAAACCCCAAGGTTTATGACACAGTTCAGGATTGTTTTCCGTTCCTGCTTCTTCAGAAGGGTCTCAAGCTTGGCAGTGGCCACAGCAAAAGCCTTGGCATAGGCCAGGGTAATCTGATTCTCCACCTGCTGGGGCAAAGCCTTTGAGGCAACTGCTACCCCGACTTTGGCAAGGCCTGTCATTTTTTTCCATATGAAGCCTATGACTGCGGCATCATCTAGGAGCCCTACCCCCGGTATTACGTCGGGAACAATATCGAAGGGAAGAACCAGATAGAGCAACCCCCCAATAATGAGGATGCGAAGAGAGTTGGGAGTATCCTTACTCATGAAAGCCCGGTACAAGTCCAGGACCTTGTCCCACACCTTGGTTATCGGGCCTCTATTCATGGCAGGAAGTTTATTCTCTACCTGCGCTATCTCTTTTTCGCCTGCTTCTTTGCCGAGACGTCTGGCAAGCGCAATAGCCTTCTGTTCGTTCCTGTCTTTCATATGGACCATACGACATGGTATAATCGAGCAACAGTGAAGTCAACTAACAATCTGTATTTCTTGAAATTTGTACATGGACAGGCCCGTGGTTATCGGTCCACTGGCAACCCATGCTTGAGCCT
>CAYXYD010000191.1:1339-4600 GCA_964469205.1 uncultured Sphaerochaeta sp. | reverse complement strand
AGTTTTCATGTTGCAGCTGTATATCTCCTTCTTTTTTGTCTACTCTATCTTTGCGATAGTAAATCCCTACTTACAAGTGTTGTTGCGTAACAGCGGGTATTCCTATGAGGCTGTAGGTGTGTTGCTGGGCATCTTTGAGGTGGCCGGCATCGTCGGGCCTCTGGTAGTGGGAAGAATTGTCGACAAGACAGGCAGACTCAAGGATACGGTGCTTATTTCTACTGCGGCAACAGCACTTGGCCTGATCCTCTTGGTCCGAAGTGGCCCTGTGTGGCTGACCATTCTTGCCCTGGTAATAACCGCATTCTTTTTGCGCTCGCTCTTGCCCCTCGTTGATACGGTTGCTACCAACCGTTTCAACGGAGATGCCCAGAAATATTCCCGTATCAGAGCCTTTGGCACGTTGGGGTTTGTGGTGTTCTCCTTGGTATATTCTGCCCTAGGCATACCTATCCTTACGGATAATTCCAGTATCATCATGTATGCCCTCTTTGGCTGTCTGTGTTTCTTCATACCGGTTTTAAGCTGGAAAGAGGAGAAACTACCAAAAAAAGTAAAAAATAAAACTAAAGTAAAAGTTAAGAGAAAGCCTTTTTCCGTCAACCCTTGGTTTGATTCCGCCTTTGTCATTGGCTTGATAATCATAGCCTTCAATCGGTTGAGCATGTCTGCAGTGACAAGTTTCTTTTCCCTGTATCTTGTGGAGGAGTTGTATATCACTTCGATCTCCCTGATGAATGCCATCGGGGCAGGCAGTGAGATCATCCTTATGCTTCTTGCTGGCTACCTTATCCAAAAGAAGGGCGTCCTACCGGTTTTCCTACTTCTTATAAGTGGGCTTGGCATGGCAATACGCTTGTTGCTCTATGCTCGCTTTCCAACCCTCGCAGGGGTAATAGTGGGGCAGTTGCTTCATAGTGTTTGCTTTGGATTCTTTCACCCTGCTGCAATACAGCTTGTGGCACGAAGGGTAAAGCGTACTCACCGTACCCTTGGCATGTCGATGTACATCTCGTTGGGAATCGGACTGCCTACAGTATTGGGATCTTCATTGGGAGGCTTCCTTACCGAAGGGTTTGGCTATAAGGTGCTTTTCGAGAGTTTCTCGGTGTTTGCAATGATTTCAGTAGTGTTGTGTTTGGTTTTTTGGAAAAAAATGCGCGCACCAGCGATAGAAGAGGTGTAGAATGGTCCCTATGAGAAAGCCTGAAAGAAAGATGGAGGACAAGCAGTCCTATCGGTTGTTACGCGAGGCGCTTTGGGTAACGCTTTCGACGGTGAATGTAAGAGCAGAGTCCCCTCTGGGATTGGGTTCACCCTATGCTGTGCCTATCTCTGTATTTGAGCATGATGGGTATTTCTTTTTCCATTGTGCCCAACAGGGGCATAAGGTTGATAACCTCAAAGCTGATAATCGGGTCTGCATCACCTGTGTAGGCTCTGCAGAGGTGGATGAAGGCGCCCTTTCTGTTGCGTATGAGAGTGCAACCTTTTTTGCAACAGCAGAAGAGGTTACAATAAGGGAAGTGAAGATACGCGCCATTGATGCTTTGTGCAAAAGATTTGCACCTTCCCAAAATCCTTCCAGGCAGATAGAGGCTATGGTCGGCAAGACTGGCGTCTGGAAATTGCACATACTTAAGAGCAGTGGGAAGCAGAGGAAGTTTGAATGAGTGAGCAAGGTATGCTATGCTCAAAAACAAGGAGTAACTGCTTGTGAAAAACAGCCCTGGATGGGATTTGCTCAGCATGTTGGGTGTTTCGGCTGAGAAGATCCAGAAAAATTTGAAAGAGGTTTCTATTTTCCTCAATAATGATGTCTCCAATATCATAACCATCCTTGACCGTTTTCATCCTTTGGAGTTATTGAAAATGGCGTGTTGGGAGCAACGCAGGATTTGGAATGACCGCCCAAACGATATGTTTGCCCAAGTGACGGCTTCCCGGTTGGTTTGGTATCTTCAGTCGATGGTAGCAGCAAAAAAAGAACCTTATTCCCAGAATACTGAAATTAAGGAAAAGGATTGGAAACGTTTGGTAAAGCTGTTTGACAATCTTTGCCGCAAGTCTATCCGCTATACTGATAACTATGCCCTTTCCCTCTATGCAGACCAACAGATTTCCACAGAAGAGTTGTTGGTCGCTTTTCAGAAGTATGCCTCTGATAGCATATTGCCACATGCTCCCGACAGGAAATTGCTTGAAAAGCAACATAATGCCCTCAAGTATCAGTTACAACCTTTTAACTCTCTCATCGCAGAGGTCTTTGATGCAAAACTTGATGGCTTGCTTTCCGCCTTTGTCCAATTGGCTAATAATTCTCACGAGGGCATCGATAAGCTCAGTGAGGACAGTGCTGTTTTTAAGCAGGCAAGCATGTTGCAACTTGAGATGCTCAAGAGCCAGGGTGAATCTGATGAGGATATGCAAGCTCTTATGGATCGTGTCATCCGTGAACAGGGCTGGGAGAGCTGGGTTTCTGATATTGTAGGGCGAAGGGATGCATATGATCTTTTTGCTGTAAGAAAGATTACCGACCTCTCTGTCTCTGATGCCTTGTTGTTGGCCATAGATGCAGGACAGAACAGTGAGTTCCTTGAAGATGAGACGAAGGGATGGCTGACCAAAGCTTCACTACTCAATGATCGTCCTTTCTTGCGTATTTACAACACCGTATTCTGCTTTGATGGTGATACGTTACTAGACCGCGCCTATTGGATCATAAGGCGGGCTGTGTGTGCCAAGGATGAAGAGTCTGAAGCTCGTTGGCTAGCCATCGAGCAGGAGAAGCAGTCCCTAGTTCCCATAACATTCTTTTCTGCCATGCTGGGGACCATGAACTACACCAAAAAGGTTCTCCAAGGTGATGGCTATATTGATGCCATCTTTGAAGATTCCGAGCATAAACTTGCTATTCAGGTACCTGCTTCTCATATGGGATATGTTCCCTATAATCCTTTTGAAAAAATCCAGGATGCCCTCTTGCAACTGGAAGGGGAGCTTGATGCTCTGAATCTGCTGCAAGAGGTTTCATGCAGCTCTGTTGTTATTGATATAACCAACAGAGAGAGGCAATACCCCTTGGCCCTGATAGATAACAAGCTGACCCTTTCTCTTATCCAACTTGCAGACCTTGCAACCTCGTGGGACGGTATGGCTCAAATAAAAGAGCTGGTGGGTCTGCCTACCTTTGATAAGCAGAAGCATCATGAAGAGATTCAAGAAGAGGAACAAAAAGCAACACATGAAGAATCTTCAGAA
>CAYXYD010000191.1:0-1239 GCA_964469205.1 uncultured Sphaerochaeta sp. | reverse complement strand
CCTGTAGAGGAGCCCGCTCTAACCAACAGGTTGGCAATGCCCCCAGTTTCTGTAGAGGCAGAGGATATGGAACCAGCTTCTGAACCTGTCTCAAATGTGCAGAATTCTCCACGGTTTATTTTGGCTGAGACAGTTTCACAGAAAGGTGAAGATGCGCCTGTAGTTTCAGAGGAGAAAGAGCCGATCCACTTCGAAGAACTTGAATCTTCGTTGGATGGTTCTTTGCCGAAACGGCTACGTGACATATTGGGGAAGCTTGAAGAAAAGGGTGAGAATATATTCTTTGATTTCTGCAAGACAGCAGAGCAAGACTTACTTAAGACGACCTCTTCCCTTATTGAGCAAGCAAGACAGGCTCAGCTGTTTGACAACAAGGATAAGATGTTTACCATTCCAGGCTTTGACCTGACTGTTGTCTTGATAACCGGACGAAGTGATATGCTTCGTTCTTGGGATCGAAAAAACAATGTTGCTGCTATTATGTATAGTCAAGGTAAAACCAGCTGGGAAGTGCTCTACTTGAGTTACACCTCTTCCGGTACGCTTATCCAGGCAGAAGAGCAATCTGTCCTTTTCGAGGATTTCTCCCATACTGATTGGAAGTATGTGGTGAATCTGGGCGAACGGATGTTGGAACGGAAAAAGGGGGGAGTATGACCGAAAAGGATATTGCCGAGCATTTGCAGGTTGCCATCTCTGCAGCTAACAGAGCTGGCGCTTTTGTATTGGAGGCAGAGAAGCAGGGCAACCATGCTATCCATCGTAAGCAGGCCAATGATTTCGTAACTGAAACTGATAGGTTTTCTGAAGAACTTATCATCTCCATTATCAAGGAACACTTCCCCTCTGATGCCATCTTTGGTGAAGAGACAGGATCTAGTGGGAATCTTACCAATGGGCGTTGGATCATAGACCCCATCGATGGGACTACCAACTTCTTTCGTTCTCTTCCCAACTACACCATAAGCATTGCTTGGGAGTTAGAGCCTTTTAAGCCTTTGGTGGGTGTTGTATTCAATCCACGCCAGAATGAGCTTTATTGGGCTAGCAAAGGGGAAGGAGCCTTTCTTAATGGCAACCCTATCAGCGTCTCTAAGGTGAAAGATCCTTCCCATGCCCTTGTTGTCTGTGTCCCTCCCCATCGTTACCATAAACTTGCTGTGCCTTACTTTGAGAATATGTATCGTATTTTTCTTGAAACCAGTGATCTTCGGTCCTATGGTTCCTGTGCACGTGACC
>CAYXYD010000190.1:4568-4782 GCA_964469205.1 uncultured Sphaerochaeta sp. | reverse complement strand
TATCGGTACACCAGATAATATTTCTTCCTGTTGTCCTGTCCAACAGAAGAATTTCAATAATGTTGTTATCAAGTCTATTTACAGTAGTATCTTTGATATCCAAAACACCATTTATGGCTTCTGGAGAATCAACTGAAATTTCATTTATATGCATATTTATGACAATAACATAGATTCAATAAATATCCTATTTTTTTATGCTCATGAATCATGG
>CAYXYD010000190.1:0-4558 GCA_964469205.1 uncultured Sphaerochaeta sp. | reverse complement strand
AGTTGACACCAGTTCTTGCTTCCTGCTATAGTCCAATACGTTGCAGGGGCCGCTAGCTCAGTTGGTAGAGCAACGCCCTTTTAAGGCGTGGGTCACAGGTCCGAATCCTGTGCGGCTCAATAGTACCTGTTACGTGTAACAAGCAAGTTCCATGTCTCCTTCGTCTAGTGGTTAGGACAACGGGTTTTCATCCCGTCAACAGGGGTTCAATTCCCCTAGGAGATGTAGCAACACTGAAGCTGTCGTAAAACGACAGCTTCTTTCATTTTATTGCTCTAATCATTTTTTTCTGGAAAATATCTATCTCTCCACTACAGTTGCTATTCTCCTCAAAACAGCGAGTCTATATTGACCTATAACAACGTATTGCTAGGGATGCACAAAAATTATCTCTGCTAATTATTGCCTGTCCCAATCTTGACAGATGCTGTTTTGTGTAATAAACATAGATACAGGGTGAATATCCTATATGTCATATCTCCCAAGCAGACTTGGAATTTATCCTGGAAATTACCCTTCTTCTGGGCTGCAATCTGTCTGTCTTGTAACCACACCCACAAGCTTACAGGTTGCAGCTCACATGTTCTAACGCTTTTCACCTTCCTGCACCAACAAAACCCTTCCTCCCCAATTGATGGCCAAAGCTCCCAAAGGAGCAGTCACTAGGATACTCATCACAGCCATGGCTAGGATTAGTTCTCCTGGACGAGTGGGCATGCCCTTGGCTTGCATCACCAAAAGAGGGGTAGCCCCTATGGCTGCCTGCACCGTTGCCTTTGGAAGATAGGAAAGTACGACAAAAAGCCTCTCCTTCTGGTTTAGGTTGGAACCCAATGTGCACAGGTACGTCCCTACAGACCTTGCTAGAAGGGCAATGAATATCAAGGCTAACCCTTTCAGTCCTGCATCGAGGGCGGCTCCTATCTGCACTTGTGAACCCACAAGGGTAAACAGGAGAATCTGGGCAAAGACCCAGATCTTCCCCAATTTGGAGGCTATCTCATGGGCCATCTTCTCGCGCTTCTCCAGTATGACAAAGCCCATGGCCATCACACCTATCAGTGGGGCAAAGGGAATATTCCATCTTTGCAGGACAGTGCTCAGGCTGACCAGCATGATGGAAAGGCCTAAAACTATAAGGGTCCTTTTGGTTGCTCGTGGGTTAAAGCGTTCAAACAGGGAAACCAAGATAATGCCAGCGAACAACCCCACGGCAACGCCTGAAAGGATCGAAAGGGGGATACTTGCTACCTGCCACCCGATATTGACCTGTTTTCCAGCATATACGCCGATGAGTATGCTATAGGCTACTATGACGGTCACATCATCAAGGCTGGCACCGGCTAGCACCATGATGGGGATACTTTTTTTCTCTCCCCTTCTCTCTTCAATGAACCGTATCATAGGCGGCACCACTACAGCTGGTGAGACAGCAGCAAGTATACAGCCAAGGATCGCCGCTTCCATACTGCTGATCCCAAGCAAGGAGGGGGCGAGGCTGAATATGAGCAAGGCTTCACAGGTTGCAGGAAGGAATCCCAAAAGGAGGGCATGCCTGCCCACCTTCTGCAGGCTCTTCTTGGAAAGCTTGAAACCCGAACGTAGCAGGATGACAATTAGCGCTATGAGGCGCAAGTCAGCACTCGCTGCAAGTAGGGTTGGGTCAAGAATATTGAGGAGAGCAGGACCAAGGGCGACACCAACGCCGATCATCCCGACCAAAGGCGGAAGTCCTATGCGGGTGCATATCTTCTCAGCTAATAGACACAACAGAATAATAAGGGCAAGACTCAAAGCCATAGCTAACTCCTAGTGACAGGTATCCTGTCATATATTTGCTAGGAGTTATCAGCATCGTCATAAACGGGCAGTTTTCTTCCCCAAGGGAGGAATAGAAGGCGAACCCCATCACCTGAGGGTATTCTATGAGGCAAAAGGAACCTCGTCAACGTATACCACCTGTACAAGAGAGGGTTTGTATGAATAATACTACAAGGTAAGGAGTCATACCAATGAACACTATTTCCAGAATACAACGTATATGTGATGCAAACGGCATTTCAGGTTTTGAAGATGAGGTCCTCCTGGCCATCCGTGATGAAGCTTCCAAGCTTGGGACCTTCACCGAAGACAGCATGAGAAACCTCTACCTTGCCTATGCACAGAACAAGGGCAACCGCCCTGTCATACAGCTCGATGCCCATACTGACGAGGTGGGCTTCATGGTGAAGTGCATCCGCGAAGACGGTATGCTGGAGTTCATTCCTATCGGCGGATGGGTCACCAGCAATATCCCTGCCCATCGCGTCAGGGTAAGAAACAATGATGGCGTGTATATTCCAGGACTGGTCGGTAGCAAACCCCCACACTACATGAGTGAAGCCGAACGAAAGGTAGCACCAGAAGTTTCCAGCATGATCATAGACATTGGCTCCTTCAGCTACGAAGAGACGGTAAACAAGTACAAGATCGGGATCGCCGCCCCTGTCGTCCCTGAAGCCACCTGCACCCTCAACGAGCAGAACGGACTTCTTATGGGCAAAGCATTCGACTGCCGCTTGGGCTGTACCTCCATCATCGACACCCTGGAAGCCTTGCAAGGCCAAAAGCTCAATGTCGATCTGGTTGCAGGCTTTGCAAGCCAGGAAGAGGTAGGATGCAGAGGTGCCATCATTACAGCCAGAACCATAGACCCAGATGTGGCCATCTGCTTTGAGGGAGTTCCTGCAGACGACACATTCCTACCCTCCTACCAGAGACAGACCGCTGTTGGCAAGGGTCCGATGCTGCGTCACATCGACAGTAAGACCATCATCAACCCACGTTTCCAGCGGTTTGCCCTCGATGTTGCAAAGCAATGCAATATTCCTGTGCAAGAGGCTGTACGAACCGGAGGCTCGACCAATGCCAGTCAGATACACCTCTCCCATAGTGGCATCCCCACTATCGTCATCGGTGTCCCTGTCAGGTATGCCCATACCCACTGGGGGATAAGCAGCCTTGAAGATGTAGAGAATGCGGTAAAGCTAGGTGTTGAGATCATCAAAGCCTTGGATGCGGCGACCATAGCAGGCTTTTGATTTTATTTTGACAAAGGGTCTTTGTAATGTCATACTGGATTTTGTAGGGAGGCTTGTATGAAAGAGATTCAGCTCTGCATGAGCGAAATGCGTGATTTTTTCCAAACAGGGACAACATTGAATGTTGCATGGAGGAAAAAACAACTGAAAGCGCTGAGAGTGAGCATCTCCGAACATGAAAAAGCAATCCTCAAAGCCCTGTATCAGGACCTGGGAAAGTCTGATTTTGAAGGCTTTGCCACTGAACTGGGCATTGTCTATAGCGAAATAGACCAACATCTGAAACATCTTGATGCGTGGAGCAGACCCAAACGGGTGCGCTCCACGATTCTTTCCTTTCCTTCACGCTCATATATAGTGACACAACCCCTAGGAGTTGTCCTGATCATGAGCCCCTGGAACTACCCCTTCCAACTTGCCATCGCACCGTTGGTTGCAGCCATTGCTGCAGGCAACTGTGCTGTGGTAAAACCCTCTCGCTACAGTAGCCATACCTCACGCGTCATTGTTGAAGTTCTGGCAAAGGTGTTTCCTTCTGACTATGTAACTACCTTTGAAGGTGGCAGTGAGATGAACACCGCCCTGCTCAACTATCGCTTTGACCATATCTTCTTTACCGGCAGTCCTACGGTTGGAAAGATCGTCATGCAGAAGGCTGCCCGCTTCCTCACTCCTGTTACCCTTGAGCTGGGAGGCAAAAGCCCGACCATCATCGATGAGGGTGCCAACCTCAAGCTTGCAGCAAAAAGCGTCGCATGGGGCAAGTTCCTCAATGCAGGACAGACATGCATTGCACCGGACTACATCCTCATCAAGCGTGAACTGCACGATCGCTTCATAGAAGAGCTGATCGATGCCATCCAAAGCATGTACGGCACCGATCCTCTCAACAACAGCGAATTTCCCAAGATCATCAACCAGAAGCACTTTACCCGCCTCACTGAGCTGCTTGAAACAGGAACGTTTGCCTATGGGGGACAGCTCGACCCTAAGCTGATGAAGATAGCGCCTACCATCCTTACAGAACCAAACCTAGCATCGGCTCTGATGACCGAGGAGATCTTCGGTCCTCTTCTTCCCATTATTGCGTACGACCAGTTTGAGGAGGCCTTCTCATTTGTTGAAGAGAGAGAACACCCCCTCGCCCTCTACTTCTTCGGAAAGAACAAACAACACGAAAAACACGTGGTCAACACACTGCTCTATGGAGGAGGGTGCATCAACGACACCGTTCTCCATCTCTCCAACCCTCACCTCCCCTTTGGGGGTGTTGGAGCCAGCGGGATGGGCAAATACCATGCAAAAGAGGGATTTACGACCTTCAGCCATAAAAAAGGCATCCTAAAGAAATATACCTTCTTGGATGTCCCTCTCCGATACGCCCCCTTCAAGGGAAAATTCTCACTTCTAAAACGCCTTATGCACTAAAGGAGCCTTTTATGAAAAGAACCTCTGTCTTGCTCGTACTGTTTTTGTTT
>CAYXYD010000189.1:0-4845 GCA_964469205.1 uncultured Sphaerochaeta sp. | reverse complement strand
CGCCTTTAAGGCTTCTAACCCAATCTTTGTATGGTATTTAACGCCCATATCATCCTGCTTGGTAATCTCTACCCCAGCTTTTTCGAAAAGACTGGTTACTAATGCCAAGCCATCCTGTGTTTTATCTTCGTTTGCGTCGAAGATTATTGTGAACTCATAATTTCTCATGGTTCCTCCTTACGGACTAAATGATCCGCCTAACTAGCGGATAAAGAGGTTCTCACTACACTACCATATTTTAGAGTTTTCAGTCAACAAAGCAAAGGAAGATATCCCCTAACAAGACAAGCTCTTGCGTATATGACTCTATATTCTATAGAAGAGTTTCAAGCTTACCAATTCGGCAATTCTTGAAGGACAGAGAAAGGGATATATTTTATTAGAAAATCTCTCCAAGTAGGAGGTATGGGAGTGGTAACGGCAAGCTTTACGCGCGCCCCTTTCAGGAGCAAGGCCTTCTCACTGACAAGAAGCAACCTATTGCTCTCAACATCCCTACGTATACGATTACTGAGTTGATTTTTTCTTAAATACAGGTTCTTGCAGTCCTCACAAGGGGCGCTTAGCCCGTGCAAAACCTCATAGCAATACCCCTTGGAAGTAAGCACTGTACGGCCAAGTCTCTTGAGTATGGCATCATTGGCAAAGAGCAATGCATAGGTATCAACATTACAGAGGTAGATCTCTTCTTCCAACTGGGAGAACAGCCACTCCCTGTCTATAGGCTTTTCCCTACCACTGGGGACCGATTGTATCCCATACAGGCAATACCGGTCCTTGCCTTCCCTCTTTGCCTGGTATAGGGCTAGGTCGGCGGTGTGGTATAGTTGCTCAAACGAGGCTCCATCGTCAGGGTAGATGGAGACACCGACGCTACAACTCAGTTGCAACTCCTCTTCTGGTTTCCCAAGCAAGCGCAAAGCGCGGCATATGCTCTCTGCCTTTGTCATGGCCAATTCAGAGGATGGGATTCCTGTTATGAAGACAGCAAACTCATCGCCCCCTAGACGGGCTACGATGTCGGTGGGGCGGAATACCCCTTTGACGGCATTTGCCACCAGGCGCAATACCTCGTCCCCCCTATCATGACCAAAGGCATCATTGACCCACTTGAAATGGTCAATATCCAGCATAAAGAAAGCCCCTATGCAGTCGTTTGTCGAACAGAGGGCTATCTGTTGGGTTACCTGTGCCTCCAAAGCCAAACGGTTCAATACCCCTGTCAAAGGGTCAAGCTGCGTCTGCAGCGTCTTTTCAGCCAGTTTGGTGGCAGTTTTGTCGGAATCCCGTATCAGTAGCTCACATTCCAAACCAGCACCTAGCTCGTTTTCTTCTACAGTAAAGGACAACAGCGACCACCGGTACCCTGAAAACGTTTCGTTATAGCTTGCTCGCCTGAAGGGAATATCCTTCTGCTCTCCCTGGGGGAAAGTTGAAGAGGCCAAGGTCTTCTGGTCTGCAAAGACGGCAAAGGCCTTCCTGTCTTGAGGATGGACATACCTTGAGGCAAAGAGGGTTATAGCTTCATAAATATTGGGAAATTCATGGACAAGAAAAGCTATGCGGCCTTGCAGGTTGACGTCGACAAGAGATCCTGTATCAACAGAAAAACTAACCCGGAAGGATTCAAGCTCTGTGGAAGAAAGGACAATGCCCCGCTTCTCATCTGACAGCAAGAACAGATAGGTTGGGACCTCTTCATGAGAATAGAGATATGTACCAGCAATATGTACCAAGGAAATTGAGCGGTCTGAACAAATAAGGTGAAACTGCAAGTCTATGTCAGCCTTGGCTTCTTTTGCTTCAAAAAATGCTTTGGATACATGAATAATGTCAGTTTTGAGAACAAGATCACTAAAGGATCCCTCTATCTGCTTAACAAACGCTTCAAGAGGATACCCGAAATATGAGGAAGATTTCCCACCGTTATACAGAACTTTTATCTGCGATCCAATTTCGATCACAAAGAAGTCTAGTGAAAACTTACTGAATACTTGTAGCCACTGCTCCGGGAAAGAGGCTTTTTCCATAAGGACCTCCCCTAGTTATGTATTCCATACTACCACAAGGAAATCTAAAGAAACAGAAAAAGTTTCTAAGGCTAATTCTCTCATAGGTTAATTCAGACAAGTGAAGATCTAGGGAGAGAGCGCAACTTTTTTATCCGGGTCACACAAACGTAGAAAACCGCCGGAGCGACCGGCGGTTTTTGCGTTTGTGAACTGCGCTTAGCAGTTGAATAAGATTGAAAGAAGTCTACTTCTTGTTCTTATGTCTATTCTTTCTGAGTTTTTTCTTTCTCTTGTGAGTAGCAATCTTATGTCTTTTTCTTTTTCTTCCACAAGGCACTGTAGAGCTCCTTAATCCACCGGTTGGGTTATTGGCAAGCCAATTCCGGCGTTTTTGTAATTACCGTGTCATTATGCAAGGATGGGTTACTAACGTCAAGGGGTAAGAAGGATTCTCCAGGTCAAGCGGGATTGAACGGATGCGATCCATACTTCCTCTAGGACGGTTCCCTAGCATTAACGGTATCATAGTTCATTCTATCATAAATAATAATAAAATAATATTGCATCGAAAAGGGATGAGGTTGAACCGTAAAAAGTTTTCAAAAAATATCGACTTGCTACAAGGTCTGCCAAAGACAAAACAGAAAAGTATGGCCCAGGTATCTTTTTCAAAAATAAACATATCCAGTGAAATCACCCCAATAAGTAGCATTCAGGCCTCGAACTGCTATACTCAAGACATTGTTGGAGATTGTTTCTATAGGAGATATAGCGCCACAGTAACGGCAGATGGAGAGCTGAACATCCTCCTTTAAATGTAAAACAAATATGGAAAAAGATTGGCTAGCCCACAATTTAAACAAATCTGAACTTGCTGTCCCTCCCTATCACAGGGCTTGATAAGGGCGGTAAGAGGTTTGATAAAACACAACAAAAACGAATATTCTCATCAGTATTGTAAAACTCTACCTAAAAGGTTCTTTTTCTCAGCAAGGGCCTATGACAAAAGTAGCTAAAGTATGATACCTTATTACTCTACAGCTGTTTTATTTTTTGCAGAGGGATAATGAATAAGGAGTGTGCATGAAGGTTCTGATCTTTGGGTTGGGTATGAATGGAGGCGGTTATTCCGCAGCCACGTATTTTCTCGACCATGGCGATGAGGTGAGGATTACTGACCTTAAGGGTACGTGCGACCTTGGAGCAGAGATGGAAGCTCTGTCACAACGTGGTGCTACCTGCATTGCTGGCGCCCATCGCAAGGAAGATTTCCTCTGGGCTGATATTGTAGTCAAAAACCCGGCCATTACCCCAAACCACCCCTTGCTCTCTTCAGCGAGGATGGTCGTCAATGACTTTGCCTGGCTGTTTTCTTCCCCTTGGTGCTCTGAAACCAAGATCATAGCCATAACCGGTACAAAAGGTAAAACGACCACCAGCGCAGCTGTCGCCCATGTCTTGGATAAACTTGGCTATGAGGCCATGCAGTGTGGCAACATGGGCATCAGTGCATTCTCTGTCCTCAGAGAATGGGAGAAAAGACATGACGAGAAGAAGAAACTACCGGACTTTTTGGTATGTGAATTCTCCTCTTGGCTTGTACGTGATACGGTGATGGCAATGCATGAAGAGCTTCCGGCATTGGAAATATGCGCCATGACTAACTTCTACCCAGATCATCTGAACTCCTATGAAAGCATTGGAAACTACCTTGAAGACAAGTTGGATCTCTTCTCCCCTTCCACCAAGATGGCTGTGGTGCCCGATGCCCTAATCAAACGGGTACGCAAGCAGACAAAGCTCGACAGCAGGCATGTACGGGGTATCGATAGGACGTGTGCCAAGGAAGTGGAGGAGATGCCTCACCTCAAAAGTGCCTATGCAATCCTGCTCGCCTTGGGCTTCAAGTGGAAAACGGTGCTGAAAGCTTTGGAAAGCTTTGCAGGGGTACCACATAGGATCGAGCAGGTAGGCCTGCTCGACACCATTCTCTTCATCAATGACAGTGTAGCTACAATCCCTGAAGCTGTACACTTTACCTATTCACGCTTCAGGAACATGGCCAGCCACCTTATCTGTGGAGGCACTGACAAGAACCTCAAGCCAGATGCGATGCTTGATGTGCTGCAAGTTGCTTCGAGCATCTCGCTGTTGGATGGCTCCTTTACCAGGGACAAGCTCATACCCTTGCTTGAAGAGCACAAGATCCCCTATTACGGCCCGTTTAACTCTATGGATGAAGCCGTCCGCAAAAGCTATGCATCTGCAACAAAGAAGGCCAAGGACCTCCCTGATCTTCCTCAGGTAGTGCTGCTCTCACCTGGATGTGCATCCTTTGAGATGTTCACCAATGAGTTTGATAGGGGCAACCAGTTCAAGAACTTGGTAGGACTCCTGCTTGAGGCTTAGCCTTAATCGAGTTTGGCAATGATCTTACCAAAATGCCGTAAAATGTTCTAACACTAATAAGTTTTACAAAGTTATATAAACATCTCCTATTGTTGCAAAGAGGTAGTGTTAAACAAAACAACCTGTATCAGTACCAACTTATTTTTCTATACTTATTGCATCAGTAGGACACTGGTCTTCTGCTTCTTTTGCATCATCTTCAGCATCTAATGGAACTGGACTTGCAATTACTATTGCTATTTGTTCGTCATCTATTTCAAAGACTTCAGGACATATTTCAGCACAAAGCCCACATCCTATACATGTATCTCGATCAACTTTAGCTTTCATATTAATTCCTCCCTTTTAAATCTGGTAAATCCTAATGACTCATTTCAACCTCTCGGTTGAGGAATCCCAGTCCTCTTAAGGGGCTGGGATGAAT
>CAYXYD010000188.1:0-4881 GCA_964469205.1 uncultured Sphaerochaeta sp. | reverse complement strand
ATTTCATGGTAACAATTCCCCTTGGAAAAAGCAACATAGTTTGGTAAAAAATGCTTCATTGTTCTTAAGATTGTTTTTTCACCTTTTTTGCTCTACAGTATGAACAGATGGAGGGCATAGTGAAAACTCTTACAAAAATACTTTTGATCCTGTTGGTGCTCGTATTCTCTCTCGCCCCAATCCTTGCTAACGAGCAAGTTACCAATGCAAGTGCAGGCATTTTGACTGCAGATATTCCCATCATGTATGGGAATGAAGCTTTCAGAGCTCGCATTGCAGAGAAGACCGGTGGTCTTCGCTCCCCTTTGGGGCTCGTTCTATCGGGAGGATCAGCACGTGCATTCGCCCATATTGGAGTACTTGAATTTCTGGAAGAAGAGGGTATAGTCCCCGATTTCATCATCAGCAACTCCATGGGAAGCATTATAGGGCTGATGTATGCCGCCGGAATGTCCCCTGACCAGATTCTCGAAAGTGTCTCCAGTGTCTCTTTGCAATCCCTCTTTGACTTGACCTTCCCCATTGGAGGAGGCTTGATGGAGTCTTCGCGCTTCAATGCTGTCTTGTCTTCCTTCCTCGGCCCTGATCTGAAGTTGGAGGAACTTCCCATACCAATAGTTGTCATCACTGAAGATCTGGTGACCCGTCGCCAGGTTCAAATGGCTGAAGGGGATTTCTATACCGTACTGAAAGCATCCTATGCCCTGCCAGTATACTTTCCTCCAGTGGAGTACAAGGGACACCTCCTTCTTGATGGAGGCATCACCAACCTTGCACCTGTTAGTCTTGCCTATGAGTACGCCGACTCCGTAATAGTATCCACCACGTTCTATGATGTGGATACCCTCAACCTGCGTGACCCCCTTACTATCCTCAATGTTTCCATCGACATAGGGAAGCGAAGAAGAGGGGTTCAGGAGCTGAAGGAACATCTAACAGATGCCATCTGGATCCGTTGTGCTGTTGAAGATGTCTCATTCATGGAATTTTCGGCTGCAGAGGAATTGGCTAGGAAGGGCTACGCATCTGCGTTGCCGCAGAAAGAAGCCCTTGAGGGACTGTCCAAACCACCAATGGACGCTATCCTAGTTGAACGGCGTGCATTCTTGTCCGAAAAGATAGAGAAAAGCATTTCCCTTCATAATATCTTCTCTCACAGCAAACTGCATAAGAATTCCCACCTCTTTGGATTAGGCTTTGATTCAGAACGAAGTGAAACCGATGACTCCTTGCTTAAGGATGCCAACTTTGTAGGGATGAAATATACCCTTCGTTCTGGGGATCTTGATCTTTCCATCAACACCGGGATGGCCTTCCAGACATATACCAATGAAAATATGAGTGCGGCTCCATCCCTACGAGGCCAGCTGGACTACTTTTTCCTCAATTATTTCAAGCTCACCTTTGATAGCGCCATCGCTTGGGATTTAGCAACAGCAAAACCCATCTTTTCTGCAGGATTGCAACTCGATGGCAGGATTTACTTGCTGGACGATGCACTCAGGCTCAGACTCTTGGAAAGTGTAGAGCATATATCAAATCCAGGACTCGGAGACTTTGCCCCCTTCTGGCCTAAGAATACCTATCTTTTCTCCTCTACTGCAGAGGCCCAGTTAATGCTTCCCCAACCAAGTGGCCTTGGCCTTGAAAAAGGAGTATTTTCCTTCTCCTACCAGTTGCTTGGGGACTATGTGCAGAGCCGTGCCTTCTTATCTGGGACCTTGAGTTCTACGGTACTGCACAAGGGCACAGGGTTGTTTGGTGATATCACCGGAACTGCCAGGTTTGCTCTTGATGGAAACGGTGATGTGCCGCTCTTTCTCTCTGATGGGTTTAGGACTAACAATGCCAGCCTGAATGGTCAGGGGCATAACCTGTCAACTATAACCTCTAACCCTGCTAACCACCTGGTAGTTAGCACGCTGACCTTGGGGTATGCCCCTCTTACTTTCAAGCCCACTATCGCTGAACTGTTTATCTTTGAGAAGAGCAGCATCGGTGCCTATATTGACCTGTTATGGAACGAGGATGCTTCATGGAAGCCTTCTCTCTCCTTGGGATTGGAACTGCACACAGAACTCTCCCTGTTAGGTATCAGGACCCTGCCGGTCACCGTCTACGGAGGATGGGATCAGAGTGTGAAAGGGTTTGTCTGGGGGCTATGGTTTAATATCATTGTTTAGCTTTACTCCCCCTCATGCTTTCTTGCATACTCCAGATCGGCCTCAGTGAGGTCGGTGTTGGGGGTGTAGTCATCCTCTAGCTGGTCCTGTTTTTTAGCTGCCTGTTTGTTTTTGGGCTTTTCTTTTTCTTTTTCCTTTGCAAAGCCTGAGAGGACAAGCCCCTGTTCTTCCCCAAAGGTTTCTGTAAGAGGAGGGGGGAGTTTGCCTGAAGCGACAATGGCTGTGTTCTGATCAATCTCCATAGCACCTGCCCGTCTTGTATTGGGATCCTCAAGTCTCTCTTTCAAGGCTCTGATATTCTCTTTGCGCATGCTGGTGGTATTTGAGTAACGGGCTAGAAGAGCCTTTTCCAACAGCTCGATCGCATCCCCTACCTTACCGTAGTGCACTCTGAGCTGTGCTGCATGGAGAAATGGCTCTGGGAAGGCCGGGCCTCTGCTGACTAGGGTAGTGTAGAGCGCATTCGCTTCATCCCACTTGCCTTCAAGCAGGCAGAGCCACCCATGGTTGTCATGGATGCCCGGGCTCTCTTTCTCATACTGGCTTCCTTCCTCAACCAACATACGGGCAGTCTCCAAATCGCCCTGTTCCAAGGCATAGGTGCCATAGTTGATGAATAGGTTCTTGTCACGGTAGCCGCTGTCATATACCTCTTTGACCATGCCAATAGCCTTTTCCATATCATTTTCCATCCAATAGACCATCGAGAGCATAGTCTTGGCGATGTTGGTCAGGGCTTTGTCCTCTTTCTTCTTATCATCTGCAAGGTAGTCCTCGATGATGGCTTTCCCTTCATTCGCATCATCGCGCTGGATGTACATGCTTGCAACGGTGATCTTATATGCAGGGATCAGGCCGCTGCGTAGGGCCTTCTGATAGAGCGGCCATGCCTTATGCCACTCTTGTTGATCTTTCTTGATAAGATGTCTGTTGCCCTGGATATAGAAGAAGATGCTCCGTTTCCAAAAAACAAAACCTCCCATCAGAATAAGGGCGATACCAACTTTTACCATTGGGGTGGTGGGTAGGACAACAATGCCCATAACAATGAGAAGGGACAGCCAAAGTCCCATATTTTTCTTGTTTTTCATGAGGTCTCCTTTGCACACAACAAATAATGTAACGTGAATGAAAGGAGGTTGCAAGAGAGGTTTGCAAATTGTACACTCAAGCCATGGATGATCGTGATATTTTAGTTCACGCTTGCTGTGGACCATGCAGCACTGCAAGTATAGAGCGAATGCTCGCCGATGGGTGGAAGCCCACCTTATTCTTCTCAAACAGCAACATCTTCCCCCAAGAGGAGGCAGAGCTTCGTTATGAAGCCCTGCTTAGTGTAGCTCAAACCTATAAGTTACCTGTCATACGGGAAGTGTGGGACCATGACAGCTGGCTGGAAGCTATATCTGGACTGGAAGAGGAGAAGGAAGGGGGAAAGCGCTGTGAAGCATGCTTTGCCTACAACCTTAACGAAGCTTCCCTCAAGGCCGAGGAGCTGGGCTTTGAGCACTTTTGCACAACCCTCACCGTCAGCCGGTTCAAGAACAGCAAGACCATCTTCCGCATAGGTGAGCAGTTTCCCCTTTTTGAAGAACTTGATTTCAAGAAGAAAGGTGGCTTTGACCGAAGTATTGTACTCAGCCGTGAACTTGGGCTCTACCGTCAGCACTACTGCGGATGTGAGTTCTCCATCCCTTCTTCCTGAGATTCTTTGATTCTGCGATTTTAGTGTTTAGTGTGGTATACTCAGTTCTGATGTGGGGGAGAGCGAATGAGAAAGTTGCTGAAATTTCTGACTGGAAGACTTTTTCTTTCCCTGGTCCTCATCCTTTTACAGATAGTCGTACTCATCAACATCTTTGGGTTTGCCAAGAATGATGCCCTCTGGATTCAGATATTTTCCACCATATCCATTGCGATGGCCCTCTTTGTAAGCGCCCGCGACCATCTTAATCCTGCCTACAAGATAGGGTGGATGCTCATCTTCATGCTCCTGCCTCTCTATGGCGGGCTTCTCTACATCTTTTTGGGCACCAGGAAACTGAGCCCGAGGCTCAAGAAACAGCTTAGAGCATTCAATGCTTTTCATGAAAAAGGGATGGTGAACGTCTCCCTCTCCGCTGATTTGCCCATGCAAGCCCTCGCGTCCTATGATGTGACCCTTTCCAGGCAGGAAAGGTATATCACCGGCATCAGCGGCTTCCCTGTCTGGAGTAACACAGAGGTGGAATATTTTTCAGATGGGGAGGATTGGCTGCTTGATGTCCTTAGGGAGATCAAGGGGGCCAAGTCCTTCATCTTCCTGGAATTCTTCATCTTAGCTGAAGGGGAAGTCTTCTCTGCTTTGGTAACGGAGTTGGTTGCCAAGGTGCAGCAAGGGGTCCTTGTCCGGCTGATGTTCGATGACGTGGGCTCCATCTCCACCATCCCTGCCTATCATGAACGCTATCTCAGGAGCCTTGGTCTGGAGGTCATAGCCTTCAATCCCCTCAGGGCACACTTCAACAGCCGTCTCAACAGCCGCGACCACCGAAAGGTCGTGGTCATAGACGGAAACATAGGGTATACCGGAGGGCTGAACTTTGCCGATGAGTATGCCAATCGGCAGATACGCTTTGGTCATTGGAAGGACACAGGGGTAAAGATGAAAGGGGATGCTGTATGGAACCTCACCCTGATGTTTCTCCAGCTCTGGAGC
>CAYXYD010000187.1:0-4899 GCA_964469205.1 uncultured Sphaerochaeta sp. | reverse complement strand
CCTGTCAGGCTCTTGTGCCAGAGAAAATATCCCATGTCAAAGAAGCGGGAGGCGTGGTGGTAGATCTTTGCTGTTCTCACGTTGAACAGCTTCAGCTGTTCTTTGAGTCCTAGGATTGAGAACCCTCTTTTTGCTAGCTGCTTGAAGGAAGCTGGGTTGTCCCCTTCCACACAGGCTGAGAGAGAGGTACACCCCTCTTCCTTGAGGAAGCTGATAGCTTCGTCGAGCAACTTCCCAGCAAGGGCATTTCCCCGATGTTTCTTATCGGTATAGAGCCATCCTATGTAGCCCATCTTCACGCACTTGTTCACCTGATAGACATCCAAGTTGATGCCGGCAACAACCTTGTTCTGGTAGGTGACTACCAAGGTAGATTTCGGATGAAGGTAGAAGATCGATGTGAGCTTTGCTTCGAAGTATCGGCTCATCAGAGCCTGTGTTTCTGCTATCTGCTCTTCTCGAATGAGGGCGATGGAATATTCACTCATGCCCCTCCTCTGATGGTGTTTAGCATCTCTATCTGGGTAGTGAAGCAAGAAAATCCTAGCAATAGGAGAAGGTTGTTCAAGGGCACGTAACAATCATCGATGTTAATGAAGCGAAGCTGTTCTGCCTTGCAGAGCTTTGCTGCCTCTATGATAGCCTCTTTTGCAAATCCTTTACGTCTTTCTTCTTCCTGAATGTGAATTTGGGCTATCGAACCTGTTTTGGGATCAAAGCAAAGCGTTCCTACTTTCCTCTTTCCTTCCTTGATGTTCCATGTAGGTACACCCCCTAATTTGATGGCTTCCGTTTTATTCTGCCAACTGGGCAGGCATTCGCCTTGGGGTATGGATAGGGTTTTCTGTTGAGTGAGAGTTATATCTGTCTTTTCCTCTCTGATTGTCTCAGCTTTGATGTGGTAGCAGTTGAAAAGCCGCTGTTGGGTAAAGCCTATGCCTTTGTAGAGCTTGATCGCCTTTGTATTTTCGGTGAGCACTTCCAGTATCCAGGTGTGGATGTCTTGGGTGTTAAGTAGCGAAAGGGTTTTCTCTAGGAGCAGGTGTGCATATTCATTGCCTCTGTACTGGGGGATGATGGCAGTGCCCGAGTCATAGCAGTAGTTGCCCCTCACCCCATTGAGTACAAAGCCCACTAACTTCTTCTCGTCAAAAAGTCCGATTGAACTTTCAGGGCGGTATCCGTTTTTCTTAAGTATCTGTTGGAGTTTCTCTTCGTTCATGGAGAGCGTGATCTGGTAGTCACTGAAGCCCAGATTGTAGGCTACGATGAGCTCCTTGATGTCTACGTTCTCTAGTGTGTTTGTTACCACCATCGTTTTTTCTTAAACCATCCTGCCATTAAGATGACTATAAGAATACAACAGAAGAGCATTGCATAGAACCCCCAATGCTGGGTTGTGAAGGGCATATGGATGAAGTTCATTCCATAGAGCCCTGTCAGGAAGGTAAGGGGTATGAAGATGGTGCTGATGATGGTGAGCACCTTCATGATCTTATTCATCTTCACATCGAGGCTGGAGAGATAGACTTCCATCAGGCCGCTTACCGTATCACGCAGCATTTCACACTCCTCATTAAGCCAAAGGGCATGGTCTGAGGTATCTCTGAAGAGATGGATGGCGCCCTTTCCCAGGTCGACATGCTCGGTCCTGATAAGGTTGGTCAACAGGTCCTTCAACGGCAGCGTTATCCTTCTCAAGTGGAGTATTTTGCGTTTGAGCTTATGGATGTCCGAGGCTGTTACCTTCTCTGGGGTGTTTATGACCAGCACCTCCATTTCCTCTGTCTGTTGGTCAAGCTCATCAGCTCGAACCAGGTACTGGTCTACCACCCGGTCAACCAGGGCATGGAAGAGCAGGTGGGAATTGGCTTTTCTCTTTTTGGTCTGGGTGTCTTTGAGATAGGTCGCTACCGGCACGAAGATGTCACTTGTATGTTCGACAATGCTGATGACCCATGTATCTCCCACAAACAGACTCAGTTGCTCTTCTTCCTTCTGGGGGGTATCGAGCATCCTAAGGGTGAGGGAGAAATAGTTTTCGTAGTAGTCGAGTTTCATTCTCTGGTCAGTGGAGAATACGTCCTCAAGGCTGAGGTTGGAGAGGGTGAACTCTTTGGCGACAGCAACAATGCCCTTGATATCCTCAAGACCGGAGATTTCGATCCAACGCTGCTTGTCCGGCTCTTCCATAGAGAACCCGTCATAGGTTTCAGATCCCTCACTTTTGTAGATATGGGTCCGAATTTTGGTCTCTTCGCATTCGGAGTCTCCGACATAGACCAAGGACCCAGGTCTCATCCCTTCTTTTTTCTTATGCAAGAGATGTGTGGTTTTTTTGTTTGGCATCTAAAAGGCTCCCTGTAGGGTTAAGAGTCCCACGATTAGCAACAGCTGTGCAAGGGTATAGGTTCCCATGATGGCTGTTTCGCTGAAAGTGCGTTTTTCTACGATATCGAGGGCGATGAGGTAATCGGAGATGGCAAAGAAGATGGCTCCCCCCATTGCAATCAAGGAGAGGGAAGAGGCACAGAAAGCGGTCAGGACAATAAGGATAGTGGCATAGACGCTCAGTAATACAGCATCTTTCGAGGGGAAGAAGGAGCGAATTATTTTGTAGAGGGGAAAGGCCAGGACCAGTATGGCAAATAGAAAATAGAGCCAACTTTGCAGATGGAGGAAGAAATAGGTGATGTAGGCGAGATGCCCTACAAAGAAGCAAAGCATGCCTGCATAGAAGAGTTTGGCCTTGTGTCCTGCCAGAAGGAAGGCATCGCCTGCGGTTTCCAGTAGCAGCGCCAAAACAATGAGCAAGGCAGAGAAGCCTGTATCAGTAGTTATGGAGAGGTAATACACAAGAAGGGCAGGCATGAGCATGACTTTGCTTATGCCTGATGACCACTTCATATTTTCCGATCGAAAGCTCATGTGTACTATGCAGAGTATGAGATAAAGCAATAGGAACATGTTCATACAAGTAGCTTAACGCACGTAAAGGGCGATGACAATACGTTTTTCTTTCGTTTTGCCATAGAGGGTTTAATCTGCTATACTTTTATCCATGGCAAAGTCAACATATGATGAATCGAAAATTCAGACGCTCAGTGCGTTGGAACATATACGCAAGCGACCGGGCATGTACATCGGCCGCTTGGGAAATGGAACCCATCTCGATGATGGTATCTATATCCTTATCAAGGAGATTATCGACAACAGCATTGACGAGTTCATTATGGGATTCGGCAATAAGGTTGTCGTCCGGGTAAAGGACAAGAGTGTCTCGGTGCGGGACTATGGCCGGGGTATTCCCTTGGGCAAGGTCGTCGATTGTGTTTCGGTCATCAACACTGGGGCAAAGTACAGCTCCGATGTCTTCCAGTTCTCCGTAGGGTTGAACGGGGTGGGTACCAAGGCGGTCAACGCCCTTTCCTCCCAGTTTACCGTAACAGCGTTCCGTGACGGCAAATACGCCTCTGCTACGTTCAGCAGAGGGGTTTTGGTCTCCGAAAGGACGGGTAAGGGTCCTGAGGAAGACGGGACTATGGTGAGCTTCACCCCCGATGACGAGCTGTTCGGCGAATATGCTTTCAATGAGGATTTTCTGGTAACACGCATCTGGAGCTATGCCTATCTTAATACCGGGCTCTCCATCAACTTCAACAACAAGGCTTTCAAGTCCGTCCATGGTCTTCTTGACCTGCTGGATAAGGAAGTGGGCAATGAGGGGCTGTATACAACCATCCACCACCAGGGCAAGCAGCTTGAGTTTGCCTTTACCCATGTGGTGGGTTCCTATGGTGAGAACTACTTCAGTTATGTGAATGGCCAGCATACCACCGATGGAGGCACCCACCAGGGTGCGTTCAAGGAGGGGATTCTCAAGGGCATCAACGAGTTCTACAAGAAGAACTGGGCACCCCAGGATGTGCGTGACGGCATTATCGGGGCCATTGCCATCAAGGTGCAGGAGCCGGTATTCGAATCACAGACAAAGAACAAGCTGAGTAATACGGAGATTCGTTCCTGGATCGTAGCTGAGGTAAAGGATGCCATCGTTGACTTCCTGTTGAAGAACTCTGAGGAAGCTGTAAAGCTGAATGAGAAGATCATAAACAACGAGACGCTTCGTAAGGAGCTCAATGAGGTAAAGAAGGGGGCGCGTGCCTCGGCAAAGAAAGTCTCGCTGAACATCCCCAAGCTGAAGGACTGCAAGTATCACCTTGGCCAGAGTGCATCGCACCGCGATGAGTGTGACCGTTCGGTGATCTTCCTCACCGAGGGAGACTCTGCATCAGGGACCATCACCAAGACGCGGGATGTGATGACCCAGGCTGTCTTCAGTCTGAGGGGGAAGATCCTCAATGTCTATGGAAAGAAACGTACTGAGATATATAAGAATGCCGAGCTATACAATATGATGGTTGCCTTGGGTATAGAAAATGGTGTTGATGGCCTTCGCTACGGCAAGGTCATCATCGCCACCGATGCTGATACCGATGGCTTTCATATCCGTAACCTCTTGATGACCTACTTCCTCACCTATTTTGAGGACCTGGTGCTTGCAGGCAGGCTCTACATCCTGGAGACCCCTCTGTTCAGGGTGCGTAACAAGAAGCAGACAGTCTACTGTTACAATGAACAGCAGCGTGATAATGCTGTAGCCCAGATCAAGGGCAGCGAGATAACCCGGTTCAAGGGCCTTGGGGAGATAGACCCCAAGGAGTTTGGACAGTTCATCGGTGAAGATATACGCCTGGTTCCCGTTTCGATCGTGGGGATGAACGAGATGCACAAGACCCTGGAGTTCTACATGGGTAGCAACACCCCCCAGAGAAGGGAGTTTATTATGGAGAATCTTATCTGATGACGCAGGCACAATCTGTTTTTCGACAAAATTTC
>CAYXYD010000186.1:0-4908 GCA_964469205.1 uncultured Sphaerochaeta sp. | reverse complement strand
TTAGACAGTCTTGGCTCTCTAGGATAAAGTCTATCTCCCGCTTCTGATGGTCCCTATAGTGGGAGAGCCTAAACTCGCTCTGTAGCGAACAAAGCACTGACAGCTCGTGAAACACAAAAGTCTCAACAAGCTTGCCACACGCATCAGCATCATTGAGGACCGTATCCATATCCCAATGCAACAAGGAAGAAAGCAGTCCAGTATCAGAAGCATACCATTTGCTCTGCTTGCCCAATTTGGCGTAATCAGAGTTACCCCAACTGGGAAGGCGATCAAACAGAAACAGCTGCTCAAGGTAATTGCAATAGCTAGTGAAGGTTTGACGTGAAAGTCCCAAGGCAGTTGAGACTTTTAATATATTGAGCTGTTTGGAGGTGTTGGCAAGCAGGATTAATATCAACTCGTGCAAAGCATCCTGCCTCTGTACATTGCCCAGCACAACAAGATCATGGGCTAGAAGCGCTTTTACATACTCTTGAAACCACAGAACCCTTTGGTCAACAGAAAGAGCCTGCACTTCTGGGTACCCTCCCCTCATTGCTAGCTCCAAGACAAAAGTCTTGGAGCACTCAAGAGAAGAGGAATGAAACTCCCCTTTCTTAAGCCTTTGTAAAAACTGAGGCTCCAAAGCGAGAGTTTCTCCTACGGTAAAGGTAGAAAGACGAAGGTTGGCAATACGGCCAGCCAAGCTCTCTGTCACTGAAGGCAAAGAAAACACATCAGAAGAACCTGTCAGGACAAATCGTCCAGGTCTGGTATCTTCATCAACTACTCTCTTTATGGCTGGTATAAGATGAGGTGCCTTTTGCACTTCATCTATTATCATGCGCTTAGCCTGGTGTTTCACAAAAAAGGTCGGGTCATCCTGAGCTGCTGATAGGTCAGATTGGGAATCCATGGTTTTGTACAGTACATCACCATCAGAAACCTCTCTGACCAACGTGGTCTTTCCACACTGTCTGGCCCCCTGCACATATATGACTCGCATGAATTGCAGGTAGTTCTCCATTAGGGATGTTGCCCAGCGTTTAATTGGTGTCTTCATGTTCAGCTCCTTACATACAGTATATGCGCAGTTAGAGTATATGTACAATGTATATTGGAGTATTTGTAAAATGTAAGTTAGAGAATTTGTACAATTTTCATTGGAGTGTTTGTGCAAACGGTACGTTAGCAGCCCTTATTCATTATGTCAATCAGAGAGATCCTCATGGTATAATCCTAATCAACATGGTGGGTAATTGCTTGTAGTTGCAGTGGAACGATTGAGTCAGGGCTTGGAGCTTACATGCTATAACAAGATGTCTATATCTACCTTAGAAGGTACTACCGATATCCTAGGGAAATAAGGTCAGGAATCTGTATTTCCCAGCTGTAAGGATGTATTTGTTGTGCACTGGTTTGTACTGAGTTGCCATTTCCTGCATATCCTGTAGAATGTAGATATGAACTACACAGATATGAAGAAGCTATGCAAGACCTATAATGTTGGGTTTGATGAAGTGGAAGAGCACATCATGGATTGGGGACGGGAGAATAAAGGTCTTCAAAAGGATATTCGGGAAATAATGGCCCTTGATCATAGCCCCCGCTTTCCTTCAGGGTATGGTGGCATGAGTACAGGCAACTACCTCTTGTCCTTGATCCTGACTGATCCTAAAGCCATCAGAAAGCTCTCTGTTATGCATGATGCCGCCTTAGGTGCCAAGGCTAAGCAGGTCCTCTCCTACTGGAAGGAACACCCCGCTTTCTGGTGTTACTTCACCATCAAGAAAAGGCTTGAGGATGACTTTCTGACCATAGTGGACCTGCTCACGGGCTTTGAGCACCTGCTCTACTCCCCTGGCATCTGTGATATGCAGAAGAAAGAAAATACGAGGGACAAGCACTACCTGTGCTTGATGCTTGGTAATGAAGAATGTTTGCAGACAGTAGGAATTCTTAGGTTCAACGCCTTGCGTGTTTCTGACTTCCTGTTCTACTGTGACCTCTTTGAATCTGAAGCTTCATTGGATAGCGTCATCAACAAGCACTACACCAAGTTTTTCCTATTGGATGAGATCTCCACCATACCTGTGGTTATGCACAGGGAAGCCCTGGTGCTGTATACCTGGCAGGAGTTCACCTTGGAGACCTTTGACATTTCTTTGCTTGGTGGTGAATGGATCATCAAGGAAACGGCAGATATGATAAGCTACTTCCTGGAAAACCCTGATACAAGCATGATGGACGTCCCTCATGGCGACCTGTTAGAATCAGACTTCCCTTCTATGAGCTTCACCCTCTACCGCGATACCAAGACAGGCGCGATGGCCATCAACAGCACAGCACTTGCTTCTTACTCCATCATAGCAGCTCTTTTACAGCGCTCCTATCCTGCTCTTGTGCTTCCTAAGAAGCCGGAGGTGGCCATCTCGATGGTCCTCTTCACTATCCTTGATCGCCTTGGCTTGGACCTTCCCTGGTCCAAGTTCAAGACGATTATGGATTTTAAGGAAGAGAGCAAAGAGCCTGAAAGCGATGACATGACCCAGGCGAAAGAGCTGATAAACCAGTGCATGGTGGCACAGAACACCGGTAAACCCCTTGATGCTGCGGCATACAGCAAGAAGACAGGTATGGACCTAGAGACGGTGGAAAGTCTCATGGAGCAAGTACAGAAGATGTTTGCTAAAAACATCCACACTTACGAAGTTCCTGCTGAAGACACCAAGTATGAACTGTCCGGGTGGCCAGTTCCCCCACCATCATCAAGAAAACCCTTCTCTAACAGTCTGGTAGATTCGGATATCTTCATATTCGATGAAGGTCCCAATACCTTGACGGCCTTCGATGCCCTTACTGGGGGATTGTACAGGGAGGAGATCTTTGAAGACGGGTTACCGGAATTTATAGAGGACCTCTTTGACGAGGTCTTTAATGATTACCGATTCTGTTGCATGCTGGAGAACACCTTCTTCTGGATCCTCTTCCATAAGGGTAAGGAGTGGCTGCCTGTGCGTAGCTATGCCATTGAGATACTCAAGCTGTTTCCCAATCCCATCCAAGAGGCATATCCTAGTGCTGAAGCGTTCATTGCGATCTTCAGCATTTTCACCAAGAAGATCCTCTGCACCCGGGGAATTTGCTCACTCTCTGCACGCCCGAAGGCGGCAGAGGTGAAGAATGGCACCTATGCCATCAAGGGTAGTGATGCCTTTTATAGCTTGGTGGAAGGGGTCAAAGCCTTATAGCACTCACTACCCGGAAATAGGTATAACACCTTATCGTTCATAGCATAGGGTTTAGCGAAAAAGAGGGTTTAGGGTTTCTCTTCATTGGTCTGTATCACCTGCTCTTGCACTCACAACCAGGTGGCTGTGCAAGTCCTTTGATAGCTGTATGATCGTCCTGTTTTTAGGGATTATTGTAGTGCTGGCAGTGGTAGGCATCTGTAACCTCTTGAGGTAGGTGTCGATTATCTGATCCTTCTTTTGTCCCTGAGGCATTCTTACCAGTAAGATTCGTACTGGTTTGGGTTTTCTCGTGTTTCTGTTTGTTTTACCGGTTGTTCTTAGTTGTCATTTCCCCCATCTCCTGTAGAATGTGGGGTATGAACTACACAGAGATAAAAGAAGTATGTAAGACCTACAGCAAAGGGTTTGATGAAGTCGAAAAGCTCATCATGGATTGGGGAAGGGATAACAAGGACCTGAAGAGACCTCTCCAGGAGATTACTGCACTGGACACCAATGCTCGCTATCCGGCAGGGTATGGCAACATGAGTGCTGGCAACTACCTTTTGTCCTTGGTCCTTACTGATCCCAAGGCCATCAAGAAGCTGCATGCGAAGCATGAGGCTTCTATGACCAGCAATGCCAAGAAGGTCTTGGCATTCTGGAAGGAAAGCCCTGCTTTCTGGTGTTTCTTTGAGATCAAGGAGAAGCTTGAGGGTGACTTGTTGACCATAATCGATCAACTTACGGGTATGGAGCATCTTTTGTACTCACCTGGGGTCGCAGGCATGCAAAAAAGCGGGGAATCACGAGGCAAGCACTATATCACCCTTATGCTCCCCAATGGTGAGTGCCTGCAGACAGCAGGCATCATCAGGTATAATTCGCTTTCGCGATCAGACTTGAACTTCTACCTTACCCTCTTTGACCCTGATGGAAGCTTGGAATCGATAATCAACACGCATTACAACAAGTTCTTCATGTTGGATGAGATCTCCACCCTGCCTTTGGTCATGCACAGGGGCAACCAAGTGCTGTATACCTGGCAGGAGTTCACCCTGAAGGATTTTGACATTGCCCTACTTGGTGGGGAGTGGACTATCACAGAAAAGGGCAGCCAGATAAGCTACTCCCTTGCAAAGCCTGACGAATACATGATGCAAGTACCTCATGGCGACCTGCTCGAATCAGACTTCCCTGCAATGAGCTTCATCCTCTACCGGGATACCAGTACAGGCTCTATGGCCATCAACACCACAGCCCTTACGTCCTACACCATCATCGCCTCTCTGCTCACCAGGGCCTATCCTGACATAGTACTGTCTAAAGAGCCGAAGGTGGCCATCTCGATGGCCCTCAACTCTCTCCTTGATCGTATGGACTTGGACCTTCGGTGGTCCAAGTTCAAGACGATCATGGATATTGCGAAGGAACCTAAGAACAAGGGCCCTGAAAGCGAAGAGATGGCTCAGATTAACAAGCTCTTACAGGAGTACATGCTCGCACAAAACACCGGCAAGCCTTTTGATGCTAGAGCATACAGCAAGAAGTCTGGCATGGCCCTAGAGAATGTGAAGGGCATCGTAGAGTCACTAGAGAACACCTTTGCCAAAACCATGCCCGACTACGAGGTAGAGCCTGAAGACACAAAGTATGAACTCTCCGGGTGGCCAATACCACCACCAGCAACAAG
>CAYXYD010000185.1:0-4967 GCA_964469205.1 uncultured Sphaerochaeta sp. | reverse complement strand
GTTGCTGCAGGTTTCACTAACTATAGTGAAGAAGTAGCTAAAGTTAAAGTAGATGAAGACGCTGATCCTCCTATTGTAGTAGCGGTAGCACAGGTTACATCTCCTGCTTTGGCTGTATCAGCTGCTGTTGACATTGCTGCTCTTGCTGGAATTGAAGACTTTGGTCTTTCTGCTTATGTCTATGATGGTTACTACGTAGATAGCAAAAACAACTATCTTGATGTAGCAATGAAGGCTTCTTACACTGACATTGGTCTTACCGTTGCTATGAATACCAACACTAATACTGATATGACCGGTATGTTTGTAGAAGCTACTTACGGCGGTATTGAGAATGTCGGTTTGAGTGCAAAGGTTTCTCTTGCTGACCTTACTGGTACCATTGGTACAACCCTTGAAGCAGGCGCTAGCTACATGATGGGTGGTGTAACATATGCTCTTGATACAAAGTATGTTGTTGATGGTGATTTTAGCATTACTCCTAACGTCTCAATCGCTTTCTAATCAAAGCTAACTTCGGTTAGTAAATGAGTGGCCCATCGTTGATGGGTCACTTTTATGTTTACAGACTATCTGACTTTTTCTATTTGCCTCTTTCCCCATTACCCCTTACAATGATTTTACCATCGATAGGAAAGCAGGTATATGGCAAAGAGTATTGGAAGGGCTGATGTAGCCAAGGCAGCAGGAGTATCTGAATCAACAGTCTCCCGTGCCTTGAACGATTCCCCCTTGATAAGCAAGGACATTAAACTCAAAGTCCGTGAACAAGCAGAACTGCTTGGGTATTACCCATCACGTACAGCTACACTCTTTGCAAGTAACAAAAGCCTGTCTCTTGGTTTTGTTGTTCCATACTACAAAAACATCATGCCCTTTACCCGATCTTACTTCCCCTCATTGCTTGATGGACTACTTGTAGGAGCCATGAAACGTGACTATACCATCGGTATCGTCTTTGAAAATCATCTGGGGAAGTATCGTACCTATAATGAACTGATAAACTCACATAGTTTTGACGGCCTGGTGTTTGCTATTACTCAGGACAACTTTGAAGGCTTGCAATCGATGATCGACCATGAAATACCCTTTGTCTTGGTCAACAACTATCAGGACAATGCAGCAAGCATCTATTCCAAACCTGATATTGGCATGCAGAAAGCCATTGCACATGCAACTTCCTTAGGACATGCCTCAATAACCTACATAACAGGGGATCTTCGCTTTAAGAACGGGAAAGACCGTCTTGCCATATTTGAAGAACAAGCATCATTGAATAATATCAACGCTCACATCATTGAAGGTGACTTCTCCAGAAGATCTGGTTTTGAGTCGTTTGATAAAATGAAACAACGCCCTTCCATGGTCATGACAGCAAGTGACCGCCAAGCATTCGGTTTCATGCAAGCCTGTATGGAACAAGGCCTGCGCGTCCCCCAAGACATCTCAGTCATAGGCTATGACAACTTCCAACCAGCAGGAACAAGTGCCCCCCCACTGACTACAGTCGATCACCCCATTACTGAAATGGGAATCATTGCTGCTGAAATGGCAATAGACATGATACAGAAGAAAAATCCACCCGAGCAAAAATGGTTGGATACCGGATTTGTCGTTCGTAAATCGACAACTGCGATTGGACTCTGATATGCGACTCATTGTAATTGGGTGTGGAGGGATGGGAACCTATCAAGCCAAAAAATTCCAGCAACTAGGGGCCACCATCGTAGGAGCCATCGACCATAACCCTGCAAACCTAGAAGCCTTCTGTACAGTATATTCTGTCCCCTGGAGCTCTGACTCTCTTGCTGGCCTTAAGCTGATGCAAGGCAAGGCAGATGCTGTCTCATGTGCACTCCCTGATAGGTATCACCTTGATTGCTGTATAACTATTCTCTCTCTAGGCTTTGCCCTGTTTGCAGAGAAACCTATGGGGATTACCATATTTGATGCTAGGCGCATCTTACAAGCTTCTGAAACGGTTTCATTCCCTGCAATGGTGAATTACTCCAAGCGCAACATGCAGGCTCTCCATGCCCTTAAAACAGTACTTTCAGATGACACATTAGGAAATCTCTTATCGGTATCAATACAGTATAACCAAGGATGGGTCCTCACAAACGCTTGGGGTGATTGGAGGTCCGACCCACGATGGAAATGGCGAATGGTGCCGACGTTTGGAAATGGTGGCTGCATTAGTGATCTTGCAAGCCATCTTGTCGATGCTCTCTTCTTCTTGTTTGATGCTGTTACTTTCATTGATACTACTTCTTTGGTTACCCTTGAATACCTTGTATTGGACAGCACTATTCAATTGGATGATATTTCTTGCGAAACGTTTCTTTTTGATGGGTCTGTCCCTGTTGCCTACGAAGGCTCCTTCTCAGTAGGTGCAGGTATCCCTTGTTATCTCTCCTGCACACAAGTCTCGCCAACTGATGTTGATGCTGTTACAATTAGTGTAGTTGGTTCCTTAGGTACTGCTGTTTTGGATTCTTCACTATCTCGACATTCTGTTACTGTTCTATCGGATGCAGGGTCGTTTGTGGTTGAAGGCCCATCCACTGTTACCTCAACCTACGAATCCTTTGTGACTTGGGTCGAGAAAGGCATCCCTGCTAGACCTACTTTATATGATGGCCTTCTGGTGCAAGAAATCTTAGAGGAGATGAAACTATGGCGATCAAGCTAGGTGCTGTCCTGTGTGCAGATGAAGTTACTCCTACTTCCTTAAAGACTCTCTCTTGTCTGGGATTTGAAACCATCAACATAGCATTCTGGCAATCATTAGGAGCTTCTGAGCTGCCTCAGCTCGCTGAAACAGTAGAGGGGAGCTCATTGGAAGTCTCAGCCCTTTCACTCTTTGGCAATACACTAGCTCGCGAAGATACCCTTGCAGGATGGAAGTCTCTTATCACTCATGCCTCCCTATTCGGCTCACCCTATGTGACGGGCTTTGCTGGTAGGGTGGCAGGCAAAAGTGTTGAAGACTCCTTGTTGCTATGGAAAGCAACCTTTTCTTCTTTGCTTGATCTTGCTTACAAGCATGACTGCAGCGGCCTTCTGTTTGAGAACTGTCGTATGGGAGACCTCTGGAAACGTGGCAATTGGAACATAGCCATCAATGGCGATGCCTGGGCCCTCATGTTCGATGCCCTTGATGACCCTAAGCTTGGTCTGCAATGGGAACCCTGCCACCAGGTAGAGGCCTTCATCGATCCTGTGATGCAATTGAAGGAATGGGTTCCTAGGGTGAAGCATGTCCATGGCAAAGATGCCCTTATAGACTGGGATCTGCTCAAGGTCATTGGACTGTATTCCTCAGACAAAGCCATTAGCTCAGTACTGCCTGGTGAAGGGGAGAGTGACTGGGGCGCGATAATACGGATACTGCAATCGGCCGGCTATGATGGCAGTATCGATATTGAGACAAATAGCCAGAAGTTTTTTCCGGATATGGAAGAGAAGAAACGGTCCTTGCACTACTTGCAACAATATCTCTGATAGTGCTTTTTGCATTTTGCCACTTGCAGTATTTCTTATTTGTGATACCATGACAGTTGTTACGGCGTGTGAGGGTATGTATTTTTTTTCAATGTTCACAACTTAGTGCCAACTCTCCAAAAATCTCAGCAATTTGATTTGCAATTATGATGAAATTGGACTTTTCGAGAGTTTTCAGCTCTCTTTACAGTCCTTCCTGGTTTTTTGGGACAAGTGTGCTTTTTAGCCCTCTTTATTATCTTGTGCATCCTATGTATTAGAGTAAGCTTGCTATCGGAGAGCATGGCATAGATGAGGTCGTCTTTCATGATTCCTACGAATATATTTCTGTTTACCTGTTTCTCATACTTATTGCCTTTGCCCTCATTTTCCTCACGGATTCGGATGTCTACATCCTCCTCCAAAACCATGAGCATTGTAGAGGCTAGGATGGTTGCCCAGAAGTCCTGCTTGAAGGAATTTTCGGTCTTTCCTGTGAAGTTTTCCAGCTGAAACCTGTTCTTCAGCAATTTGTAGACATTCTCCTCACCCCATCTTAAAAAGTAAACGGCCTTGAATTCTTCGGTCTTGTGCTCACGGTCATTGGTGATCAAAGTTTCTAATTGGCCCGATTCTAGCAGGAACTTTATGACCCTAACCTCAGAACCTTTTATGATAATGGTGGTGTCACATCCGATAGAAAGAGCATCCACAGCATTGTTGAACTTTGTCTTGCAGCGCATGAGATATATCATCCCCTTTGCCTCAAATTCTCGTATGAGCTTGATGTCTGGATACCCTCTGTCGAAGATAAACATGCTTTTCAAGTCACCAGGACGCAATTGGGCATACCTTTTCATATGGGAGACCGCACACGCCCGCTCATCATTGACATGGTTGAAGATGGCATCTATAAGACGATTGTTTGAGACGTCGTACAAGCAAGAACCCAGAGCCGTGGGAGATTTTTTCCCCGCACCAGTGGAGAAGTATTTCTTCACCAACTCAGGCAGATTGGGAAGGGCTATCTTGGTCCCGTCAACAGCCAGGTATGTCCATCCGTTCTTGCTGCGTGCAGGAAGCTTGCCCATCTTTCCATGATATTCGGCCTCGATCTGCTTTTCAAAAAGATGCTTAAACGGGAGCTCTGAAATCTGAGCCCTTGCCTTGCTGAACGCTTGCTGAGTGACGGCTTTCATTGCTCCTCCCACCTTGAACTTCATGTATAATCTGTGCAATTTCAGGCTGGAAGATTCACGCCCGACGTCCAGTATTATAAGGAGGGTTCTATGGAAATTCAACTTGCGCTCCCGGGAAAAGGCCTTGGGAAAGGCTACTTGCCTTGCAATGACAAGCAAGTTGGGATCGTGAATAAGCTCGAAAAAAAGCAGGAACCAGGCACGTACAAATGGATTCATGGGTAACCTCGATTATATAATAACGATATAATAACAATACAATTATTATATAATAAAAGGCTAAAA
>CAYXYD010000184.1:0-4992 GCA_964469205.1 uncultured Sphaerochaeta sp. | reverse complement strand
TTTCATTAGTCATAATACAACAGATTGCAACATATTCAAGAAAAAAACTAAAAAAGTATTGGCTACCGCAATTATTGTTCCGTTCCTTGCTGTATTACACCGTAATCGCTAAGAATACAGAGGAAAGCCTCATGACAGTGCATCTCTCTCCATGGTGTATTCACTGGTTTGATACTCTTTTCTTTTAAGAAGATAGTACCTAGTAGGAATATGATACCATAGTGAAGTAATAGAATATACACTTTGACCCATGTACTGGGTAAGAGTTGGTCGTATGTCTATGGAATATTGATGATTATGTGTTTTGTTGGGAAGGTTTCAGCTCTCTCTATCACTGGAGCTTGTTTGGATGCCTGCAAGCACTATCATATTTTTACCCTTACACTTTACCTTGGGCATTTTATCTATATGAAGAGAGAAGGCAATGATATTTGGTTGGTACTGTCTGATAGTACAAGTAGTGTAAAGAATATGTAGTAAAAAATGGGTCATTTATAAAACACAAGGTAGGTTTATCAAGGGAAATAGTCGATCGTCATACAGATACCTCATGTATGCATGGTTGTTTTCTCTTCGATGACAACCTATGATAAGGAGATATCACTGTCATGGAGGTGACCAATGAAGGCGCGGTATTTCAAGGGTTTGTTCACATCACATGCTATGAGATTCATCAGCATGGAAAAAGTCTCTGACGACTATATCCTGGTGAGAATGCAAGCACCATATCCCATAGTGTGGGAAGCCGGTCAGCACGGGGCCTTTACCCTTCCTGACAAGAAGTTCAAGGGGAGATTTTATAGGGCTTTCAGTCTTGCCAGTGCCCCTGAAGAGGACGCCTTTCTCATCGGAACAAGGACAGGCACCTCCCCAAGTGGTTTTAAGAAGACCCTGATGGAGATGCAGGAAGGGGATACGATTAAGTTGCGCGGTCCTTTTGGTTGGTTTGTCGTCAAGGATGAGACGAGCCCGATAGTCATGCTTGCCCTAGGGGTTGGCATCACCCCGATGCGTTCCCTGCTGTTGGCTCTCAAGGATGAGACAAGCCGTCCGATCCATCTTATCCATAGTGCAAAGGACTTTCATCTGTTCGCAGATGAGTTCAAAGGGCTCCAGCTGAAAAATAAAGAGATCAATCTTACTTTTGTATCGAACCGTGATGAATTCAAAGAAGCCCTGACCGCAGTTGCCTTTACCTATGGATCGTCTGCCTACTACTATGTCTCAGGCCCCTTTGATGCCATCCGATCAACACGAACCCTTCTAAAAAGCCTCAAGGTAAAGGGAAAGAGGATTATCTACGACCCGTTCTTTGGGTATTGAGAGATGAGAAGGGATATACGGTAAAAACAAGAGAGCCCAAGTCCTTCAAGAAAGACTGTATTCTTCACCATTTGTCCCTTGATAGGGAAGCTCTACTATTCTGTTATCAAGTTCAGTATAATTAGAAGGTGAAGAAGCGAAAATTTGATAAAGAAGCGCTGCAAAGCATTGAAGACCCTTTCAGAAGAAGAGCAACAACCCATCTTCAGAAAGGTTGACAGGCAGCAGAGCCTGTCCAAAAGCATCTCAGCGATGACCCGATCAACGCGGAGATGCTGAGAAAGGTCTCCAGTATAGCGAGATGGAACGACCAGAGAGTCAAGGATTATTCCGCATGTGTCCTTGAAAGAGCAGCAAAGGATGAGGTTTTACCATGAAGAGTCACAAAAAGCCCCGTACCAAGACAAAGAGTAGATTTTTCGTCCTGGTCATTTTGCTCTTTTTTTGTTGTGTACTGATGGGTTGTGACCATGATAGCGTACCCAGCCCGATTATTCTTACGAGTACAGTATTGGAAACAGACCGGACAGGGACCTTCAGCATTACTTTGGATTTCACCCCATTTCCAAAAGATGTGTACTTTATCCTGACAAACCCGGAAATACATAGCAATCTTGCTCCCGCAACAATAGATCTGGGCGAAGGGTCTAGCCTGAGGCCAGAGCCTACGGCTCGGGCATTGGCCAATGGACCCGTAGAGGGCATGCCTATCTTGGATATAGCCGAAATTGACGCGTTCAACAAACTCTTGCCTTCAGCCTTACCCAACAAATTTCCTATACGTAGGGCACTACAAGAATCACTACAAGAACCAGTAGCTATTCAAGTTGGCGATAAAAGGGATTTCTTCGATGATACGAAAGGCAAAATCTACACCTCTGCTACCTGTATGAAAGCCGTCACAGACGTTACGACGCTGAATGGAGTGAAAAATCTCTATATTTGGGTAGAAAACAGATCAATATATCCTTCAGGGGATCGGACATATCAGGTTACCCAACCGATGGTCGACCTCCTGGCAGATAAATTCCTGCAACAGGGTCTGAACAATGATATTTACGATTGGACAACAGCAATCTTTGGAGCAGAATGGGGGGAGACAGACAGTTCAAACCTTATCCAAAATGCTTCTGATATCCATATCCTCCTAAAAGACATTGATGGTGATGATAGTATCACAGGTGGTGTAGGGGGATATTTCTGGGCTAAGGATAATTATAAGAAAGTTAAGCCTTTTGGCACCGATTCTGGGTCCAATCTTGGTTCCAACGAATGTTTACTGTTCACGCTCGATTCCGTGCTGTTGGCGGTTCCTGACGATGGCTTGCCGTGGGCTGAAGATGCCCGTTGGCCGCAACTGCTCATATCAGCTCTCGCACATGAATTTCAGCACATGATACATTTCTATCAGAAGAATGTGCTGAGAAAGGTGTTCAGTGAAACATGGCTGAATGAAATGTGCTCTCTTGCGGCTGAAGATTTTCTCGCTGATAAATTAATGGTTCCAGGACCTCGTGGGGTACCTCTTGATAGTTCCTTTGACTATTCAGCAGGTTCTGCTCCGATTACGAAGGGACGACTTCCTTTGTTTAACCAGTACAACAACGAATCGGTAAACGTATGGTTGTATGGTGATGACGTGCTAAGAAGCTATGCAACATCCTATGCTTTCGGAGCATACCTGGCAAGAAATTATGGGGGCGCACCATTTTTCACAAAAATCCTTCAGTCAAAAGAACGTGGGTATCTTGCACTGGAAGAAGCGGCAAAGAGTATTGACCCTTCCCTTACCTTCTCTGATTTGTTGAGGAATTAGGGCCTTGCAGTAATTCTTTCCGATAGCACAGATACTGATCCCTATCTGGCTTACAACAATGGTTCATATTTTGCCAGTACTCAAAATGGAATCGAATATCTTTTGGGTTCGATAAACTTGCATAACTACGAATCTAAAACCCAACAGATGGGACCCTCTTACACTGTAGGGGGATCTGTAGGCAAAGGATCAAAGGCTTCCAATGGCTTTTTCCGGGAAAGTCAGGTCTCGGCGCGAACCTATGACTTTGTGATTCCAGAAGGGTATAGGATGTCCCTCTTAATACGATGAAACTTCTCATTCAAACAACAGTAGTAGGATTCATCATTCTGACATGTGTTTCGTGTAGCCTTATTGCTACTGGAATGCGAGAGTCTTCTGCCGCACAGGAGATGAAAACGTCTCCTCTTATACTTTGCAGGGGTACTGTTTTCTTTACCGGCAGTGAGCCTCATGTCACCCTGATGATCAGATCAGATGGGGGTGACGAACAACCTATACAAGAATATGCTTTGTCTGGTAGTGCTGTACGGTTTCTTAGGACATACCAGCAGGAGCCAATGATCGTTGTTGGGACCATCAAGAGCCAAAAGCTTGGGCCTGGATTTCCCTCTGTTCTGGAAGTACTTGCCTATCAGGATCCTGCTGGGACTTGGTTTGATGCACAAGGGACTCTTCTTGATCTACCTGGGAATATTGTTACTGATGATCAGGTGCGAGGGTATTTTTCTTCCCATGCAGAGAGCCTGTAGACATACCTGAGGGTGTAACAGTGCAAATGAAGAAGGTAATCTGGATATAAGAATGGACAGTTTTGTACTTCTGGTCTTGCTTGCCATGTACATCTATACATATTCTCCAAGGTCTCCCACCCTTAGATTGCGATAGCACTAAGGATGAATATGAATATGAAGATGAAATACAAGAGACACCTGCCTCCATGAAGGAAATCAGGTGTCTTCTGTATACAAAGAATAGAAGGAAAATAAGAGATGCGAGAAAAGAATAAGCAGAAGTCAGAAGAAAGAGTGCCTGTGTCTTCATGCTGAAAACACAAGCACATCCTTATTCTCTTATGCAAAATCCTTTGGTAGCAAGGAAGCTGAATCAACATCCAGGAACCAGTAACAAGAAGGATGGGTCTGCAGGATCGAAGCTGGACATAGGTTGGTCACAGGGCCTGTGAGAGAGCCTTGCACGGCAACTGCCTTCCTTGCATCGGGGATGGTGTTGATGATGTTCTTACTTTTCATGATCTGGCGCACACCCATGGAGATAGCCTGTTCGGGCACATCTTCAAAGGAGGGGAACCATCCTTCACCAAGCTGTTGTTTCCTGCATACGTCATCAAGGTTGACGACGCTGTAGGGCTTCTCTGTATCAAAGTCAGCTGGAGGATCGTTGAATGCAAGGTGTCCATTCTCACCGACTCCTACAAACGCAACGTCAACTTCCTTGGTTGCCATGAGGGTGTTGAGACGATTGAGCTCAGCATCAATATCTGCAACATCGCCGTCGATATAGTGGAACTCTTTCAAGTTGCCGATCTTTTCAACAAACCGCTCCTTGAGGTATTTTCTGAAGCTGGCGGGGTGGGTTAGCGGTACACCGATGTACTCATCAAGGTGGAAGCCTTCCACCTTGGACCAGTCGATGTCTTCCTGCAACAATGCCTGCAGCATCTCAAACTGACTTGCTCCTGTTGCTACTATAATGGTGGCAAAGCCTTTTTCCTTAATGGCTTCCTTGATAAAGGAAGCGCCTTTCTTGGCAGCTAGAGCTCCTAGCTGCACTTTGTCCTTACTGATAGATAGATTCATACTGTATTTTCTCCTTCATACTTTGTATCTTTC
>CAYXYD010000183.1:0-5014 GCA_964469205.1 uncultured Sphaerochaeta sp. | reverse complement strand
CTGCTCTTCGATCAGTCGTTTGGCAAAAAGTTCTGGCGTTGCTCTCTTTGTCTTTGCTGGTGGCATGCCTACTAAGGAACAGCTACAGTGTCCTTATTTTTCCTCAGTGATCCTGTTTGCAGACCCTTGTCTGTTTGAAGAGAGTGATACAATCGATCTTTCCCTGTTTGGATCTACCCCTTGTATTTTGGTGAACTTTAGGCAAAAAGGGTTCTCTTCCCTTACCTGTGATCTTTATCCTGCCGCTAGGAAGCTATTACAACACTGCCTTGATGACAAGAGACAGATTGCCTGCATCCAAGGGCCTGCACACAATGAGTTGGCACAGCAAAGCTTTCAAGCCTACCGCGACACATTGGCAGAGAACAATCTCCCTCTTGATTTCAAACTCGTCTCTGATCTTGGTCTGACAGAGCTCATTGACCATAGGGCTCTGGTCCCAGGAATTGATTTCGATGCTATCTATTGCTTTGGTTCTGAGCAAGCACTCGATATTGGCATGCAACTGCAAGCTAGGCTCTTCGATATTCAGATAGTGGGGTGTGTAACAAGAGGAGGAAGTCCTCTTCCTTCTATAATCCTGCCTATTTCCCAGATGACCTTGCCAGCATGGGAGATGGCACTTTCCGAAGTACCTTGTGATCGTGTGTTTGATTGTGAGGTCTCCTTCAGTACCAGCTTCTTGCAAGAGGACCTGTTCTCAAACAAACAGGAACTGCTGTCCACAGTGGTTCAAACCTATGATCTTGATGCTGTGCAAGCAGAAACCATACTTCAGTTCATTGATACCTGTACCCATCTTAATGAATCGATGTTCTCTTCTCTCAAGAGTCTCTCTTCCTTGTTTCTTGAAGAGGGAGGGGCCCCAGTGCTCCTTCAGGAGCTCTTGCTCGGCTTTACACTACAGAGTAAAACAGAGAGCCTGTTTTTACAGCTTGCTTACCATGCTTCCCAAGTGCAAGCATCATTGCACTACAGACAACAGACCCTCTTTGCTTGGATACAGAAAGCTATGGATGATCATTGGCAGCAGAGTTCAAAAATCTTGAGCGAACATCTTCCTCTGCTAGGCATACATTCTTGTTATATAGTGCAACAACAGCTAAGACGTAGGGTTGTGGCTGGGTTTCACGCAACTGAACTTATTTCAGAAGAACAATCCTTACCTTTTGATAACGAACTGTTACCCCCGACGCTTGGACCCTTGCTCAACGACAGCTGTTGGTTGCAGATTCCTTTGAACCAAGAGAACAAAACAGGGTATATGCTCTTGGAGACCACCGGTTGCCAACCTGAAACACTTGTCGTATTGAAGGCGCTCTTCTCTCCTCTGATCCTTTCAGAATACCCACAAGGCCCTGACAAATATGTCGTTGCCATTGGGGATGGCCCGGGCGAGATTGCCTTACGCCTTAGTAGTGCTAGGAAGATTCTTTTGCACAAGGATGATGAGTTCTTTTCTGCTTTGCAGAACGCCAGGCCCTCTCTTCTGATCGTGGATTCAGTCGATATCCCTTTTTTTAATAGAGTTCGCTCTATGGCGGCTACCTCGCTAACACCCATTGTGCTGGTCAAAGACTCATTCTCACCTCAAGATGCAGAGGATGTGCTTCTCATTCCTCGTTTTATTATGGTGCACACCTCTGTTGCTATGAGCAGGTCCTTTCTTGTTCGCCTCGCATCCGTTTGCGCAGGGGAAGGCGAGGACATCTCTACGATGACGGCAGCCCTGGTCAAAGGCGCCATTGTATATATCGATGAACATGTAGAAACCCAGTTTTCTCGTTGGGAACTTGCTGAGGCGGTCAATGCAAGCGAAGATTATCTGGGAAGAATCTTCCGCAAGGAGATGGGACTTTCCCTTTGGGACTATCTGCATATGCATAGGGTCGCTATAGCTACAGAGATGCTCAAACAAACTCCGCTGACCATTACAGAGATAGCAAACAAGACAGGATTTAAAGATTTGGCGTACTTTTCAAGGGTATTCAAGAGCGTCATGGGATACTCTCCCAGCCAGGTTCGTTCGCAGAAACCATGAGAGAGCCTAGCTAAAGCGTTGTATTTGGCAGGTTTTTCTGATCAGAAAGTCCTTCCTTTTCTGGTTGTTGAGAGGAATTTTTCTCTCGTTTCCCCTAAGAACTTATTATAATTGTCTGTACTGAGGAGAAATATCTTTTGACATATCCTTTATTCAGTCTATTTTCTTTGTTTGACAATGGCATGGGGTGATTGTAGAATGGAGAAGGAATGACTTTTTATAATCACGCACGAAAAATAGGAGAAACTGTAATGAAGAAACTGACTGTTGTTGTATGTATTTTTCTCATGCTCGGTTCCATGGCATTTGCCCAGGGATCGGACGAGGCTGCCGGGAAAGGCAATCTTCGCGTAGGAATGGTAACTGATGCTGGTACGATTGACGACAAGTCTTTCAACCAGGGAACTTGGGAAGGTATCAAGCGTGCAGGTGCTGACTATGGTCTGGATATCAAATATCTCAAGCCCTCCGGCACAACTGAAGCAGATTACCTGAAAGAAATCGGTAACCTTGTCGATGCTGGGTATAACATGATCATATGCCCCGGATTCAAATTTGAGACCACTCTTTTTGAAGCTCAGGACAAATACCCCAAGATAAAGTTCGTCATTCTTGATGGTGAGCCCCACAGTGCAGACTATTCCACATTCCGCATTGAGGAGAACGTCGTTGGTGTCTACTGGGCAGAACACGAATCTGGCTTCCTTGCCGGTTTAGCAGCAGCCCTTCAGATGAAGGATGCCGAGTTTGGGTTCGTAGGTGGTATGGAAATTCCCGCTGTACAGAAGTTCAACTGGGGCTTCCAGCAGGGCGTAAAGTATGCCAACAAAACCCATGGTACCAAAATTGTCATGAAACAGGAAAACAACCTCTACCAGGGCACTTTTGATAACATCAGTGCAGGTCAGCAGATTGCAGCATCCATGTATGACAAGGGTGTGAAGGTTATCTTCGCAGCAGCTGGTGGTGTTGGTGTTGGTGTTATCAACGAAGCCAAGAACCGTGCAGCAAATGGCCAGGACGTCTGGGTTATCGGTGTTGACGTTGACCAGTATCCTGAAGGCTTGATGAGTGCTGGCGGAAGATCCATCATCCTCACTTCCGCCATGAAGTATCTAGACCGCGCTTCCTATGACATGATCGAGGCAGAGCTCACTGGGAAGTTTCCCGGTGGTGAAGTCCTCCATCTTGATGCAAGCAACGATGGCGTTGGTATCCCTGTAAAGAATCCGAACCTCTCGGTGAGTGTCACAGACGAAGTTGCTAAAGTCTATGCCAAAATGAAGAGTGGTGAAGTAAAAGTCGCTGAATCCAAGGAAGGCCTTTTTAAATAAGGCTCCCTTTCTATACTCATTGCAAGGGTCACCGCACAAAGGTGGCCCTTGTGTGCTATTATAAGCCAATCTTACACTACACGCTCTGCGTGTCCTCATAGGGAGTTCACCAATGAGTCATGTTATTGAAATGCTGAACATTCGCAAGGAGTTCCCTGGTATCGTCGCTAACGACGATGTCACCTTGCAGGTAGAAAAAGGGGAGATCCATGCTATTCTCGGAGAGAATGGTGCGGGTAAATCTACCTTGATGAGCATCCTTTTCGGTTTGTATCATGCCGATAAAGGGCAGATTAAAGTTAGGGGTAAGGAAGTTACCATAAATAGCCCCAATGATGCCAATGACCTTGGTATCGGAATGGTCCACCAGCACTTCCAGCTGGTACATAACTATACAGTTACAGAGAATATCATCCTCGGCAAAGAAGGGAAGTTTTTCCTTGACCGCCGTTCAGCATCGAAGCGCATCAAGGCCCTTTCTGAAAAGTACGGGTTGAACATCGATCCTGACATGATAATCGAGGATATTACCGTTGGCATGCAACAACGCGTAGAGATACTGAAGATGCTCTACCGCGATGCTGAGATACTCATACTTGACGAACCCACAGCAGTCCTTACCCCTCAGGAGATTATCGACATAATGCAGATCATGCGCAATCTGGTCGCAGAAGGCAAGTCGGTCATCCTCATTACTCATAAGCTCAATGAGATCAAGGCTGTGGCCGACCGTTGCACCATCATTAGGCGTGGCAAGCTCATTGGAGTGGTGGATGTGCAAAAGACCTCACAAGAGGAGATGGCCTCCATGATGGTCGGTCGTCCTGTGAGTTTCACTGTCGATAAGAAGCCTGCCCAGGTTGGGAGGGTCATCCTTGAACTCTACGACCTGGAAGTCATGAACAATAAGAAGATGCTAGGGGTGAAGAGTGTTAACCTCTCAGTCAAGAGCGGAGAGATTGTTGGAATAGCCGGTGTCGACGGTAACGGGCAGACTGAGCTGATCGAAGCGATAACCGGTCTTCGCCTTGTACAGGGAGGAACCATCGTCCTCGATGGCAATGATATCACCAACGCCTCTATCCGCAAAAGAAACGAAGTTGGCATAGGGCATATCCCCGAAGACAGGCAAAAGCGTGGCCTTGTAATGGAGAGCTCACTCGCCAATAACATCGCGATCAAGGAGTTCTACCATCCTCCCTTCAGTAAGAGAGGAATTCTTAATGCTGACTATTTGGATCAGTATGCCCAGGATGTGGTAACCCAGTTTGATGTGCGTAGCGGTGAGGGAATCTACTCCCTTGCCGGTAAGCTTTCAGGAGGCAACCAGCAGAAGCTCATTGTAGGGCGTGAGGTTGTCTCTGACCCGGAGCTACTCATTGCAGTACAGCCAACCCGTGGTCTGGATGTCGGGGCCATAGAATATATCCACTCCCAACTGATCGCACACCGAGACAAGGGCCATGCGGTCCTTCTTATATCTTTTGAACTTGATGAGATTTTCAATCTTTCCGATCGGATCGCTGTCATGTACTCAGGGGAGATTGTCGACGTGGTTAAGACAGAAGATGCTGATGAACAGTCTATTGGGCTGATGATGGCAGGCGTAAAGCAGAAGGAAGGTGCACGATGAGCGATA
>CAYXYD010000182.1:0-5064 GCA_964469205.1 uncultured Sphaerochaeta sp. | reverse complement strand
CCTTCTTTTCCGCAGCTCCCTTTCCACCATCTTCGAGATTTTATCCCACAGACCCTTTGCCTGCATGGCACAGAAAATTTTGAAGAGTTTCTGCACCTCCAAGGGGAGCTCGCACCTTTGTCCCTTGTTGAAAATCTTGTCCTAAGGCTTGAAGAGGGATCCTTACAACTGAAGTAACCCAGTGGAGGACACTGGCATGTATGTCATGGGCATCCTTTGAAGCGCAAATAGGGGTTGATTTTTGCATATAGCAATCTCTCATCGTAGCAGTACCTGGTATAGTCAGCAAAAACAAATCCATTTGTACTGAGAATTACAGTCATTCGCATCCTTAACCACAAAGTCCTCCTTTGAAGTAAAACAGGATGTGTTTCCTCTATTAGGTATGTACTAACACATACCAAAGAGGATCCTATGAAAAAATCTTATTTCCTTACACTTTTGTTCCTGCTCATCGGTTACTCCCTGTTTGCTGCATCCAGCTGGATAGGTGTCCAAGCCTTCACTACAACAAGCAGAAACAACCCTGCCCTTACAATTTGGGGTGTAGACCTCGAAGGAGAGAGCATAGCAACCCTTGCAGGTGCGCACATTTCAGGATCGATATACCCTGTAAAAAAGTCACCCTTTGGATTTGGATTCCAAGTTGGAGCAAGTGAAATGCATACCATTTCCAGCAGTACAACCGAGATTCACCTCTCTGAATATCCTTTGGCATGGAATGGAAGTCTGTCCGCCCAATACCACACAGATATATTTGGGCTCCTATCAATGGAGTTAGGTATGGGTCTTTTAGTTGAACAGATGAACAAGGCTGTAGGAAGCAATGAAACGGAGATTAGGGCTACCTTGAACGCCTTCAGCCTTCTGTCCACCATCAAGTTGTTCCTGCCCCTCTCTGATGCCCTTTCCTTAGTAGGAGGCATCGGGGCCTCTCTACCCATCTATACCCAGAGAAAGGTCTCCAGAGGAGACAATACCGACAAGGCCAACATTGACGTGGAAGGGATAACAGTCCACGCTCAGGTAGGAATTGCCCTGGCCTTATAGAAAAGACAAGCAGGATAAACAGGACCAATAGCTCAATCTATAAATATGAATTATTACATATTTATTCAGCATTAATAGTTTTCCAATGATATTTAAGCGAGAAACATCCTAAATATATATTTTCAGTCACATATCTTTACTTATTTGTATTAGTTTATGTTGTTTGCTCGAATATTATCAGAGTGCCTAGATTGACTTATAAGAAATATAGCTGTATTGTTATGTTGATGCTCGAATAGCCACATAGCTTGAACACCTAGTAGACTAAAAATGTTCCTGTATGGAGAATGCCGTACAGAAACGAAGGTAATCTCACAAGATTTCCGGAAATGTAGTAGATAGAGGTTGTAGAAGGCTCCAAGTGTGCTGATTGTGTAAAACGAAGCATCAACATATCTCCAAAGTATGCATTTGCAGAAAGCGTAGGCTTTCTGAAGGGATAAGTGCACCCACGATGCTTGAATGGCAACAGCCAGAAGACTTTGTGTGAGAGGCGACCCCTTGGTCTGAACGAAAAAGAATTCAAATATATTCAAAACCAAGATACTTGCAATTGCATTGGCATCGAGAAGATAGGGAAACCCCATTGAGGAGTTGGTATAATTGGTGCGTTTAAAGAAGCAGCTTTAACCGTAACCAGTGTAAAAACGCCCTTATAGGGCTGTAATCCAAACAATTACATTTTTAGGTATTCTGCAATTGGGTATTGTTATTACGCTTGTCATCCTACTTGAAAAATAATTCTAAAAAAAAGAGAAAACCATGAAAAAATCACTAATCGCAATTACGATCGTTTTACTTGTCACCGGAGCCCTATTCGCTTCACCAAGCTGGATAGGCGCCTTGGGCAACGTCTCCTATCAGCATAACACCACCGATATTAGTGGATTAGAGCAGAAGAATACAGCAACTCTTGCTGGATTGAACATCGCTGGAACCATCTACCCAGAAGAGTCCCCACTAGGTATCGGATTCCAACTCGGAGCAGCCAAAACAATTGACGCTTCAAGGGGCTCAACAGAACTGAATGTAGACGAATATCCTTTGACCTGGAATGGTGGGGTCATGGCAAAATTCAAAGTTGCTGTGTCCGAGATGTTAGCATTGGAAATCGGTGCTGGACTCATGTATGAGAGAATAATCAACACCTATGATATCGCAGGCTATGAAGCAGAAACTACTCTCAATACCCTCAGTGTCCTAACAGCTGCCGATTTGGTGGTTCATCTATCTGATTCCCTAGCTCTTATTGGTGGAGTCGGCGTTTCATTCCCTCTTACCACGAAGGGAACATACGAAGACAACATCGGTTTATCCGTCGAAGATGAGTATGATGTTAAGGGCTATACGTTTAGCGGAAAGGTTGGAGTTGGCCTAAGCTTCTAGAAACTTAAGGCTAAACTAGCAATCATAAAGACAACCCCACATTTTCTGGAGAAATCCAGAAGATGTGGGGTCTCTTTATTTTGAATGGTTTGGATTTGAGGTTTCCTCTAAGAACGAACCTCGACCTTAGCCTGCTGCTCATACCACTGGATCAATCCACCATGGTCATCGCTTCCCTTACCTTCAGAGGAAAGGCTCTTCATCATTCCGATGGCAGCCTCACTGATGGGAGAAGGGGTCCCGACACTCTTGGCAGTATCAAGGGCGTTCTGCAGGTCCTTGATGTGCAGGTCGATGCGGAATCCTGGCTTGAAGTTGCCTGCAAGCACCAAAGGTGCCTTGGCATCGAGAACAGTGCTTCCAGCAAGACCACCGCGGATAGCCTTGAAGACCTTTTCAGGATCGACATTGGCCTTGGTTGCGAGCACCAGGGCTTCAGACATACCTGCAATGTTTGATGCAACCATGATCTGGTTGGCAAGCTTGGTGATGTTTCCACTACCGATCTCACCTACCAAGGTGACGCTCCCACCCATGACATGGAGAATAGCTTCTACCTTTGCAAAAGCACCCTCAGGGGCACCAACCATGATAGCCAAACTACCATCGATTGCCTTGGGCTCCCCACCACTTACAGGAGCATCGAGCATGACGACCTGCTTCTTAGCAAGCTCAGCTGACACTTCCCTGCTTACGATAGGGGAGATGGAGCTCATATCAACAAGAATTGTATTGGGTTTTACCCCTTCTATGACCCCACCCTTTCCAAGGACAACCTCTTTCACGTGGGGTGAATTTGGAAGCATGGTGATGATGACATCACTGACAGCAGCCACTTCCTTGGAAGAAGGGAGTGCTTTTGCACCAGCGGCAACAAGTTCATCAACAGAACTCTTGCTCCTATTGTAGACAGTAAGGGAATATCCTGCCTTGAGCAGGTTCTTTGCCATGGGCTTGCCCATAATTCCTAATCCAATAAAACCAATCATCATACTGGAGCCTCCTTAAGTGACTATCATCTCCTACCATAGGCCGGAGGAGCAACAACTTCAAGGTACTTGAAAAGTACCTACAAGTAGAATCTTGATTCTAAAGAAGACTGAGGGAGCATCCAAGTTCTGATTGCTCCCTCATCCGATCTATATAGTGCAATAGGGAGAAATATCAGCTTTCTTGCGTATCTCTACATATCTCAATACCCCATCTCTCTTATGGTAGTAGTCGTTTCTTCATATAAAGAACAGAAGTCTATTTCTTTACGTCACTTCACGCTTAGATGCTTTCCCGTCTAGTTCTGCTTTCTCTTTTTTTTTTTTTTACTACGTTCTACTTGGGCTTGCCCAAGAACAGCAACACCACATAGATGATCAGGATGACTGCAAAGATGCCGACCATACCCTGTCCCATCAGGCGCAGCGATAGGGAAAATGTATCACTCATTGGCAAACCTCCTTTAGATAAGTCCTGGGACCAGTCCCAGGATGACGCCACCTGCGATGACTGATGCTATCTGGCCTGCCACATTGGCTCCCACAGCATGCATCAGAAGGTGGTTTTGAGGATCGGCCTCTTGGCCCATCCTCTGGATGACACGAGCTGACATGGGAAAGGCTGAAATACCCGCAGCCCCTACCATAGGATTGACCTTTGTCTTGGTAAACAGATTGAGCACCTTGGCAAACAAGACTCCTGCTATGGTATCGAAGACAAACGCCAAAAGACCCAGGCCCATGATCATAAGAGTCTGGACTGTGACAAACAGCTCAGCTTTCATCGTAGATGCGATGGTGATGCCCAACAGCAAAGTAACAAGGTTTACCAATACTGTCTGGGCTGTAGTGGAGAGTGAGTCCAACACCGTGCACTCCCGTATCAGATTACCGAACATCAGCATACCGACTAAGGATACTGAAGCAGGTGCCACATAGCCTGATACTATGGTGACTATGATGGGGAAGAGTATCTTTGATCGCTTGGAGATGGACCTTGGGTTGTACACCATCTTAATGGCCCGCTCCTTTTGGGTGGTCACCAGCTTGATGGCAAAGGGTTGGATGATGGGGACCAGGGCCATGTACGAGTAGGCGGCAATGGCTATCGGACCTATGTACTTGCTACCCAAGACTTGGGAGACCAAGATCGAGGTAGGCCCATCGGCAGCTCCGATGATGCCGATGGAAGCAGCATCAACAAGGCTGAAGCCCATCAGGGTGGCAAGCGAGATGGTGGCAAAGATGCCCCACTGTGCCGCTGCCCCAAAGAGGATAAGCTTGGGGTTTGCAAGCAGAGGCCCAAAGTCTATCATCGCCCCTATGCCGATGAAGAGCAGCAACGGCATCGCTTCTGCTGACTCGATACCCATACTGAAGAGCCAATCAAGGATCCCAGTGACCTCCCCGATGCCCTGCATGCTCTGTGTGACAGCACCAGAAAAAGGCAGGTTTACAAGTATTGCCCCAAAGCCCATGGGAAGAAGCAGAGCTGACTCCAGTTTTTTGGCAATGGCCAAATAGATGAGAATGCCCCCTACACCAAACATAAAAAGCTGTTGCCATGTAGTATTGAGCACACCAACCAATAAAAAACTCATGGAGAACCTCCAGAGAATAAAAATGGGGGGAGAAGTTG
>CAYXYD010000181.1:2482-5100 GCA_964469205.1 uncultured Sphaerochaeta sp. | reverse complement strand
GCCTTATAAGTATTTAGAAGAAATATTTTTCATAACTTGTAAACTCACGCTAGTGATAATCCCCTTTGTCATAACGGACCACCAGAGCATGCAAGCATCCCAAATACTGTTCCTGCTTCTAGCCGGCATCAGTGCGGCAGGGGGACAGTTCAGCATCACCAAGGCGTACTCCTACGCCCCTGCAAAGGAAATATCGGTATACGACTACACCCAAGTATTGTTCGCCTCACTGTTGTCCATTTTGATCTTCAGTGAATATCCTGATGCAACAAGCATCGGTGGATACCTCATCGTGACAACAATGGCTGTTGCAATGTTCTTCTATAACAAACGGAAGGCCTGAAGCCTCCCGTTTGGTTGATGTAATGATATTTTTAGATATAGATTTAGATATAGATTTAGATTTTCTTACATCTTTCCATCATCGTATATATCTGTCTAGCTACAACATGTAGTGTCAGCTGAGATGTCTCACGCCTCAGAGAAAAGCCAGGTTGAGAGATACCGCTCCCCTGTATCAGGAAGCAACACCACAATGGTCTTGCCCTCATGCTCCTTCTTGGCAGAATAGGCCAGGGCAGCATCTAGGGCTGCTCCGCTTGAGATACCTACAAGAAGCCCTTCTGTCTTGGCAGCCTGTCTTGCTCGTTCTCCAGATTTTGCATCTTCTGCGGTATATATCTCATCAATGATATCAGTGTCGAGTATAGTGGGTACAAACCCTGCCCCTATTCCCTGTATCTTGTGCGGGCCTCCATGGCCTAGGGAGAGGACTGGACTGGTCACAGGCTCCACTGCAACGATAAGTGCCTGAGGATTCTGCTCCTTGAGATAGCGCCCTACCCCGGTGACAGTTCCACCGGTGCCGACTCCTGCAATGAAGATATCAACCTTATGCCCGCTATCTTCCCAGATTTCGGGTCCCGTATGCTCATAGTGAGCCCTCACATTGTCCATATTGTCGAACTGTGCAGGGATGAAGGAGTTGGGTATGGTGAGCGCAAGCTCTTCTGCTTTGGTGATCGCACCTCGCATACCCATCGAGCCATCGGTGAGCACAAGTTCAGCTCCCAAGGCTGCAAGCAGCTTACGCCGCTCGATGCTCATGGTCTCAGGCATGGTGATGATGAGCCTATAGCCCTTCACCGCTGCAATATAGGCAAGCCCTACCCCAGTGTTGCCACTGGTGGGTTCGATTATTACCGAACCTTCCTTGAGCAGGCCAGCTTTTTCAGCGCCCTCAAGCATGGCTAGGGCAATGCGATCCTTCACACTGGAAAGAGGATTGAAGCTCTCTACTTTTGCAAGAATGGTCGCATAGCCATCATTGAGCCGATTGATCTTCACCAAGGGGGTATTTCCAATCTTTTCAGTTATATTCTCATATATGTGTGCACTCATTCTCTACTCCTTGTAAGGAAGCCTATGTTTAAATCATAGTATTCCTATAGGGTTTTAGTGTAATCAATCTTTCTCGCTCTGTCAATGCCCAAGAGATTAGATTATGTAGGTGAACCACTCTGCTTTGGTCACATCAGCTAAGGTGACCCCATCGAATGTTTCCAGCACCTTTTCGTCCAGTTTTTGGAAAAAGTGGACACGAAGACAACGCTGTATGGCTGTCTCTTCTTTTTGGGGCATCTCGACAAAGGCAATATTACCCTCAAGGAGGTCAAAGACTTCATAAATAAGTATCTGGTCGGGCTTTCTGCTCAAGAGGTAGCCACCTCCGGCACCCTTCACAGAGTTGAGGTACCCACCTCGGGTAAGCAACAAGGCAACCTGCTGCAGGTATTTTTCACTCAAGCCCTGCCTGGCAGCAACCTGGGAAAGGGCTACCGGCAGATCACTGGTGTGTTCTGCAAGATCCACAAGCAACCTCAGGCCATATCGTCCACGAGTTGATACTTTCAAATTCCACCTCCAGCTTCAGATTCTACCAGATGAGAAGCCAGATCCTCGATCAGTATCTGATGGGAATAATTACTGACTGAATCTTGCAACATCGACCATATCTGATGTGTCTTGCATGATTCGCTCTGAAGACAATCCTTACAGGGAGTCGGGGTGAAATCCCCTTCACTGGCTGAAAGCACTTCACCACAGGTAATATCTCTTCTCGCAATGCGATAGCCACCCTGAACACCACGTTCAGACTCGACAAGACTAAACTTCTTTAAGGGGATCATGAGCTGCTCAAGATACCCGCTGCTTATGCCGGTAGCCTCACTGATTGATCGGATACTACAATTCCCTCTGCAGGTAGCCAGATACACCATAGTCTCCAGGGAATAACGACCTTTTGTAGATAATTTCATAGTTAGAAGGTACCAGTACTTAGCGCACTCGTCAAGATTAGTCTTACACTCTGAGCGACGAACACCATAAATCACAGCAGAATCATTGTTTTTTGCAAAAAAGTATCACCAAGAGGAGGAATACCAGATTTTCTGTATGTGCAGGGAATATTTTTTCACCATGGAAACCCGGGCAAAACCATGCTACAATCGAGCAACTACACGATAAGGCAGAACCATATCCATGAAAGATGCAGATACAACCTATAGCATTATCCCGAACGTCACAATGCGGGTGCGAAGATGATCATAGCCTACCTG
>CAYXYD010000181.1:0-2382 GCA_964469205.1 uncultured Sphaerochaeta sp. | reverse complement strand
CCATCAACCTGGGCTTTGCTTTTTTGATGAGCAACCTCACCACCTTATCCTTCATGACCTCTTTCTTTGCCTGTGCTCCGGGCGGCGTCTCAGACCTTGCCCTGGTTGCTGCAGACTTCGGAGCTACGATGGAGCATGTGGCACTTCTACAGCTCTTCAGGCTGATCTCTGTCATCATCATCTTCCCTCCCATGATACGCAAGATGCTTCCACCGTCTGAAAGGGTTCTTGAGCCTAAAAAAAGACAGACATCTGAGAGAGAAGAGAAACCAAACAAGCAAAGCGGTCTCAGCTATCTTGTCTCAATAGCCACAGCCTTTGCAGGGGGTGTCTCATTTGTCATGTTGGGTGTTCCAGCAGGAGCTATCCTAGGCTCGATATTCGCTATCGCACTGCTGAACCTCGCCACAGACGGGGCGGCCTACCCTGCGCCTCTCAAGCCAATGGTGCAGATCTTTGCAGGATGCTATATTGGCAGCAAAGTGACCTTCCAGACACTCGCAGAGGGCAATGTCCTGCTTCTTCCTGCCTTGATCCTGCTTGCCGAACTCTTTGTCATGGCATTTCTCACAGCCTTTGTGCTGGACAAGGTCTGTCACCTCAACTGGGGCACAGCCATCTTCTCTGCAACACCTGGGGGCATCACAGAGATGGGGCTCATCAGCGATGATCTGGGCCTTGAGACACCCAAGATAGTGCTGATGCATACCTTCAGAATTCTTGCTGTATTGGGAGTGTTGCCCCTCATAGCCCAGTATCTGGGCTAAGGAGGCTTTGGCTATTACGTCGGATTATAGAGATTGGACGTGGGGAACTTTGGATCACTTGTGACATTGAGCACCAGCTTTCTGAGACCAGAAGAGTCTCCAGAGGACGGAATATGGGTCATGTGCACCTCACAGCCACGCAAGAGAGGGAGCACCTCCGCAGCCTTTTTTGCATCCTCGCTGATCGCACAGCTCATGGCAAGGCAAATAAGCACCTCATCAAGGTTGAGGCTCACACCCCTCCCCTGGAGAACTTCGCGCTTCATTTCTGTCACTGACTGCATGATGGCAGGGGAGATAAGGTCAACTTCATGGTCGATGCCGGCCATGACCTTTACCGCATTGAGGATCAGAGCTGAGGATGCATGCATCAGAGGGGAGTTACATCCTGTGACTATCCTTCCTTCAGGGAGGAGTATCGCAGCTGCACAGATTATGCCATTGATGCCCTTGTTACGCTTAATACCATCTTTGAGGGCCTCCATTGCGGCAGGGACCACCTCTCGGTCATCGGAAGAAAGCTTGGCACTTGCCATAATGGAACGACTGCGCTCGACTGTCTCTTTGGTCCCTATTCCCTGCACATACTCACAGGCCGCACGATAATAGCGTCTGATAATCTCCTGCTGGCCCGCTTTGCGAACCACCTCATCATCGATGATGCCAAAACCACAGCGGTTGACTCCCATATCAGTGGGACTCTTGTAGATGCAATCCTCTCCGGTGATCTTCTGCAGAATACGCTTGAGCAGAGGATATGCCTCAAGGTCGCGTGAGTAGTTTACGGTGATCTGGTTATAGGCACTGACATGGAAATGGTCGATGAGGATCTGGTCTCCGATGTCAGCTGTGGCACTCTCGTATGCAATATTGACCGGATGGTCGATGGGTAGGTTCCAGATGGGGAATGTCTCAAACTTTGAATACCCACTCTTTCGGCCTGCCTTGTGATCATGGTACATCTGCGAAAGGCAGGTACCAAGTTTGCCAGAACCGGGTCCTGGGGCTGTGACAATGACAACCGGCCTCTCTGTCGGTATGTAGGGGTTTGACCCATAGCCTTCGTCACTTACGATCAGCTCCACGTTGTTGGGATACCCACGGGTTGCATGATGGGTATAGACGGTGATGCCCCGCTGTTCGAGAAGGTTCTTGAACTGTATGGCACCAGGCTCCTCATCAAAGCGGGTAATGACAACGCGAGTCACCTTCAGGCCCCATTTTAAGAAGTCGTCGATCATTTTGAAGACGTCGGTATCGTACGTGATGCCAAAGTCGCTACGCATCTTGCGCTTTTCGATATCCCCAGCATGAATGCAGATTATCACATCGATCTGGTCTTTCAGGGATTGGAAGACCCGCATCTTCACATTGGGGTCAAAGCCGGGCAATACGCGAGAAGCATGATAGTCGAACAACAGCTTGCCGCCACACTCAAGATAGAGCTTGCCGTCATTCTGTGCCACCCGCTCCAGGATATAATGCCTCTGCTCCTCTAAATACTTCTCGTTATCAAACCCTATGGTGCCCAAAGCATAGCTCCTTAATAATATATCTGTTTGCGTATCTTCTTTGCTGTGTCGACATCAAAGATCTTGGTTATGATCGCCAAGGA
>CAYXYD010000180.1:0-5117 GCA_964469205.1 uncultured Sphaerochaeta sp. | reverse complement strand
CCTACCCCTTGATAGCCCCTGCTGTCATACCATCGACGATCTTCTTGTTGAAGAAAATGAACAAAGCAAGAGGTGGTAACGTAATGAGTACCACATCAGCAAACAGCAAGTTCCAGCTACTGCCAAACCTGCCCATGAACATGTTCAAGGTAAGCTGGACAGTGGAATTCCTAGCTCCAGGAAGGAAATAGAGAGGGTTCACAAAGTCATTGAAGATGGTAACCGCATTGAGCACGATGACCGTTGAGCTTACCGGCTTGAGCAAGGGGAATACAATTTTCCAGAACAGACTCTTACGAGGACACCCATCAATGAATGCTGCCTCTTCAATCTCCAAGGGGACCGTTCCTACATATGCTCGGTAGAGCATCACAGTAAATGGAATGTTGAGGGCAACCTCCACCAGCACCATCCCAAATAACGATCGGTAAATACCTATGAAGTCCATAACCCAAATGGTTGGCAGGATGGTTGGAGGTAGCATAAGACCGGCAAGAAAAAGGGTATTCACGATATTGGTAGGCTTGCCTTTTCTCCGCTGTAGAATGAAGCCAGCCAGCGAGCAAACAATGGTGAGGATCAGGATGGAAAGAGCTGTTATGACAATACTATTATAGAAGGACTTCGCTACGATGAAATCATTAAAAGCAAAAATCTCAGAATAGTTCTTGAACTGGAGGGGATTGGGCAAAGAAAGCTTCATAAGACCAGCTTCCCTACGGGTCTTAAACGAGTTAAGAATAATGAAAACAAAGGGAATTCCGTAGAGAACCACTGAAAATACGATGGTGACCAGTTCGATAGCAACATGGCGCTGTTGTGTATGTTTTTTTAGTTTGATAGTGCTCATACTGCCTCCTCTCTCTTAATCAAGAATCGGTAGAGGGGAAAAGCAAAAATGGAAATCATGAGGAACATGATGACGTTTCCTGCAATAGAGAGCCCGTAATACCCACTTGCATACTGCTTGTAGACGATGGAGGCAACAACGTCGGTTGCAAAACCGGGCCCCCCCTGGGTCATGGCCCAAATGAGGTCAAAGCTACGCATACCTCCGATAAACGAAAGTATGATAACTGAGTTCATGGAAGGTTTCACAAGAGGTAGGGTGATATGCAGGAACATATGCCACTTGGAAGCTCCGTCGATGGATGCAGCCTCATAGTAATCCTTGGGTATAGCCTGAATGCCTGCCAGATAAATTATCGTAGCAACACCTAAGCCCTTCCACACATCAACAGAAATGATGGAATACAGTGCAATATTGACATTACATAACCAGTCGGGACCCTCTACACCAAACCTAGCCAAAAAGGTATTGAACACCCCTCTAGTAGGATGCATTAAAGAACTAAAGGTAAGGCCCACGGCAAGTGTACTGACAAGATTGGGAAAAAACACGATGGAACGTAAGAAATTCTGGCTCCTCAGCCCTGAAGAAAGAAACACAGCCAAAAATAGAGCAATAATGACCTTCAGGCCACTGGTCATCATAGCATAAATCATAGTATTTTTTATACCAATTCTCAGGGAATCCTCGGAGAGGAACATCTTGAAGTTATCTAATCCAACAAAAGAATAATCCTTCAGCGTCCAGACGGTCATACTAAAGAAAAAAGACATCAAGGTGGGAACAATGAACAGCACCCCATAAATCAGAAAAGCAGGAATAAGATAGGAATATGAATGCATCTGTTTGGATACAGTTGTGTCAGCCATGCAGCGCCCCCCCCCTTTAGTATGGCCCCCCGTAACCTACGGAAGGCCATCAATCAATCACACTATTGGTCGTTTATTGCTAAAGGACCTAGTTTAATATTTGCTTAGTTCCAACCAGGAAGTCCAAGCTGGATAGCCTGCTTGCGAACATCTTTGTCGTAGGATTCTGCACATTCGACTGCTGTCTTGATGTTTGCACCGCACTGGACGCAGAACTGCTCGGCACTCGATCCTTTGACAGGGGACTGGAACTCAAGGGCAGGAGCTGTTCTTCCAGAATCAAAATAGGGAATCATCTCCAAGACACCAGCGTAAATGTCTTCAGGAAGAGCAATGCCCTTGATGGCATACGGTCCGTCAGGCTTGATCTCCTTACTGTAGATGGCAATAGCTTCTTCTGAAACATAGAAGTCCAAGAATTCCTTGATCTTATCGATATTCTTGCTGTTCTTGTTCACATAGAAGGAAACGGGCATCCAAACGGTCAGACCACTTGTACCAAAGTCGCCAGGCTGCGCAAAAACACCAATATTGTCGATCTCATCAGGATAGATCTCAAAGATATAGGAGAGAGCCTGGGTAAGCATCGGATACATAGCACCCTTACCTTCAACCAACATCTCAAGGGCCATATCATAGGTAGTTGCCAAATAATCCTTGTTCAAGTAAGCATTCGATTCATGTAGTTTCTCCCAACTACGCAGGGCTGCCTTGTTGGTAGCATACTTTACCTTGCCAGCAGTATACTCTTCAGGAAAATTAGGATACTGTTGCAATACATTGTAGTGGTCACTCAGGAAGATCAGCTGACTGGTCCAAGCATCCTTGTAAGAACCAATGATGGGATCAATACCTGTGGCCTTGATCGTCTTTGCATTGGCAATCAACTCAGCCCACGTATTGGGTACTTTTAGGCCAAGATCAGCATAGACCTTCTTGTTGTAGAGCCAGGCACCTGCTTGGGTGGAGGAACATGGTACACCGTAGACCTTGCCATTCTCACTGACTGTATTCTTGTAGGTCTCATCCAGACGAGTCATGAAGGGCTCGTTGCTCAAGTCTACACAATATTCAGAGGGATTCAATGCCAGGAAGAGGGAGCCGCTGTTATACCCGAAGATATCTGCCATATCACCGGTAGCCAGTCTGGTCTTTACGATATTCTCGCCTTCCTTTCCACCAGGGCGAATTTCCATCTCCAACTTGATGTTGAACTTCTTCTCAGCAACCTTAGCTACTGCATTAAAGCCGTTAAGAGGCTCAGCATTGCCAAGGAGCAGGGTAATTACTACCGGCTCTTCCACTTTAGCCACACCACTTGCACTCTCTTTCGATCCTGCACTGAACATCAATGCTGGGACGATACACAGCATTACGAGAACAATTCCTAATTTCTTCATACCTAAAATCTCCTTTTTAGTTTCTACGTAAGTCTCACACTGAAAAATATATAGCGCCATGGAAGAATCAAAAGTAACTTATGTTTTTTTCAACATTGGCAACAAATAGGTAAAGGTGTATACCCCTGATCCGATTTCAAACGAGGGCTTCCCTTCACGCATAGCCATACCGACATTCTGCTCTGATTGCACATCCTGTGCACTATCAAGGAGTACCGTAGCTGTGGTATTAGCAGGAATGCTCACCTCAAGGCTTACCTTCTGCCCCTCCACTTCCCACCTGCTGCGAATCTCACCATAGAGGGAGAGATGCGAAGCCTCGGCAAAGCTCAAGCCTCCCCCAATCCTTGGGCGAATGATGGTATGCTTATAAGCAGGAGCCTCCTCATCGATATTCAACCCAGCGACAGCGGTATAGAGCCACTCCCCAACCGCCCCATAGGCATAGTGATTGAAGGAGTTCATATCAGGACTCCACATGCTGCCATCGGGCTTCAGACCATCCCAGTGCTCCCAAATCGTCGTAGCACCCGCTTTCACCTGATAGAGCCATGAAGGATAGTCCTGCTTGAGCAAGAGGTCATATGCTTCCGTAAGTTTACCATTGTCACTGAGTGCCTTGCAGATAAAGGGAGTTCCGACAAACCCTGTCTGCAAATGCCCATCATGTTCATCGAGCAGTTCACACAGAAGATCGACAGTAGGTCCCTTCTGTTCGGGCGATAGCAAGTCAAAGACCAATGGGAGGATGCAGGAGGTCTGTGTCCGTGAAAGTGGTCGCTTGTCCTTGCCCATAAACTTCTTGTTGAAAGCAGCCTTTACCCTTTCATGGAGCTTTTCATACTTTTGGGCATCCTCTTCCTTGCCCAACAGCTTGGCACTCTTAGCCAAGATCTGCGTTGAAAGCGCGTAGAAGGCGGTAGAAACAAGGCCGGTAGGTGTCGCTCCGAAGTAACTGCCGGGCTTGGCATCGAGGGCGACCCAGTCACCGAAGCTGAAGGTCTTTTCCCATATCAGGCCATCGGTTGCTTCACTCTGAATGAATCCTACCCAGCGTTCCATACTGGAATACTGCTCCCTAAGCACCTTGACATCACCATAGTTGCGATAGAGTGCCCAGGGGACAATCGTCGCTGCATCACCCCAGGCAGAGGAGCCAAAGGGAGACCCCACTACCCCGTCAATCTGCCCTTGGTCTTTGATGATGTTTGGCACGACGTTGCTGACAGCCCCATCCTCGCGCTGATCAGAGGCGAGGTCACGAAGCCACTTTGCATAGAAAGCGTGTGCATTCTTCAGATAACAGGCAGTACTTACAAATATCTGCGCATCACCAGTCCAGCCAAGGCGCTCATCACGCTGAGGACAATCGGTAGGGACATCAAGAAAGTTACCCTTCAGACCCCAGCGAATGTTGTGCTGCAGCTGGTTGATCAGAGGATTGGAACAGGAGAAGGTCCCTGTCTTTTCCATCTTTGAGTGGATTACCTGTGCTGTGAAATGTTTCAGGTCTACTACACCGGGATAGGAATCGAGGGCAATATAGCGGAACCCTTGGAAAGAGAAGTACGGGTGATAAATCTCACCCTTCTTATTACCCTTAAGAGTGTAGGTTACCGTCTGTTTCGCAGAACGAAGATTCTCAGTGTAGAAGTTACCTTTGGCATCCAGGACCTCTGCATGACGCAGGACAACTTTTTCCCCTGCCTTCCCTTGTACAAAGAACTTGACCCAACCAGTAAGGTTCTGACCAAAATCAATGACCGTCTCGCCTTTGGGGGTTGTTATGAGCTCTATTGCCTCAATCTCTTCAATGACCTGAACTGACACCCCTTCCTGAGGGGTAAGGGTGGCATTGTCGTGTTCGATTACTGCAACGGGTTTCCAAGAGCTTTCATCGAAATTCGTTGTATTCCAACCTGGGATCTCCCTTCTTGCATCGTAGGTCTCACCATCATAGAACTCGGAGAAACGGACAGGACCTTCATGCCATTTCCA
>CAYXYD010000179.1:0-5136 GCA_964469205.1 uncultured Sphaerochaeta sp. | reverse complement strand
TAATCCTCATGGCAATGACCAGGTACCCAGCTGCCCTCTCGATAGTCCGCAAGGCATAGGCATCCTTTTCCTTCAGTTTTGCATCGAGGCCTTCAAACAGGGCAAGGCGTAACTCGACTGAGTTTGGGTCCAGATCCTGCAAAAAGGCCTGCAGACACCCTCGCGTCCCACAACTGCACCGAGGTCCGTCGAAGTTGATGGGAATATGCCCGCTCTCGATGGTCATCGACTTGCTGTTTGCATAGATGACATCATCGTGGACAAACGCACCGTTAACCCCAGTGCGCAAGAGGAAGGTAAACATGGACCTATTGTGGGGATAACCACCGTAACGGTATTCGCTAAAAGCCAGGGCAGAGCAGTTGTTGTGGATCATAACAGGAATGCCCAGCTCTTTCTGGAGCACGTCGACAAGCGGGATATCCTTCATACCAACAATACGTGGGTAGTAGGCTACTCGCTTGTTCTTCAGGTCAACCTGCCCGGGGGCGGCAACACCCAAACCCAGAATCTTCTGTTTATCAAGGTCCAACTCCCTGATGATATCACTTACCTGGGAGACAATGAGGGAAAGAACTTCATCGGCATCAATCCCTTCGGGAAGCGGATGCATCCCTGAGTATATCCTTTCTCCGATGAAATTGAAGACTCCTATGGAAAGATAGGCGGTCCAGAACTCCAGTCCAATAGAATAATGGGCATCCCTGGAGACTACATAGCTTACAGGCCTACGCCCTTTCTTTGCTATGCTGCCCTCTTCCAGCTCTGTTTCGGTAGTCTCGATGAGGCCATCTTCCTCCAAGGCGGAGAAGATACGGAATATGGTAGGGGCCTTTAGACCGGTCTTCTGCACAATCTCAGATTGTGAGATACCTTCTCTTCGGGATGCATGGATTATGGAGAGGACCATCTTCTGGTTATGGACACGGAGATCTGAAGCCCTCATAGGATTTGCCTGCATTTCATAGCTCCTTTCTCGATAGTCTATCCCCTTCCCATAAAAAAATCCACAAGAAGTGCCTTTACAACCGGTCCAATATGGAATATATTTACTTTCACTAAGTAACTAAAGAAAGGATACTGTATGAATACCTCCGAAACATTGGTCAGGACAGCCTCTTTTGCCAAGGAAATACGCAAGAAAACACTCTACTCCATCGGAAAGCTTGGAATAGGTCACATAGGAGGGGCTCTCTCCATCGTAGAGCTTCTCGCCCTCCTGTATGATCAGGAGATGAAGGTCGACCCAAGCAACCCCCTCTGGGAAGAGCGGGACATGCTGGTCCTATCCAAAGGACATGCAGGTCCTGCCCTCTATGCAACACTGGCATTGAAGGGCTTCTTTCCTATCTCTGAGCTGGATACGCTCAACCAGGGAGGGACCAACCTTCCCAGCCACTGCGACCGCACCAAGACAAAAGGCATAGATATGAGCACAGGTTCCTTGGGTCAGGGACTCAGTGCTGCCTGTGGCCTCGCCCTTGCCCATAAGGTGGACAAGAAGGCGAACCGCGTCTTTGCCATCATAGGGGACGGCGAGTCCCAGGAGGGACAGAACTGGGAAGCCGCCATGTTTGCAGCCCACTACAAGCTGGACAACCTCATCGCCTTTACCGACTACAACAGGATGCAGATCGACGGTATAACTGACGATATCATGAACCTTGGGGACATCGAGGGAAAATGGAAAACCTTTGGCTGGTTTGTCCAGCGAACTGATGGCCATGACCTTGAGGCGATGCATCAAGCTATAGCAAATGCTAAAGCGCAAAAAGGCAAACCTTCGATGATCATCCTGGATACCATCAAGGGCAAAGGTGCCGCCTTCTGTGAAGGGGTGGTAACCAATCACAACATGGCATTTGACTTGGCCGTTGCAAACGAAGCCATTGCCCAATTGGGTTGAGGAGTACACTATGGGAACGAAAGAAATGCGTGCAGTATACTGCGAGACCCTTATTGATTTGGCAAAAGATGATGAGAGAATCATGGTTGTTGAAGCTGACCTTATGAAGGCATCAGGTACCACCAACTTCCAGGACATCTTTCCTGAAAGGACGGTGGATGTAGGAGTAGCTGAAGCCAACATGGTGGGCATCAGCTCAGGTCTCAGTGCAGCGGGAAAGATTCCTTTTGCCGCGACCTTCGGCTGCTTTGCCTCCCGCAGGGTCTATGACCAATTCTTCATATCGGCCAACTATGCAAAGCTGAATGTGAAGCTGGTTGGAACCGACCCGGGGATCTCGGCAGCCTTCAACGGTGGGACCCACATGCCTTTTGAAGATATCGGTCTTATGAAGCTCATCCCGAACCTGACCATCTTCGAACCCAGTGACCCCATCTCTCTCGAATCGCTACTGAAACAGAGTGCCTCTCATCAAGGCTGCACCTATATGCGTCTGCACCGCAAAGGCATTGAGAGCATCTATTCCAAGGAAGATACCTTCACCCTTGGCAAGGGAAAGGTCATCACCGATGGCAAGGATGTCACCATCATTGCCATCGGGGCCATCCTCGTCCCTGAGGCCATCAAGGCAGCAGAGCTTTTGCAATCACAAGGAATCTCAGCAGCAGTAATCGACATGCATACGGTCAAGCCTTTGGATGAAGAACTGGTCTTAGAGTATGCTAAAAAGACCGGAGCAATCGTAACTGCTGAGAACCACCAGGTAAGCGGAGGCCTTGGCGCCTCTGTAGCCACCTTCCTTGCAAAGACCCATCCCACCAAGATGGCCATGGTAGGCATCCAAGATGAGTTTGGGCAGGTAGGGACCCAAGAGTGGCTACAGGATTACTACAAGCTCACAGCCGTTGAGATCGTAAAACAAGCACTTTCACTAAGGAGCAAATCATGAAAATAGCAATTGCATCAGATCTTTCAGGTTTCCCTCTCAAAGAGGAGATAGCCAAACACCTCAAGGAAGCCGGGTATGAACTGCTCGACTTTGGCATTGAGTCTGCCGATAAGCCACGGCCCTACTTTGTCCAGGCTCCCAAGGTGGCCAAAGCCATCCAGAACAGAGAAGCCGAGAAAGGTATCCTCATCTGTGGAACTGGCCAGGGCATGGCTATTGTCGCCAACAAGCACAAGGGCATCTATGCTTGTGTCGTTGATGACATCTTCGCGGCAGAGCGCTCGAAGATCATCAACAACGCCAATGTCATCACCCTCGGTGGTTGGATAACCGCGCCCTTTCTGGGGGTCCAGATAGTCGATGCCTGGCTTGCAATGCAGTTTACCCAGAAGATGGAGGTCAAAAAGGATTTCCTCACCAATGCATTCACCCAAGTACAAGAACTGGAAAAGGAGACCTTCAAATGATCAGTAGTTTACTCTCGGGTGTCCATATTCTCCAGTTTGAGAATCTTTCAGGCAAGGATCTCTTTCAAATCCTCTCGTTTTCCGCTGGCAAACGAGAAGACTTGCAGGTAGCGGCCATCTTTGACAATGCCCCCATACCGACACGGGAGAGCCTGCTCGCTGAACTTGCAGAGCATTGTACCATCGTGCGTTTTGACTCAGTGGAGCCAAACCCCAAGAGTTCTGATATCCAGAGCATGTGCGAAGACCCCCGTTTCAAAGAGGCCGACCTCATCCTAGGCATAGGAGGAGGGAGCGTCCTTGATTCGGCTAAGGCCCTTGCAATGCTTAGCACCAACGGGGGAACCCTTGATGAGTACCTAGGCAACACACCCAAAAGAAAGATAGAAAAGAAAAATCTTCCACTGGTCCTTATACCCACAACCGCAGGTACCGGATCAGAGGTGACAAAGGTGGGCGTCTACAGTGATTCTACAGGTAGGAAACATACCTTGGGCTCCCCTCTGATGAGTGCCCATACAGCCTTGTTGGTAGGATCCTTTCTCGACTCCATCCCACCCTCCTTATGCGCGGCAACTGGACTCGATGCCCTGGACCATGCCCTCGAATCGATCTGGAACAAGAATGCCACACCAATAACACGCAATGCAGCAGAAAGTGCTGCCATTGAGGTGCTCACACACCTGCCTCCCCTCTATCGTGCAATTGTCCAGAAGAAAAAGGACCGTAGGCTCCTGCAGAAAAAGATGCTGGGTACCTCAACCATGGCTGGTATTGCCTTCAACATGACAGGCACTGCCGCCGGTCATGCGATCTCATTCATCCTCAGTGAGGAGTGGCATGTTCCCCATGGAGCGGCTTGTGCATTTTCCCTGCTTGAGGTCTTCGACTGGGCAGCAGAGAACCAAGAGAACAAAAGGGCCTTGGCTAGAATTGCAAAGCACTTCCATCCAGAGACAACAGACGAAAAAAAGCTTGTACAAATGCTGAGGGGACAAATTGCAGGCTTAATGCAAGAGATGCTTATCCCACACACCTTCAAAAAGCTCGGAGTCGATCTAAAACAGGAGAATATACCATCCCTGTTTGCTCGCTGCTTCAGTGACCCGAAGATGCACAACCAGGTCCCGCCCATGCATGAGGCTGATTTGTACACTTTGTTGAACAATAAACTATGATGCCTATCCTTCTTTCGGCTTTGGTTGTCTTTATCACCCATACCCTGGAAGCGGTCACCGGCTTCGGCTGTTCAGTGTTGGCCATGCCTTTCGTCACGGCCCTTTTGGGCCTACGAATGGGTGTGATGGTCATCACGGTCCTTGCGTGGATCCTTGCCCTGTATTTTGCAGTGGTCAAGTTCAAGGACATCGATTGGAAACAGTACGGTATTATCACAGGCTTCATGCTGTTGGGTCTTCCCATTGGGATGTATCTTTTCAGAAGCGTCGAAAATTCAAACTTGAAGATGATCCTAGCTATCTTTATCCTTGCTGTCTCTGCATACCAGCTCTACCGTCTGGGAATGAACAAAGAGACCAAGGCTCCTCTTAAGGCACGCGCTGCCCTTCCCTACTATCTTCTCTTGATAGCTGGAGGCATCATCCACGGGATATTCTCCTCTGGAGGCCCTCTTGTGGTGCTCTATGCCTCCAGACAACTGCAACAGAAGGGCAAGTTCCGCGCAACGCTCTGCTTACTGTGGACCACCTTGAATACCATCATCATCGCCACCTACCTTATTGAAGGTTCGTTCACTGCCCCCATTGCAAAGACCACCGCTTTGTTGGTACCTTTCGTCTTAGCCGGAATCGTTG
>CAYXYD010000178.1:0-5215 GCA_964469205.1 uncultured Sphaerochaeta sp. | reverse complement strand
TGTAGGGACAGAGCTTAGATACCTACATAGTTCGCTTCCCTAGCTAGTTTGTCAAGCGAATCAGAAGGGGAACAGAGAAAGAATTCTCTTCTTTACTGTCCTCCTGGCTGGTTAGGATTTCCCCTAGTTTTTCTAGATCTTATCCAAGGCTTGAAAGGGATTTCCCTAGATATTTCATTGCTGTTTCCTCATAGCGCTGGTCTATCTGTACACTGGCAATGTGATCATAGATCCACGCTGCATGAGGCATCTGGTTAGGATGCTTGAGCATGGGAGGCTGTGGCCAATAGACTGTACTCCGGATTCCCATTTTTTCTAGTTGTTTTTGTGCTTGTTCCCTATTTTTGCTATAAAAACAGAAATGGCTAGGGCAACTTGCATCATCGAGTGAAGGAAAAATTGCTCTGCACTGTTCTGATTCCTGGAGATTATCCAGTACAATCTGATAGTTATTTCTTCTTCTTGCAAAGAGGGGTTTGGGATCATAGTTTATTATGATTGCCTCTGATTGTGCATCTCCCTGAAAGGCATCGAACATCTGGCGTAGGCGCAGTTCTGTCTCCCAGAATACATCAGAGGCTTGTTTGTTATTGAAGCCAGCATCTGTATTCAGTGCTTTTTCTCTATATTGCATGGCAAGGTAACGTCCCTTCAGATGAGTCTCTTCGGGTGGAATCATTGGCAATGAGAACTTGCCCTCTCTCTTGATGGATATACCCCCTGAAGCTATGCCCATCCATTTGCGCACACTTCCTGCATAATAGTCTGCATCAGGGAAGTGTCCATCGAGTGAGAATATGCTGTGAGTTGTGTCCTGTAGGATTGTTATTCCCTGATCCTTGGTAAAGTGTACAAAGGCTTTGTCATAGGAGCTGAATCCAAAATACCCACACAAACCTAGCACTGATATATCTTGCAGATCTTCCTCCTTGAATAGGGGGGTAAGCCTCTCTCTGTCCACATCATAGAAAGAGAGGTCATACCCCGCCTTTTCGTAGCTTGAGAGGACGGTCTCACAGGTATATGCTGGTACATAGGCTTTGCGTTTGGTATCGGTGGCACGTATCTCTTTGAGGCATCCATAGAGGGCACAACGCCCGGACATGTAATGCCTCATATCAGTCCCAATATTTTGGAGAAATCGTTGTTCTCCTTTTGACTGTGGTTCAAGGGTGAACATGCCACCGATCCTATAATTCATGTCAGAAACTCCTAATTATCGTTTCATTCAAGCTTTGGATGATCTCAACTGCAAGTTTGACACTATTCTCGACATCGCTATAGGAGCTGATGCCATAATGTGTATGTATATAGCGTACAGGTACTCCGATGACAATGGCAGGAATTCCTGCATTGGAGAGATGTATGGGTGCCCCATTGGTAGCCCCTGCACTTCGTACGGCTTCTTGAACGGGAATGCCATGCTTTTTGGCAAGGTCCAGGGCGAAGCGTTGGAACCGGGGGTTTGTGATCATTCTAGCATCGATATGGCGAAGCATAGGGCCCTTCTTTATGCAAGTCTGGGCCTGATAGGCAGGGACGACCGTATCATCAGCAGGGCAACCTTCAAAGACAATGGCAATATCAGCTTTGATGGTGTTGGCACTGACAATGGCCCCTCGGGTGCCGACCTCTTCCTGACTGGAGAAGTCACCTACAAGATTGACTGCTAGGGGTTTCCCTTTCAGTTCTTCCAGGGTGGCAAGTACAGAGGCACATCCGATACGACAGTCAAAGGCCTTGCCTATCAGAATGTCATGCTTTTCATCATAGGTACACCTGACATCAGGCACTACTGGGGCAGCGATTCCAATCTTGTAGCTATCGCGAACTTCATCAGCACTGCTTGCCCCGATATCGATGACTAGGCTTGTAATCTCCAAGGGAGCCTTCTTTTCAGCTTCGCTCATGAAGTGAGGGGGTTTGCTGGCGACCAGACCGGTGATGTACTTACCGTCTTGGTTCTTGACCCTAACCAGATGGGCAGGGACGTTTGAGGGTATCCAGCCTCCAATGGTGATGAACTCGAGCATCCCATCAGGACGAATGGCCTTTACCATGAAACCTACCTCATCGGTATGGGCATTGAGTTGGACAGTGCACTGACCATCCTTGTTTCCTTCCCTGTACAGGTAGAGGTTACGGATGCTGTCCTCAGCAAACTTGCCCAGACCCTTTCCTTCTTCGCGAAGGACTGTGAGGACCTCGTCCTCAAAGCCGCTGATGCCATTGGCATCACTGATTCTCTTGATATAACCAATTGTATGTTGTGTATTCATCTACAGTACTACCTTTTCAAATTCTTCAATACAAGCGACTACATAAGCCGCCATAGTGTTCAGCATTTCGGTGCCCCATTCTACTGTGGCATGTTTGGGATGGTCTGGACCGATCCAACCATTATCTGTGACATGGTTGGTAAGCCTGGGTATGGTTATGGTAACTTCCTTGAACTTCACCGTATTGAAACCTGACGCTTTGAAGGCTTCACTAACATCTTTCAAAATCAGAGGATGGTCGATTTCGTTTCTGTCGATAAGTTTAGGGTCGATGGCCATGACAGCAGCAGTCTCTTCGGCTCCACCATGCCCCCCTTTCCAAAGGGGATTCATCTCCCAGACATTTTGCCACCAGTTGAGCAGGAGCATCAAGCATCCTTCACTGTCCAGCTCATACCCGATCCGTTCCAGTGACTTGATGTTTCCCCCATGGCCATTGAGGATGATAAATTTTCTAGCACCATGAAAACGAAGGTTTTCTATGACCTTCTTCACCAGTTGATAGAGTAGGTCTCCTCCCAAATTGATGGTCCCTAGAAAGGGCCAAAGACTTTCACAAGCACCATAAGGGATGGTTGGGGCTATCATAGTACGATTGCCTTTTTGTTCGACAAGCTGAAGGATCTTATCAGGAATCATCGTATCAGTTCCCAAAGGCATATGTCTTCCATGGCATTCAGTGCTTCCTATGGGGATGATAACCATATCAGATTCTTTGAAGTACGCTTCTGCCTTGGGCCATGTTATCTGCGCCAAATACATGGGTGCTCTCCTATGGATGGCAAAGAGCCGGAGAGTTCCAGCTCTTTGCCTGTTTGCGTTTTGTGTGAATCAGAAGCCTTACTTGGCTACTGTCACCCCTTCAAGCCTATGATACCCGATTGGATCCAACACAAAGTTCTGTACCTTGTTGCTGGCTCCAGCTGTGATGGCGGTGTAGATGATGGGAGCGTTGTTGGCCACTTCCTTCAACCTGATTGCCAAATCCTTGTAGGCTGCATCACGGACCTTGGTATCTGCACTGGTACGTCCAAGCATGACAAGGCGGTCTACTTCAGGATCGTCGATGAACGATCTGTTTCCAGGGGAACCATGCTGGGAGCTGTGCTCTAAGGAGTAGTAAGTGTAGTCAGCATCCTTGGTGGAGGTGACCCAACCAAAGTAACCCATGTCATGTTCGCCAGCAGTAGAGCGACTGATGAAGGTTCCAAACTCCATGACCTCTACATTACAGGTGATGCCGATTTCTCTGAGCATTTCCTGGATAGCCTGACACATCTCAACACGGCTCTGGTTGTTGTTTACCCACAAGGAGCAAGAGAAACCATTGGGATAGCCTGCCTCGGCAAGAAGTGCTTTGGCCTTGGTCGGGTTATACTCCCAAATTCCCGTGGAGTAATACCCATATACTGCTGGGGCAATGATTTCATCGGCAGCGGCTCCTGTTCCACTGTTGATAGTATCGACAAGCAACTGGCGGTCGATGGCCATGTTGATAGCCTGACGTACCTTCTGATTATCAAAAGGAGCTTTGCGCATGTTAAATGAGATGTAGAAACAAGTAAGAGAGGGGGCTTCAAATAGCGTGAGACCCTTGTTGGCTGTTACACGCTTCAGATCTGATACCAGAATATCATAGGAGATATCCAGTTCGCCTGTCTCCAATGCAATGGTGCGCTGAGCAGCCTCAGGAATAACCTTCATGACCAAGTTTTTGGTCTTTGGGGTACCCATGTAGTACTTTTTGAATGCTTCGAGCTTTACGTTGTCGCTCTGTGCCCAGGATACAAACTTGTAAGGGCCGCTTCCCACTGGCTTGTTTTTCAAGGCATCAGGGTTGGCTGTTACATAGTCCTTGGGGACAATAGCGGCAAAAGGCACTGCAAGGTTGCGCAAAGTGGGACCATAAGGGGCCTTGGTTGTCACAACAACGGTGTAGTCATCCTCAATCTTGACTTCCTTGATGAAGTCGACAATGTATGAGACAGACCCACTTGCGATGGCACGATCAAGGGAAAACTTGACATCGTCAGCCTTGAGCTCTTCACCGTTATGGAAGGTGATGCCTTTGCGAATAAAGAACCGGTAGGAAACTGGGGAGAGCTGTTCCCATCTTTCGGCTATCTGGGGAATCACCTCTCCCGTTTTTGGGTCAGTGTCCACCAACGTGTCGAAAATATGGTTGGTTACTGCTACCGCTGGGGTCTCTTTTCCCACATGCGGGTCGAAGGAAGTGACATCGGCACCCTGACCAAAGACGATAGTGTCTTTGAAGCCTGTCTCAGCTTGAGATGAGCTTTCCTTAGCTCCACCGGCAAACATGAGAGTAGTGCAGAGCAATGCGAGAAGTACAGTCAGAACTCTTTTCATTTCTTTCTCCTATTTCGATGTCCCTACGTGCGGAACAAGCGATTACACAAGTGTACAGGCTACAAAATGCCCTTTTTTGACTTCTTTTAGAGGGATGTCTCTATAGAGGCAGGCTTCGCTTACATAAGGACAGCGCTTGGCGAAACGGCAACCAGGAAGTGGGTCGATGGGGCTGGTTAGTTCGTCTTGCAAAAGTAGGCGATCAGTCTTGTAGTCAGGGTCAGGGACGGGAATGGCAGAGAGTAGAGCTTGGGTGTAGGGGTGAAGTGGATTTGCAAACAACTCCTTTGAAGGAGCCTTTTCCACCATTTGCCCGAGATACATAACTAGAATATTGTCAGAAAGGTGTTTAACAACTGAGAGGTCATGAGTGATGAAAAGATAGGTAAATGCAAACTCATCCTGAAGATCTTGCATTAGATTGAGGATCTGTGCTTGGATGGAGACATCTAAGGCCGACACCGGTTCATCACATACTATAAACTTAGGATCTAAGGCGAGTACACGGGCGATACCGATACGCTGTCTCCTGCCTCCGTCGAGTTCATGCGGGTAGCTGTTGATGA
>CAYXYD010000177.1:0-5225 GCA_964469205.1 uncultured Sphaerochaeta sp. | reverse complement strand
TTAATTCTAGCCCAAGGGGGGAAACCTGTTGTTCCACCCCTTCCGGGAGTTGGTAAGGACCACGTCTTCCAACTGTGGACGCTAGAGGATATGGATAAGATAGATAGTTTTATCCGTGATAGAGAACCGGCCACCTCTGTCGTGGTAGGTGGAGGTTTTATAGGCCTTGAAATGGTTGAGGCACTGACAAAACGAGGCATAAAAGTCGCTCTTGTAGAGATGGCTGCCCAAGTCATGCCCACCATGGAGGGTGAGTTTGCTGGTTTTCTTACCAAGGAACTTTTAGACTACGGAGTGACTCTTAAGCTCGGGAAGTCCGTACAGGGTATTGAAGATACTACAGTACTCCTCAATGATGGCTCCCATGTAGATGCTGATTTTGTGTTGCTCTCTGTGGGAGTAAAACCAACATTACAGTTAGCCATCGATGCGGGCCTTGAAATGGGTAAGGTTGGTGGGTTGAAAGTGAGCAATGAAATGCGAACAAGCGACCCTTCAATCTATGCAGCAGGTGATATGGTAGAGATTGTTCACAATGTACTTGGCAAGACGCTGAGAATGCCCCTGGCCGGACCCGCAAATCGACAAGGTCGGATAGTTGCAGAGAATGCACTAGGTGGTTCAAAAAAGTACAACGGCTCAATGGGCACTTCAATTGTAAAAGTCTTTGGTGCAGTAGCTGGCTCTACCGGTATGAGCCTAAAGATAGCTAGAGATGCTGGCTTTGATGCTGGGGCGATAGTGGTTCACAAAGCTAGCCATACGGCCTATTACCCTGGATCTCAAAAAGTGAGCCTCATGCTTATTTATGAAAAGCCAAGTGGAAAGATACTAGGAGCACAAAGCGCTGGGTATGTAGGTATAGACAAGCGCCTGGACGTGTTGGCAACTGCAATAGCGGGGAACCTTACCATCGCTGACCTTGAAGAACTTGATTTTGCCTATGCACCACCTTTTGACAGTCCAAATGGACCTGTCAATATGGCAGGCTTCACCGCCAATAACCAGATGAGTGGATTCAGCCCATCCCTTTTGGTTCAGGATATAGAGAAGTTTGCTCTTGAAAAACAACCCATTGTAATAGATCTGCGTGACCCTATCAGTTTTTCAAAGGCAAATCTGTATGGCAGCAACAACCTCAGTCAGAATGAGATCCGAGAGGGCATTGCAGAGATTCCAAAGGAACACCCTATCCTCCTTATCAGCGATGATGGACAAAAAGGTCATGTTACACTGCGTATGCTCAAAGGGGCAGGTTTTGATGAGGTCTATAACGTTAGTGGGGGGTATATCTCCCTCGAAAGATATGCCCGGGCTATAGGGTACAAACACTTGTCAGTAGGACTTTTACCTATTGTAAAAAAATCCATTGCAGATCTTGAAGCGAATGGGGTGAGAGGATCATCTGTAGAGGAAGAGGCACAAAGTAGTGCTATCCCCACCAGTGGGCCTATCATACTCGATGTGCGTACTCCTATGGAGTTTGCAATGGGAGCTCACCCAAGTGCCATTAACGTAGAACTTGACGGACTCGCACAATGGTCTGAAGCAGTTGAAGACAAAAGTCGTGAAATCATCCTTTACTGTGCTTCTGGAGCTCGTTCTAGCTATGGGGTGCGTATCCTCAACCAACTGGGATTTACCAATGTCCAAAACGGTGGAAGCCTACATAGTATGATGGCGTCAGGATTGTAAACAACATGAGGCCCTAAAGGGCGGCAATATGCCGCCCTTCACTTACTAACACAGCACATCTCTCTAAACCAGGCCTTTTTCTGGGAATGCCGTGTTGTCAGAAACCTAAAACTCAAATAAAGCAATGTTCAAGTCATAGGCAAGCCCTTTTGTGATAGGTACCCACCTATGTTGTAGGAGAGCCAAAATAGGAATATCATAAGGAAATCTCACAAATAATCAGGTAAAAAAGAACATATGGATACATTATACGATAAGAATTTACTTGAACTCATGCAAATTGCCGATAAAACTTCTGATATGAGTATCAATCGCATTCAGGAGATTAATAATTTTGCGCTTAATGGGAAATACAAATGCATCGGAATTGCACATTGCATCACTTTTTCAGCTGAAGCACGCATAATCAAACAATTTCTGTCCAAAAACTTTACCGTTTTTACGGTTGACTGCAAATATGGACGACTTCGCAAGCAGGATCTGTTTGGAGTACATAGCGGGCGTATCTTGTGCAACCCTGCAGGTCAAGCGCAGTACCTGAATGAAAACAAGACCGATCTGAATATTTCCCTTGGCTTATGTGTAGGGCATGACATGATTTTCAGTAAGAAATCGTCAGCTCCTGTTACCAGTCTGTTTACCAAGGATTTCACCAATAACAACAACCCGGCCAGGGCGGTATCTGATATCAAACGAGCTTTATAAGCATTTGGGGTTTACAGTTTTTTGCTATATATATTCGATTAGTAAGGTCTTTGCAAAACTAACCTTTTGCAAAGGACCCACCAATAAAGAGAGATTTTCAATGAGGATTATTGATTTACACACTCACACAACAGCTTCAGACGGAAGTTTTACACCTGTAGAACTTATCGATTATGCTGTCGAAAAAAAACTGGCAGCTATTGCCATTACCGATCATGATACGATGGCCGGCATACAGAAGGCCATTGATCATATTCGTGATGCAAAGCTTTCTCTGGAGCTTATCCCAGGCATTGAGGTTTCTACAACTCATCCTTCTGCTCCTTTTGGTCTTCATATCTTAGCTTATTTTATTGGTAAAGACGATAAACAGTTGGCAGATATCCTAACCAATTTCCAGCGTGATATCCAACACAGTTCAGGCAGTCCCCGTGATGCTATAAAGATTATTTCCAGACACGGTGGTATTCCCGTATTGGCACATCCAAAAGATTATTTCCTGTCTATAAAAGGAATGGAAGGTCTTGTTGAAGAACTCATTTCCTTCGGGCTAAAAGGACTTGAGTGCATTTATACAACCCATTCTGCATCAGAAACAGAACAGTTCAAGAAGATTGCTTCCCGGCATGACTTGCTCATTACAGGTGGGACAGACTTTCATGGTTTACGAAAACCGGATGTAGATTTGGGAAGCGGTTTTGGGAATCTGATAATACCCTATGAGAGTGTGAATTCTCTCAAAAAGATGGCTGTTACAGAAGGTTGAAAACCAGGGAGTAAAAAGCTTGATTACCCATTGGAGGGATCAAGCTGTACGCCCCTTTTGTATCAAACTGGGGTTTCAATACAGGGGAAATATATTCTGCTATGACTTCTTATTCCCCAACAATATGACAACAAAACCTGCTATCAGGGGAGATGTGAGAAAGGAAAGTAACAGATAGCCTCCATAGGATCTGTTACGGTTCCTTGCAGCATTGGCAACCACAAAACTTAAGCCAATCCACAGTATAATTCCTATAATTTCCATATATACTCTCCTTCATCATGCAAATGCTAGGTTCAATCGGCTCTATCCAGACTTTAGGAGAACAAATCAAGCATGTCCTTCATATATTATTGTTAAATGATAAAGTTGTTGCAATCAAGCATAGGGTAAAGAAAAATCACTAAGTGTCTGTCAGCTTTTTTAGGTCGTCTTAGGTCCCACACTCTTGAGTCTGCCACACCTGAGGGGTATCTGTACAAACTTTCCTCTTTTTATTATGCTTGTCCTATTCATGGAGGCCTTCCTTTCCTTGACTGCAGGGGGAGGTTGTTGAAGTCATCCTACTATCCCATAGAAAAGAGATAAGGATGCGGTAATGGAACAACCAAAAAACAGATGGACAGCGTATCTAGTCAAAGTCTTGAACGGTATGGCTCAAGGTCTTTTTGCGAGCCTGATCATTGGCTTGATCATCAAACAGGTAGGGCTCTATCTGGATTCGACTATACTTATGCAAATCGGTCAGATCGCCCAGTTTCTGATGGGACCGGCCATTGGAGTCGGGGTTGCCCTATCGGTGGGAGCCCCTCCTCTTGCGGTCTTTGCTTCTGCTGTAGTAGGGGCTGTCGGAGCCGGCACCTTTGTCTTTGATGCCTCCCTTCTTTCCAAGGTAATCATAGGGGAACCGGTAGGAGCCCTATTGGCCGCCTTGGTCGGAGCCGAAGTGGGAAAGAGGATAGCTGGCAAGACAAAGGTCGATATCCTTCTTATCCCCCTGTTTGTCATAGCAACGGGCTCTATCACCGGGCTCTTCCTATCACCGGTGGTTGCCGCTTTTATGAATGCCATTGGATCCCTTATCAATCATCTGACCACGCTCTACCCCATTCCGATGGGAATTATGGTTTCAGTCGTTGTCGGGATGGTACTCACCCTTCCCATAAGCAGTGCTGCAATTTGTATTTCTCTGGGCATTAGTGGGCTCGCAGCGGGAGCTGCCACTGTTGGCTGTTGTGCCCAGATGATAGGATTTGCCTGCTCTGGGTATAAAGAGAACAAGATTGGTGGCCTTATCAGCCAAGGCTTGGGGACTTCTATGATCCAAATGCCAAATATTGTAAAGAATTGGCGTATCTGGATACCTCCAACACTTACTGCTGGAATACTAGGCCCCTTTGCAACCACAATCTTTCAGATGCAGAACAATGCCCCAGGCTCTGGGATGGGAACGAGTGGACTCGTCGGACAAATAAATACCCTTGCAGTTATGGGCATAGAATCCTGGTGGAAAATAGCCTTGCTTCACTTTCTCCTGCCTGCCTTCTTCTCTCTTTTGATATCACAATTCATGAGAAAAAAAGGTTGGATACACGATGGCGATTACTTGTTGTAGGAATTTAGGATTCTAGGCATATTTGGACTGAACCATACGTAAGGCCCTCCACCAGAGAGGGCCCTAGGCTACTAAGAAGGATGACTCTCCTTCCTGACTTTGCCAGTAAATATATGATACCCCACAAAGTGGGTTCTGTCAAATATTTATATATAATAAAAAGGATTAGACTCTCCTTGTACAAACCTGTGACGTACTGGTTTACCGTGGTATACTGTATGTTAAAGAATTTTGAACCTTTCTTTCCAAATCCTTTCGACACCTGTGTATTTGGGGGGTATCTCTCTGCTTTTATCCAATATGCCGTAAAACCCCGTCTCTCCAGGTCGGGGATATAAGGCATCCACCCTTACACCGGGTTCTGTTGTTTTTCAATATACTGTTTGATTACGTCCAGCGGAGAGCCGCCACATGAACTGGCAAAATAAGAAGGGGACCAGAGGA
>CAYXYD010000176.1:0-5247 GCA_964469205.1 uncultured Sphaerochaeta sp. | reverse complement strand
AGGCCGTCTTCTGTGAAGCAAGAAGCCCATTGGTCTTTAGCCGATGGGTAGTCACCTCTGCTTGCTTGTTCTAAGTCCAAAAATAGGATATAATGTCACTATGAGTTCATTGCAGGATTATGTTCAGTTTTCAGTTGGGGATCACGTCGTTTATCCGTTACAAGGGGTAGGCGTCATCAAGCGCGTAGAAGAGCGCATGTTCAGAGGGGCAGAGACCCTCTATTATGTCATCTATCTGGACATCTCCGACATGACGGTCATGATTCCAGTAGACAAGTCAGAGGAGATGGGCATCAGGGCAATAGTGCCCCAAGCGGAAGCAGATGCTGCTATCGAAACCATCTCAAGCAAGTATGAGCCTATGCCAGTTGACTGGAAGGCACGCTATCAGATGAATGTAGACCTGCTCAGAGAGGGCTCGATAGCCTCCATAGCCAAGGTCGTCCAAGCCCTCTATCACCGAAGCAAGATAAAAGAGCTTCCGGTCCAAGAGCGCAAGCTCTATGACAATGCCTTGAGGCTTCTCATTGATGAGACTGCCTACTCTTTGGATAAGGACAAGAAAGAAATCGAAATGCTTGTCTTCTCCCGCTTGGAGAAATAGCATGGGTTTTCCAGAACATGCGGTCATAGTCACTGCTGCTGGCAGCAGTGACAGGTTTAACAAGCAAGGCCATGGGGTTAAGAAAGAGTACCTCACCATTGATGAGCATACAGTGCTCTACCGTTCGGTAGAGCCTTTTTTACAGGTACCCAACTTGTGCGCTATCATAGTCACCCACCCAAAAGGGATGGCTGACCAGTGCGCTATTGCCTTGGAAGAGATATTTGATCAGAACATCATCCCAGTCATCCTGGTTGAGGGTGGAAAAGATAGGCAGGCTTCTGTGCACAATGCATTGAAGATGCTTGGAAGCATGTCCCTGCCCATCGACTATGTGGCCATACACGATGGGGCACGTTGCTTTGTTACCCCGGACCTGATCATCCGCACCTTGGCTACAGCCTCCGTCTTTGGAGGGGCAGTGCCCGCCCTACCCCCTACCGACGCCCTGAAGGGCATCGATAAGAATGGAGTCATCATCAGTCATATAGAGCGGACTGAAACCGTATCAGTCCAGACTCCCCAGATATTCCATTTCCCAGAGATCCTCACAGCCCATCAAAGTGCTAAAACCGATGAGAAGAGTTATGTTGACGACACTCAAGTGTTCACTGACTTAGGTATGAGTGTAGGAATTTGTGAAGGAGAGAGGGAGAATCGAAAGATTACCTATTTGGAAGATATTCCCCATGCCGAAGAGCAGATCGACGAGTACTTGAAGAACCTTGAAGAGGGAAAGAGGAAGGCGAAGGCTGCTATAGCACTGGAACAGGCGATGAGCCAAATAAAAGAAGAAAAAGCAAAACAAGAGCAGGCACAGCTATGAGAATAGGCAGTGGTTGGGATATCCACGCTCTGGTGCCGAACAGGAACCTGATCATTGGAGGAGTCCACATCCCCCACGACTTGGGAGAGGCGGGCCATAGCGATGGCGATGTCCTCATCCACGCCATCATCGATGCAATCCTAGGCGCCTTGGCCAAAGGGGACATCGGTTCCCACTTTCCTGATACTGACCCCGCTTACAAGAATACCGACAGCCAAGTGCTCCTCAAGCAGATTATTGAGTATGAACTAAAGCCCTACTCCATTACCAACCTCGACACCACCATCATTCTCCAACGGCCTAAGCTGAGAGAGCATATTGATGCGATACGGGAAAACCTCGCAAAGGTGATGAATTTAAGTATTGAGCAGGTCTCCGTAAAGGCAAAAACTGCCGAAGGGATGCTCAATGAGGTAGGAAGTGGAGATGCCATCATAGCCCAGGCTACGGTGCTGATCACCCTGTAACGTTACTAAGAGGTTAAAAAAAGACCGTAACACCCAAGTATTCTTCATATTTGGAAAACAACAGGGAAATAAGTCAGAAAAAGCCCCCGTACTATTCCCTTTCATGACATGTTGCCACGTAATCTAAGGTTTCTAAAATTCCCCAAGTATTAGTTGCTGGGAAAAATCCTGTAACTTCAATTCGAAGATACGCATCAAGTAGTTTTGTTCCAGTTAGGTTCTGACTTGACTTGATATGATTTTATGATAAAATCATATCACAAGGAATACTAACCTATGAAATCATATGCAGATAAGATTCGAGAGATGATCAAAAAGATGAAATTGGGAACGATCTTTTTCGCTGATGACTTCCTTATCGATAATCGTCAAGCAGTTCGTGTAGTCCTCTCACGTCTAGTGAAAGGGGCAAGCATCATTCGTTTGGGACCTGGTATCTACCTAAAACCTAAGTACAGCAATCTTATCAAATCTTTCGAATATCCTTCTATGGAAGAAATAGCACTTGCTCTTGCAAACAAAGAAAAGGCTAGAATCATTCATTCTGGTGCATATGCTGTGCATAAAATAGGATTATCGACACAAGTTCCTGTACGATCAGTATTCTTAACCGATGGATCGCCAAGGAAAATCACTCTTGATGATGGAAGAGAGATTGTATTCAAACGTACTACAGCAAAAAATCTTTCCTATAAAAACAACACTATAAGAATGGTTGTAGCAGCTTTACAAGAGATCGGAAGCATAGCCATAGATGATACTATAAGGAAGCAATTAGCAAACATATTAGCCTCTAGTAATGTAGAAGATAACAAAGAGGATATCCAACTTGCCCCAGAGTGGATACAGAAGGAACTCCTACAAATTCTATCATAAGAGGATACACTATGCTGGTAAGTAATTTGTCAGAAGCTGACAGAAGAACATTGTACGGTGAAATAGAGCGACAAAAACATATATCGGCTGCAGCTGTTGAAAAAGACTGGTGGGTAACGATTGTGTTACATGCATTATTTTCAACTGAATATGCCGCGCATATGGTGTTCAAAGGGGGTACGTCCTTAAGCAAAAGTTGACATATCATTGAGCGTTTTTCGGAAGATATAGACATAGCCCTAGACAGACAATTTCTTGGATATGGTGGCATGCTCTCAAAGACACAAATAAGTGATAAGTTACGGAGAGCTGCCTGCAGTTTTGTTAGAAATGATTTATCCGAAGCAGTAAGACTAACCCTACTTGCACTCGGAGTATCTGACCAAGACTTCCGAGTTATAGTTTACCCTACTTCAGTATCTACAATTGATCCTGAAAAAAACTATGTTGAATACAAATCAGTATATTCCGGAACTAATTCCTATACACCAAACAGAGTATTAATCGAAGCAGGAGCTCGAAGCATAATGACTCCTTTTGAATATCTTCCCATCCAATCATTTATTGGTGAGATTTTTTCTTCCGAGGAATTTGCAGACAAGCCAATTGAAATACCTACCACAGAGGCAAGTCGAACATTTCTCGAAAAAGCATTTCTTCTCCATGAAGAATTCCATTCATCCACCCATTCAATAAGAAATGATAGAATGAGTAGGCATTTATATGACCTAGAAAGAATGATGGATACAGATATTGAACGCAGAGCATTGCAGAACCCCTCTATGTATTGGGAAATCATTGAACATCGTAGACGATTTATTGGATTGAAGGGTTTCGATTACGATACACTTCTACCCCAATATTTGGATTTTGTTCCTCCTGTATCAGTTCGTTCAGCATGGGAACGTGATTACCAAGTAATGCGTGAAAACATGATTTATGGAAAGTCATTAGATTTTACTCAATTACTAAAAAGGATAACAGAACTGAACGAAAGGTTTACAAACCTTTCTGTACCCTAAAGAAAGAAATAAAGCTAAAAACAGCTTGGAGTGAATCTGTCCTTACCCGCCGGAATCAGCTTATGGAAGACAAAGAGTCTCTTGAACTTGATCGCCTTTTATATGCTCAATGAGGTAGGAAGTGGTGGTGCCATCATAGCCCAGGCTACGGTGCTGATTTCCTAATAAGACCTGTTGATAAGCGATTCATCTTTACTTTGCAGCTTGTTGGTATATGTGCCAAATTCGGAACTTAGAGGTAGGTATCGACTGAGCACATTCAACTCTTGTTCTTGGCAAACAAAAGACAAACTTTTCTTGTTATATCAAACAGGAAAAGTTTACCTTCCTTATTGTAGGAGCAATAACCAACAAGTAGCGTTAATACGCCAATATCAGTAAAATTGGTCAATTACGTGGACACCCCTGCTACGAAGCTTCGTAGCAGGGTTATTTGTATCATACATTATTGATGAACTGCATCAGACCAGTGTGGTAGCCTTCAGGATCATCCCACATAGCCATATGACCGGCATCGGGACAGTAGAGATAGGACCCCTTGGGTAGCTGCTCAGCCATCCATTGCATATACGCTGGATCCATAGTGTCATACTCTGCGCCGATTACCAGGGCTGGAACCATAATTGATGACAGGTCTTTTGACCGATCCCAAGTTTCCAACACTCCTGCTATGCCAAATTCGCTTGGCCCTTGCATATACACATACAAATCATTGTTTGCATGTTCTAGAGAGGAGGTCACACACTCGGGCCACGTTTCCATCGGTCGTCTCAATACATGACGTTCATAGTAGGGGACCAACAAGGCGTCATACTCTTCACTATCATACTGACCGGCTGTTTCCAGCTCTTTGATGCGTTTTAGAGTTACAGGATCCATCTGGGGAGCAAGAACTTCATCGGCATATTTCTGGTAAGCAACACAGTCAGCCATCATATTGCTGATGATCACCCCCTTTAGGGCCTCAGGATGGGCAAGTGCATACTCTATGGCCAACACTCCTCCCCAGGAGTGACCCAATAGAAAGAAATTATCAGGGCCCAAATCCAAAGCTTTGCGAACTTGATCTACCTCATCGACAAACCGTTCGATGGTCCAGAACGAACGATCGGCAGGATTGTCAGATTTATTGCTGCCTAGTTGATCATAATAGATGTATTCGATGTCACTATCGGTAAACCACTTCTCAAAACTCTTGAAGTATTCATGACTCATTCCTGGGCCACCGTGCAATAAGAGCAATCTTTTGGTTGGGTTCTTACCACAACGCTGAATCCAGACGTTGAAATCCCCCTGTGCTGTCTTGATCGGTATCATTCTAGTTTCTCGTTCCATCATTTTCTCCTTCTCTGCAGGTTTGTACCTATTAGTATACATGATATGTGTCCATGTTGCATTGAGAGAAAAAATCAGGAATTAGAAGCAGAAATCTATGTGCTGCAAAACCATATG
>CAYXYD010000175.1:0-5265 GCA_964469205.1 uncultured Sphaerochaeta sp. | reverse complement strand
TCCTATGTATAGCATATCCCAAGGGTAGTCTTTGCCCTATGGGTTGTCAATCACTCTTTCTCATGGTAGTGTTCCCCCTTGAATAGGAGCATAAGAGCAATGGGTGAAAGACAATGGACCGTTGGAGATGAAGTTTCTGGGTTTGTCCTCTCTGAGGTTTCTCCTCTAGAGGAGTACAAGGCTACAGGGTATCTATTCCGCCATATTGCTACTGGGATGGAAGTCTATCAGGTGGTCAATGACGACCGGGAACGCTTTTTCAGCTATATATTCAGGACCCTCCCCAACAATGATGCAGGGATCGCACATATACTTGAGCACTGCTGTCTTGCAGGCTCAAAAAAATACCCCGTTCGTGACCCTTTCATGACCTTACTCAAGGGAAGCACCAACACCTTCATGAATGCCATGACCTATCCTGACAGGACGATGTATCCTGCAGCCAGTCCCTTGCAGAAAGATTTCGACAACCTTTTCTCTGTCTATACCGATGCAGTCTTTGCCCCTCTTTTGCGTGAGGAGACCTTCCAACAGGAGGGCGTGCGCATGGTCTGTGATGGTGATGCATGTCACTTCGAGGGTGTAGTCTACAACGAGATGCTTGGGGGGGGATCCGACCACGACAGCATCGTGGGACGCAACAGCGTGCGCTCTCTCTTTCCTGACACTCCCTACGCCTTTGACTCAGGAGGGGCCCCCGAACAGATTATCCAGTTGAACTATCAGCAGTTCCTTGCTTTCTACAGCATGTTCTACCACCCCACGAACTGTAAGCTCTTCATCTATGGTGATATGGAAGTGGGTGAAAAACTGCAGATGCTGGAAAGTGAATACCTTCGTTCCTACGCTAAGCTCAATGTGGACAGTCTTCCCCCTCTTTCAGAGGCCTGGAAGGCACCACGAAAGACCACCTTTACTAGCCCTGTCGAGGAAGGCGAAGCCGATAATGGCGATTCGGTGGTTCTTTCTTGGTCTACTTGCGCGGCAAGCGACCCCCTTGCCCTCATAACACTTTCAACCTTGGTGGATATCCTTCTGGGTAACCCCGGCGCTCCTCTCTATAAGGCAATGCTTGATACAAAGCTTGGCAAGGACATCTCCCCTGAAAGCGGCATGAGTGCCGATTTCAGAGAGATGCCTTTCACTGTCGGCTTCAAAGGCATCGATGCAGAGAAGGCAGAAGAGGCTCAAGATCTCATACTCTCCTCGCTCAAGGATATTGTGGACAAAGGCATCGATAGCGAGAACATCGCTTCCTCGATAAAGCGTTCCCGATTCAAGCAGCAGGAGATCCCCGGAGGTTTTCCCAACGGCTTTAGGGCCCTCATACGCTCGCTTAAGGGATGGTTGGTTGACTACTCCCCCTCAGCGACCATCGAGACAACTGAGCCCTTGCAAGCACTTGAGGATGCCCTTGTTGAGAATCCCCGCTATTTTGAAGAGTGGATACAGCAACACCTCCTTGATAACCCACACCGCTGCCTTGTCACCGTCAAGGCTGACAGTGAACATGAAAAGCGACAGATGGCAACCATTGAGAAATATGCACAGGCACAAGAGCAGGCTTTGGGTAAGAAAGGCTTGAAGGCTCTTGCCCAGCAAAATGAACATTTTCTAGCGTTTGAACTCGAAGGTGACACCATCGAAGATAAGGAAAAGGTTCCCTATCTCAAGCTGGAGGACCTTCCCTCTGTGATAGAGCCCAACATCTATGAAGAGCATTTCATTGCAGAGAGGCCTCTGTTCCTAAAGAAGATGTTCTGCAACAAGATCGCCTATGCCGACTTTGCCTTCCACCTTGAGGACCTCACAGAGCGCGAGCTCTTGCTGTTGCCCCTCTATATCCGTCTGTTGCAAATGACCGGTATTGGCGATATGGGGTATCCTCAGGTTGCAAACAAGCTCAAGCACCTTACAGGGGACACTAATCTCTATGTGGAGATGGGCTCATCACACGAAAGTGCCGACAGGATGCTTCTGGTGTGTAGGACCCGTACCTTGGTCGAGGACTTCAGTGAAGCGCTCACCTTCTTGCACACTCTCTTTACCGGCTCAAACGTCGGAGACCTCGAGAGGCTACAGGCAGCCCTTACCAATCTCAAGGGCGACTATGTGGACAACATAACCTATGCTGCCCATAGCTTCGCATCCCTTGCTGCCTCCTCCATCTTCAGCGCAATACAGTATGAAGGTGAGCAACTGGCAGGTCTTGAGCAGTGGTTCTTCTTGGAGAACCTCCATGACGAACAGCTATTCCTTGTTGCTGAGGAGTTCAAGGCTTTGCAAGAGAAGCTGAACAACCGTAAGCGCCTGATCCTCCATCTCGGCTGTGATGAGGAGCTTACTCCTACACTTGTTCCTCTCTATGAAAAGTTTGTCCGGTTGTTTGAAGAGAAAGAAGTGATAGAAGCGAAGGCTCGTTCCTACGAGAAGGTAAGCCAGGGCATCACCCATGCAGTGGAGCTCTATCGCCTTCCTTCAACGGTCAGCTACAGTGCGTACGTATTGCGTTCAAGCAAGCGAGGCAGTGATGAGCAGGCAGCACAGGTGCTACTTGGCCAGATCATCACCGGCAATGACCTTTGGGAGAAAGTGCGTGCCCAAGGTGGGGCCTATGGGGTCTCTGCCCATGCTGATGTGATGGAGGAGCTCTTTTTCTTCAGTTCCTACCGTGATCCCCGCATTGCAGGTACCTTGGCTGACTTTACCAAGACACTTGAACTCTATATGACCAAGGAAGTGGAAAGCAAGGATATTGAGAATGCACTCATCACCACGGTGGGAAATGATCTGCGTCCTCTCTCCCCGTCACAGAACTCCATTCTTTCCTTCAGAAGAATCCTGTACAACATAACCGATGACTTCAGGACTAAGAGACGCAACCAGCTCCTGGGTATGACAAGTGAGCATCTCAATGAGGGAGCAAAGGCCCTGTTGGCCCATGCCAAGGCGGAAGACTCTTTTGTAGTTGTTGCAGGCATGCAGTTGCTGGAGACTGAGAAGGCTAAGAATCCTGCTCTTGATCGTCCTTCGAGACGTTTGCCCCTGTAGGCCTTTCTCCCCAGATTTTAGCCAGGGCGTTGAGCTCCTTGGGATCCTTGAGCTTGAGCACTACGCACTGGCGTATGCTCGCTTCCTTCTGGGCAATGTCCTCTGCGAGGGCCCTGCAGGTCGGAGAACCACACAGCCCGCAGTCGATGCCAGGCAGGACCGCAAGGATCTGGCGGACCTTCTCCATCTTGTACAGTGCCTTGCCGATATCCAGGTCCAGCTTCATCGCCCCCTTGGGCTGAGGTGGATCGAGATAGAGGTTCTTGGCCAGGAAGTCGCTCTGGTCGTTGATTCGCTTGATCAGGGAAGGGGGAAGCTCCTTGGGAAGGGTCTGCGACCAGTGCCTGAGCCGTTCACTTGCAAGGAATCGGTTACGCACCGTAAGAATTCCCCCAGGACATCCCTCAGCACATGCATTAAGTTCAAGAAACTCCAGATTGATATCATCTTCCTGTTCCAATTGGTCCAGGAACTCTATGACATTATGCACCTCATCAACAGAGAGGGAGCGCCCGCCTTGGTGGGTGCTCTGCCCTTTGACCATGCTCCACTGGCTTGCCTTGCGTGTGATGGTGGGGAAGGAGAGTGTATTGGGTTTTCCTACAGAATGCTGGTGTTTGTGCTTTTCTAAGAAGGCCATGACCCTGTTATAGGCAGTGTCAAAGTTTATGACGCCCTGAAAGAGACTGTTGTCCTCAGAGCCCTTCGTCTTGATCTGGGCTATCTTGGCGGCACAGGGGGTGAGGTAGAATATGCCAATGGAGTCACTCTGACCTTCCAGTTCAGCCTTTGCAAAGAGGGCTACCATCTGGGCAGGGGGTCGCACACGGCTGATATTCTCCAAAAGCAGGGGAAAGCGTATCTGGATCAGGCGTTGCACCGAGGGGCAGAAGTTGCTTATCAAAGGCAGTTCGTGCTTGATCTCAGGAGCTCCGAGCTTGTCCAGTATGTCTATGCCTGTTTCAGATAGGTAGAGATGGGTGAAGCCCGACTCGTAGAGGGCTGAGCATATCTGCTCTTCAGAGAAAGTATCGGGAAATTGTGCAAAAAATACCGCTGAAAGTATTCCTATGCGGTAGTTGTAGTCATTCAGCTGCTCAAAGGAGTTCTGCTCGACCTCAATGGCATCATTGGGACAGACTGCCATGCACTGCCCGCAATCGATACAGAGGTCGCTGAAAATTCTTGCCTTACCTCCGGAGATGCGGATGGCTTTGGTCGGGCAACGTTTCATGCAGCGTGTGCAACCTTTGCATTTTTCTTCAATGACATGCAGAGAGTGGTGAAAGGGCAGGTCGTTCATCGCACGCTCCTTATAGGGTAAAACGCATGGAGATGTGGGTATGGTCTCCCTTCTTTGTGTAGATCTTCAGTTCATCACAACTTTTCTTGATATTAAGCAGGCCCATCCCAGCACCATATCCCATCTCCCTGACCTCGTTGGTAGCAGTTGACCACCCTTCAGTCATTGCTAGGTCCAGATTCTCTATGCCAGGTCCTGTGTCGATGACATCAATGAGCACCCTCTCTTCCTTTATGTCACAGATTACTTTTCCCCCGTAGGAGTGCGCAATGACATTCACCTCTGCCTCAAAGATGGCAACGATGATTTGCTTGATCCTCTGCGGTGGTATGTTGAGTTGCTTCAAGATGCGTTTTATCTTGCTTGAAGCCTCACCTGCTACCGAGAAGTCCTTGGAAGGGATGGTGAATTCTTCATGCATCTCAATATACCGGCTTCAATCCTTTTGCAAACAATAATCCGCTCGCCTTGAACAGTGAGTACGGGGTGTAGGAGAGCGATATGTTCAGTTCTTTTGCCATATCGATCATGTTTTGACTTGGGCGCTTATTGCGCACCAGGAGGATATTGGTGATATCGCTCATCTCTGCCGTTCTGATGGATTGGTTGTTGGACAATCCTGTTATGAGGATGATGTCATCTTCCAAAATGGTGAGGACGTCACTCATCAGGTCGCTGGCAAATCCTCGCTTTACCTCGTCTTCCAAATGGGACTCGCCCCAGACCAATTTTCCATCGACACATTCAAGTATATCTTTCAGTTTCATGGTGGGTAGTATATCACAATGCGTATCGCTTCCATAGTGCAAATTGTGAGGCTAGCACCTCTGTTTGAGAAGTGGGACGCTTCGTCCCCTCCGGTCTTTGTCACTCCTGAATAAATAAAACCTATGACTTTCCCTAATTGCAGC
>CAYXYD010000174.1:0-5278 GCA_964469205.1 uncultured Sphaerochaeta sp. | reverse complement strand
ACGAGGGGGATGATCTTCAGATCAGCAACATCGAGCGTGTCGTTTTCCATATATGCCTTGATCGTCTCACCAAAGCGGATGGCAAGCTTCTGAGAGGTATCAGTTGCTATGCGCTGGGGAGTGTCGGGCATAAATGGGTTGGGAAACCTCATTTGGAGCACTTCCTTGATGAACTGCTTGGGATCGAGGATCTTAGGGTCAACTACGACCGGCATGCCTTCTGTGTACCCGATGGTATGCACCATCTTGTTCAGGAGGGGGTCCTTCATCTCGTCTGAGATGAGGGTGTAGCCGAGCAGGCATCCGTAGATGGCTAGGGCGGTATGCAGGGGGTTCAGACAGGTGGTGACCTTCATCCTCTCGACCTTGTTTACCGTATCACGGTCAGTGAAGAAGACTCCAGTATCTTCCAAGGCAGGTCTGCCGTTGGGGAAGGTGTCTTCGATGACCAGGTATTCGCACTCTTCAGCATTGACGAAGGGGGCGATGTAGGTGTTCTTGTCGGTGACTACCATAGTGGTGTCTTCGAATCCGTCCTTCTGGAGCATTTTTTGTACATCAGAGTCGGGGCGAGGGGTGATCTTGTCGATCATGGACCAGGGGAAGGCTACTGAATTTTCTAGGTATGCGACAAAGCCTTTCTCCACCAGAACATTCTTTTCCCAAGCCTGTGCAATGGTCAAGACTGCGCTTTGCAGTTTTTCACCATTGTGTGAGCAGTTGTCCATGCTTACCAAGGCAAGCTTCTTTTTCCCCCCAAGGTAACGCTCATATACCAAAGCTGTGAGCTTGGAGAGGAACATGGAAGGGTTTGAGGGGCCATTGGCCAGGTCAGCTACAATAGCAGGGTAGAACTCACCGTTTCCACCTTTCAGGGAGTAGCCTTTCTCGGTGATGGTGAAGCTCACCATCTGTAGTGATGCCTTACGGAAGGTTTCTTTGAAGAATTTCCACTCCGTTGCAAACTGTGGGTCACACTTGTAGGCAGCAGCAACTGAACCTATAACCTTCTTGCCGATGGTTCCATCGCTTTTGAGGGTTACCAGGAGGGTGAGGTTATCATGCTTTGCATAGATGTCGTCGATGATCTGATAGTCGAATCCTTCTCCGACGATGATGCCTGTCTCTGCTTTTTTCTGTTCCAGCAGGGTCTGTTGCAGTGCAGCGGGAAAGCCGCGGAAGATATTTCCTGCACCAAAGTGAACCCAGGTAGGGTTCTTTAGTGTTTTGGTGATCATCTCTTTGCGGTCGAAGGAGGGAAGGGTAAAGCCCTTCTCTTCCCATGTTGCTCCCAGTTGGATGGCTTGTGCTGTTAATTTCATGATAGCTCCTTTGCGTAAGTGTTTCGCATATAGAATGGCTGGGCGGGTGCTTCTTTCTTGAAATAGTGTGGATAGTGCAAAACCATACTCTCTGTCTCTTGCAGGAGTTTGCTCAGATGCTTGTCCTCAAGGGTGAGAAGTTCTTTGAGATCCTTGAAACGCAGGGCTCCCAACATGTTTTGGTGTTGCTCGATGATATTTCCCAGGACATTTTTCTCAGAAAAGGAGAGGAGTCTGATCCTATGATGGTTTCCTCCCTGGCTTTGGATGAGCTTCCATATCCTGCTCATGTTGATACATGAGAAGATCACGCCATGAAAGGCGTTATCTGCTGTAAGAAAATCGATGAAGTTTTCCTCCTTCATCGCCTTTTGTTGCAGAAGGATACTCTCTTCCATCATGTGTAGGTGTTCTTCAGTATAGATAGTGATGAACTTCCGCGCTGCAGACTCTTCGAGGCTTTTTCGAAGGAATCTCTCCACATCGACCTGCTTGAGGTCGATGAGGGAGACACGGGTTCCCTTTTGGGGGAAGATGTCTACCAGATTGTCTCCACTGAGTTTCATTAAGGCATCCCTGACCGGGGAACGGCTGACCTGCAGTTGCTCACTGAGCAACTGCAGATTCAGTTCCTCGCCGGGTTTGAAATGTAGGGAAAGGATTTCAGAACGAAGTGTCTGATAGATCTCTTCAGATGCGGTGACTCGGACTATATGTGCCATATTATTTCCTTATTGCGTTCTTCACGATAGCTTCATGCAAACCGAGGATATAGGAAGCGCCAATTGCGCGGTCATAAAGTCCGTATCCAGGCATTGCAACCTCACCCCAGATCATGCGGCCATGGTCAGGGCGCACTGGTCCGTCAAAGCCTGTCTCATACAGGGCCTTCACGATCTCATAGAGATCAAAGGACCCGTCACTGGAAAGGTGAGCTGCTTCTTCAAACACTCCTGGTTCGAAGTGATGCAGGTTTCGTACCTGTGCAAAGTGAATTCTGCCAGGAAGGGACCTGATGATGCCGGGAAGGTCGTTCTTAGGGTTTGTGCCAAAGGAGCCTGCACAGAAGGTCAGACCGTTGAATGGTGCATCGATAGCCTTCATGACCTTGAGAATCTTCTCCTTGCTGGTGATGATGCGTGGCAGGTTGAAAACAGGCCATGCCGGGTCATCAGGGTGGATTGCCATCTTGATGCCGTACTGCTCACAGGTAGGCCGAATAGCTTTTAGGAAGTAGATGAGGTTGTCAAATAGCTTGTCCTCGGTCACATCTTTGTAGGCTTCGAAGAGGTCCTTTACCTTAGCGAGGCGTTCAGGCTCCCAGCCTGGCATGGCAAAGCCGCCAGAACTGTCGTTTGTCTGGTTGAAGAAGGTCTCAGGTTCGATGGTGTCTATGACTTTCTGGTCATAGGCGAGCACGGTGGAACCGTCGCTACGCATCTTGGCAAGGTCGGTGCGAGTCCAGTCAAAAACCGGCATGAAATTATAACAGACAGTGGTGATGCCTGCTTTGCCAAGGTTCTCAAGGCTGGTGATGTAGTTTGCAATGTACTTGTCACGGTCAGGACTGCCGATCTTGATGGCGTCATGGACGTTTACGCTTTCAATGCCGAATATCTTTAGCTCTGCAGCCTCTACTTCAGTTTTGAGAGCCTGGATTCTGTCCAAAGGCCAGACATCTCCTGCAGGGATGTCATAGAGCATCGTGATAACGCCTTTAACTCCTGGAATCTGTCTTATTTGTTTGAGGGTGACTGTGTCAAATTTAGAGCCGAACCAACGTAATGTCATGTTCATAAAGGAATCCTCCAAAGGGTTTTTGTTTTCTTAGCTCATTCTAACAAACTAATATATCAGTTGCAAGGGTAATACCATATACACTTGATGCCTTACCTGTAAATGAGAAGAATTCCTTATCGCTGGTCTCCCATGATGAGCATGGAGGATGGCCTGTCTAGCAGTAGTGTGCAATCCTCTTTGTAACGTAGCATTGCACAGGGTGCAAATACGGAGATCTGGTCATACATGCACATGGCCACCGATCGTGCCTTTCTCTGGTCTGGGACAGCACATATTATGGTCTTTGCTTTCATTATTTGCTGTACTGACATGGAGATCGCTTGAGTCGGTACCTCTTCTATGGAAGAGAACCACTGTTCGCGTACCTGCTGTCTCCTGTTCCGGTTCTCAAGTTCCACTATGATGTAGGGCTGTTCTGTCATTATGTCGGCAGGGGGGTCGTTGAAAGCTATATGGCCGTTCTCGCCAATGGCCAAAAACAACAAATCTATGGATTTTTCCTCTACCAGGGAGTTCAGTCTCTGCACTTCGCCCTTGAGGTCTTCGCTGTCACCCTGTATGGGGTGAAATGCCTCGACCTTCTTTACTTTGTCAATAAAGTGGGTTTGTAGGTAGCCTCTGATGCTTGCCCTGTGATCTGCTTTGAGACCGACATACTCATCGAGATGGAAGATTTCAACTTTTTCCCAAGGGATGGAGGCTTCTACCAGGTATTCATACATGATGAACTGGCTTATACCGGAGGAGAGGACTACTACAGCCTTTCCCTTTTTATTAATTGCAGAGTGAATTGCCTCGATACCAAGCTTTGCAGCTTGAAGACCCAAATCTTGCTTGTTTTCACAGATTGTAACTCGCATCGCTACTTCATCCTTATCAGGTAAGCAGATATTCTGCTCACCTAATAAGGATAACGTATTCACAAATCTTGTTATAGGGGGGCTAGAGAAAGGCGCCTTCGCTTGAAGGGTGGCTTTCGTTCCATGCGTTGGTGTTCAGTTCTATCTGTTTGGAAATGGTGGTGCTGCCCAAGGGGGTGAAGAGCTTATCCAAAGAGAGTGCATCCCCTGCCAGGCCGACAATGACGGAGGTGTATCCTTTTCTGGCCGCTTGGCGACAGAAATGATCAAAGAGAAACCTGAACAGTCCCATTCCACGGTATTCTCTCTTGTTGCCGAAAAAGAGAATTTCCACTGTTTGCAACTCTATGACGTTGTAGGAGATGAAACCTGCCAGCTCGCCATCCCCTGTCCTGGCATAGAGGAATTGGGCACCTTGCACACTCGACAGCTTTGGCTCCAAGAGCAGCAGTGCATTCTTTTGTGTTTTACTTCCCTGTTGCAACTCTTCGAGTAGGGAACTCTGCAATGTTCTTATCTCGTCAAGGGGGAGTTCATCATCCGAACTGCCGATGACAAAGTCCTCCTGGAGGATATCATCGGTAAGTTCTTCTGGCTCGAGATCGAGGTCGAGCAGTTGCAGGGCTCCATCATGTTCCCTATACCAGGTGTAGACTTCTAGCTTGAGTTGGTCATCCTTGAAGGCGAACCACTCCCTTTCCAATGAGGGTTGCTCGCCGATGACATCCTTGAACTTTCTGAACACCCCTTTTCCTGCTTGTAGTGCCTCCACAAGTTTTCCTTTATAGATGGGGTTGCGCACCTGGTGAGCGAACTTCTCCATGACCATAAACCCATCAGATGGTTGCCAGTCGGGGATGTCGATATAGCGCTCATCGTCTGAGCTTTCTTCTGCTTCTTCATCTTCCTCCCAAGCGAGCATTTCGCGCTGTTGTTCAGATACAACGTCACCCTTGACTAGGTCGAAGTAGTATTCGTCGTTCTGGTCTTCCATGGCGAATATAATGGTATCGAGAAGGAATTCTGTAAGCAAAGGAAGCTTTAGGTGGGGTTTTTCAGTGTCCATGGTATGAATTGTACTATGCAATCATTGGTTTGGCTAGAGTGGGAAAGTGCCACTTACCTTGACATTACAGCTAAAAGATACGATATTATTGGAGTAATCCAGATATCATATTAGGAGTGTATTCATGAGCATTATTGAATTTATCGAAGCAAGGGAAATCCTTGACTCACGTGGTAACCCCACCGTCGAAGTAGACGTTATTCTTGAGGATGGCTCCATGGGTCGCGCAG
>CAYXYD010000173.1:0-5295 GCA_964469205.1 uncultured Sphaerochaeta sp. | reverse complement strand
GTACGCCGGTGTGGTGTGGGAGGTTGGAGCCGTGAGGCTCCTGCCTACCCGATTGCCTACAAGGAGCTTTTCTATGATCCGACAAAGTTTTGTTGAGAGGAATTTGAGGTATCTGTTTCCTCTTCCTGCTCTAATATTCGTAGTGGTTCTCATGGTATTTCCTGTCTGTTATACGTTTTTTCTTAGTTTTACCGATTGGTCACTAACGAGTGGAAAGCCGTTAAACATTGTCGCTTTTAAGAGTTATATCGATGTCTTGCAGGAACCAAGGTTTCTTGATGCCTTGGGTAGGACCTTCTACTTCACCTTTGGTGCGGTCTTTTTCGAGATGACAGTGGGAGTAGCCTTAGCTCTTATCCTTAACCGCACTTTCGTGGGAAAAGGCGTGGTGAAGACCCTTCTCTTGCTTCCTCTGGTGGCCACCCCTGTTGCCATCGGTATCGTATGGAACCTCTTTTACGATCCTACCATTGGAATCTTAAACTATGTGCTGAGTGTGCTGAAGCTTCCGCAAAGCGGATGGGTTTCAGAGACAAAGAGCGTCATGCCTTCCCTAATCCTCGTAGATATCTGGCAGTGGACGCCTATGATCACCATTATTGTTCTGGCAGGGCTTGCCGGACTTTCCAGCGAACCGTACGAGTCGGCCAAGGTCGATGGGGCAAATGCCCGTCAGGTACTCTTCAAGATTACCCTGCCGATGCTTATGCCTACCATCCTGACAGCGGTTATCCTTCGTGCAATTGATGCACTGAAGACCTACGACATCATCTATGCCATGACAGGAGGGGGACCCGGGTACGCTTCAGAAAACCTGAATATCCTCGCCTTCAAATACAGTTTTGAATATTTTAGAATGGGTAAGAGTGCAGTCATGCTGGTCTTCCTGTTCATCGTAGTCATGGGCTTCAGTCTCGGCGTCATGCGTTTGCGCCGCGCCTTTGAGCTGTAGGGGGAGAGTATGAAACAATCACGAACAAAAAGTCTCCTCTTCTACACAATGCTAGTTCTCATCATCGTTCCCATCCTCTTTCCCTTTGTATGGATGCTGATGAGTTCCTTCAAGACCCAGGTAGATATCATCTCCTGGCCTCCAAAGTTCTTTTTCACTCCGGTTATGCAGAACTACAACAGGGTATTCATCGAGCAGAACTTCCTGCTCTATATGAGAAACTCCGTCATTGTATCAGTATCGAGTGTGTTGCTTTCGCTGATATTGGGGCTACCCGCCGCTTATTCCATAGCCCGATACAAGCAGCAGAAGCTCTCTATGTTCATCCTTGTTGCCCGTCTTATGCCAGGTATATCGTTTCTTATGCCGTGGTATATCGTATTCTCGCGCCTTCATCTGATGGATTCGTTCGTAGCACTGATCCTGTCACATATGCTCATATGTCTGCCTCTGGTAGTCTGGGTCATGGTCCCTTACTTTGATTCTGTTCCCCGTGAACTGGAAGAGGCGGCAATGGTCGATGGCCTTACCCAACAGATGGCTTTCTTTAAGATCTTGCTTCCGCTTTCCGGTCCCGGGGTTGTCACTGCAACCACCTTGAGTTTCATCTTCAGCTGGAACAACTTCATGTTCAGCCAGGTACTGAGCCAGCAGAAGACCCGAACGCTTCCCATTGCAGTCTATAACTTCCTCTCCTATGTAGAGGTTGACTGGGGTGCTGTCATGGCTGCGGCTGTTGTCATCATGGGCCCTGCCATCCTATTGACGATGTTCTTCCAGAAGTATGTGGTCAAGGGTCTTACGATGGGTGCGGTGAAAGGGTAGGCTGACCCTGCTTGAGCTGTGGTAGTATCAAATCGTTTAGTCTCTTTCAAAGAGCCAGTATCGCCCATGATTCATGGGAGATACTGGCTCTTCTGGATTGCGCATGTACGTGGTTTTCCCTCATGGCAGTGAAATCTAAAGGTGGTCAGGCATGAGCGATGTTGCAAGAAGATGGTAGCCGGATCTAAAGTTTATTCAGTTGTTGGATAAAAACTTCTGCATTCCAGAGATGTATTGAGCCTTGTTCCCCAACTGGTATGAAGCACCTGACGTCCTTTTGGGCTTCAATCCAATCGATGCTTGTAATCTTATGATTTTTATACTCATGGGAATAGCTCCTTCCTTAATCCTTCTAGAAACCTGACCACTCGACTGTTTGTATAATTGTCTTCCAATTCAAGGATATCGTCCTCGGTAATCTCGCGTAAGCTCTCTTCATCGATACGAAGAGATTCTACAAGTGGTCGGCTTGAAGTCCAATTGCATCCATGGAGATACACATAATCAGCAAGAGCTTTCAAAGGTGTTGCCTGAAACCAGACGTTTCCCGATGTATCCAGTAGCCGATCAACACCAGCAAGCAGTGTTTTTTGAGGAACTTTTTCATAGGTAAAATATCCGATTGGTGTTATGAATTCTGTGGTAGCACGTGCTGTTACTGCGGTAATGGCTCTGACCGCCTCTGGGATCCAGCCACAGTTGCTAAGGGCCGTCTCAACGCTGATGTAGGAGAGCCCAAGAATCATTAGTGAAACAGTGTATGGATTTAAGGTGCCTTTCCTATACAAAGGAGACAAGGTATAGAGACCTCTCTTGATTCGGATGATATCACCATCGGCGATAGCTCGCTTAACCAACGCGTAACGGGTATCAGCAGAACCAGAGATAAGCATAGAAATTTCCAGAGGTGTAAATACAGGAACCGGTACTTCCTCTATGATTTTTTTCACCAACCTGTTCATTAATTCATCCTTATATCTCACAAATAGTATCATGAAACTGTCACAATATGACAGTTTCATCATATATTCTGTATCGCGAGAATGCAAGAAGAGAATCTTCCTTGTGCAAATCACTGTATTTGATCTTTTTCATCTCAAGCACCATATCTAAGGGAAGGGCGCTGATGGGCTTGTTCACATCAACGAATGGATGGTTTTCTACCTGATAAAGGTTTTCTCCTTCGGATGTCTGAAACGATGGGTTCAGAGATGATTCCACAGTTGCTTGATTTTCGATTCTCCCATGACCTTGGAGAACTTGATGAGGTACTTGTGGATGAGCGAGGCTTGTTCCAAAGATATGCAGAACATCTGATGAGTTCTTTGTAGGCATTCCCGAATCATGATTTCTGTTTTATAGTATACATCATACCAAGCGTGATGGTAGGTTCAAGAACATTGCCTAAAAAATAGGCTAAATACCAAGTAGGAGTAACATATGAAATTCATGATGTATAGTGAAACAATATCCCAACCGATGGCCCAAGGCGTCAATCGAAGGGTGTTAGTCCATAATGAGGACCTCATGATGGTTGAAGTCTCTTTCGAGAAAGGCGCTGTTGCTACCTTACACTCCCACCCTCACCAACAGATGAGCTATATCCTCAGTGGTTGCTTTGAGTTTGAAAATGATGGGAAAAAAAGAAGTCTAGGACAAGGGGACTCAGTCCTTCTTGCCAGTGGGGTAAAGCATGGGGTGCTCTGCACCGAAAAGGGCAAGGTCCTGGATGTGTTCAACCCTGAACGCAAGGATTTTCTCTAGGATTCTTTTTTTGCAGTCTGTTCACTTACCTTTTTTCTTCTCATCATCCCTCTTCCTTGAAGGAGGAGGGTGAGATGCCAAAACTCTGTCTAAATACCCGGGATAAATAGTTTCCATCAGTGAAGCTTGTCATCTCTGCCACTTCTTTGATGGAGTATTCCCCACTCAGGAGCAACTCCTTGGCTTTCTCCATCCGTATGCTTGTCAGATATTCCAGAAAGGTGGCCCCGAAGTAGCTCTTGCAGAGTTGGCTGAAGTACTTGGTGTTCAAGGCGATGATCTTAGCTACCTGTTCGACAGAAAGCTGCTCGTGGTAGTTTGACCGCAAGTATTGGTCTATGAACTTGAATGGCCTGCTGTACCGGTCCCTTTTGTCCTCTGCTACAGCCTCGCATGCCAAGTCAATGAAATCCATGAGGTAGATCTCCTGGCCCATAATGGTATCTTTCTGAGGCTTTGGATAGTTGAGGAAGGCAAGCCCCTTGCTTAGCTCATAGGAGAACATCATCAAAAATTCATAGAGCTCCTCAATGGCATCCTCTTCCTTTGTGTGGTTTGTCCCAACCGAATCAATGATCTCATGTGCCAAAGTCCGTGCTTCCTCAACATTACCAGCTAGGGTGTGTTCTATCATCAGGAGGTTTTTAGCCTGAAGCTTAGAGTAGTCTTTCGGTTCCTTGAGAACATCACTATACCGTTGGAAACGTGTTTTATGCCTATATGCATGGGTATGGGCTATGGAAGCGGTTGAGATGGATTTGGGGATTCCTCCCAGATCATTGAAGAGTATTCCAGACCCTATGACCATGCTCTCGTCTGCTTGGTGGCCTGCAAACTGCTCAATGATTTTTGCTCCCTGTGAAGTAAATATCAGGACTGTAATGCGGTCAATTGAGGGGAAGTAGCAGATCTGCAACTTTGGATAGAGCCTGCTGCGCTGAAAGAAGGAGCGAAGAGCCTCTTCATTCATACCGTTTATTACCAGGGAAAACCCCTCAGTTGTTGTGATCCCTTGCATCAGAAAGTAGGATTGCATCGCTTCATCAGAGAGTCTGCCGAACTTTAGGGAGGCAAAGAACTCCCTACTGAAGAGGTTGAGGACCTCTCTCATCTCTCCCGCCTGCTGTTTTTCTGATAGCTTCTGCTCATCGAGTGCAGCGATGAGCTTGTCCAAAAGGTCATAGACATCCTTACGCTGTACAGGCTTTACCAAGTATTCGCTGGCACCGATGCGTATGGCTTGTTGAGCAAGTTCAAAGGTACTCCATGCAGTAAGGAATACTATGTGGCACTCCTCATTCATTGCCCTGATCTGTTTTGCGGCTTCGATTCCATCGAGACCGGGCATCCTTATGTCAAGGAAGGCAATTTCAGGGTTGTGAAGCTTTGCAAGCTCCACTGCCTCATGACCATTTTTTGCCTTGATACATTGCAAGGGGAGGTTGGCACGGTTTACCAGCAGCTCGATGGCATCACATTCTAGATGTTCGTCATCAGCTATGAGCAGTTTGTACACGGATTTTACCTTCTGCTTTTAGGGGTAAGGATATGGTCACTTTCGTCCCACCCTCATCGCTAATCCTCGATAGGGCCAGGTTAGCCTTTCCTTTATAGTAGTGCTTCAATCGGTCACTGATGTTCTTCACCCCAATATGCTGTTTCCCGTCAAATTGGATCTGGTTGAGTTTTGATGGTTCTATGCCCACCCCTGTATCAGTGATCTGGATTATCAGGCGACGTCCTTCCTTACTGAG
>CAYXYD010000172.1:0-5332 GCA_964469205.1 uncultured Sphaerochaeta sp. | reverse complement strand
CGCATTTTTTCAAACTTTTTGATCATCCTGTTCACATCGGAGAGTGAAGTTCCGCTACCAAAAGCGATTCTTTTTCTCCGAGTAGGGCCCATTATACGGTAATTAGTTCTTTCCGCATAGGTCATGGAGTAGATGATTGCCTTTTCTCGGATAATTTCTTGCTTGTCAAAATCATCTTCACTGATCTGGCCTTTTGCCCCTGGAATCATATCAAGAATCTGCTCCATCGAACCCATCTTATCCATACGGTTAAGCTGGTCCAGATAGTCCTGCAAGTCGAAGGTATTCTTAGCCATCTTCTCTTGCATCTTCAGTGCATCAGCCTCGCTGATGGTCTCCTGAGCCTTCTCTACGAGGGAGACAACGTCTCCCATTCCCAGGATACGGCTAGCGATACGCTCGGGATAGAAAGGTTCAAGATCTTCAAGCTTTTCACCCACACCAATGAACTTGATCGGCTTGCCGACAACAGAGCGCAAGGAGAGGGCGGCGCCACCGCGGGTATCACTGTCGAACTTGGAGAGAACGACACCTGTGATGCCTACCTTCTGTTCGAATTCCTGTGCAATGGTGACAGCATTCTGACCGGTCATGGAGTCAGCTACAAAGAGTGTCTCATCGGGCTTGAGCACATCCTTGATGCGCGTGATCTCAGCCATGAGTGTCTCATCGAGGTGCATGCGTCCACTGGTATCGACGATAAGCACATCGCGTTGCTCTTTCTTGGCAAGCTTCAGTGCTGCAGAGGCAACCTTTACAGGGTTTTTCTCCCCTTCAATGGTGAAAACAGGGACTCCGACTGATTCTCCGAGGACCTGCAGCTGCAGTATGGCTGCAGGGCGTACAAGGTCGGCTGCTACCAGCATCGGCCTTCTGCCCTCTTTCTTCAGCCTTTGGGCAAGCTTTGCACTGGTGGTGGTCTTACCAGAACCCTGCAAGCCCATCATCAGGATGACAGTGGTGGTGTCAGGCCCCTTGAGCAGGAGCTTCTGATTATCCTCATCACCAAGCAGGGCAACCATGCGGTCATAGACAATCTTCACAAACTGCTGGCCAGGGTCGATGGATTTGAGGACTTTCTCCCCCATCGCCTCTTCCATGGTACCGTTTATGAACCGTCTGACAACGCGTAGGTTGACGTCAGCATCAAGCAGGGCGACCTTGATTTCCTCAACGGCGTCCTGAATATTCTTCTCTGTTAATTTGGACTTTCCGGCCAGCGTACGCATGATGCCAGAAAATTTATCACTTATTGAATCAAACACTATTCTTCTCTATTGTAATGGTCATACAAGTTACATCTTATACCGCAATGTGGCTCGTGGTGTCAAGGCTTCGTTTTAGCCAAGCCTGACTCATCGAAAGAGACCTCCTTGGCCTCATCGTTGAGGATGACGGCTTCGCCTTCTACCTTATCAATGCGGTAGCTAACCATTGCTGAAACTCCCGCTTCTATCTGTGTCACACCCAACAAGGTATCGCTTCCCATAACCGTATGTTTGTTATGGGTAATGATGATGAATTGGCTTTTTTTAGCAAACTCTTGCAACACCGAGAGGAAAAACCCGATGTTCCGATCGTCCATGGCAGCATCGATCTCGTCCAGGACACAAAATGGTGATGGTTTCACATGGTAGGTTGCAAACAATAGGGCTACAGCGGTCATGGACCGCTCACCTCCTGAAAGCAATGCGAGGTGGGTAAGCTTCTTGCCCGGTGGCTGGGCAAGGATGTCTATGCCACTTTGGAGCACATTTTCAGGATCAACAAGCTTGAGCTCCGCCCTACCCCCACCAAACAACCGGCGGAACATCTCTTGGAAATTTGTGGAGATTTGCTTGTAGGTATCAAGGAAGAGCTCTTCGCTTCGAGTCTTGATCTCCAAGACCACTGAAGCCAAGTCTTCTTTAGCCTTGGCGAGGTCGTTCATCTGCTTGGTAAGGAAATCGTACTGCTCCTTAACCTCGCTGAACTCCTCTTCGGCCATCTGGTTGATGTATCCCATCGAAGCTATCTTCTTCTTCACCTCATCCAAATTAGCTTTCAACACCGGAATGTCTACAATATCTTCGGTAAGACGGCTTTCGTACTCTTTCAGGCTTTTGCCGTAGTTCTCAAAGAAGTTGGTATAGATGCCAGTGATGCTGATGCCCAGCTGCTCTATCTGGTAGCCAAGCTTCTCAGTATCGCTTTTTATGGTCTGTAACCTCTCGTATGAGGTGTCCTTCTTCTCTTGCTTGCCCCTGATTGTCGAGCCCAGATCCTCTATCTCAACGATAAGGTCCTTCAACTCCTCATTCATGGAGGCGATGTTCGTCTTCATATCCTTTACTTCAGCTTCAACCGAGCGAATATCTTCCTGTGTCTCATAGATGCGTTCCTGTGCAGTTTCACTGAGGTTAACGGCATCACGATACTGGTACTCCTGCTCGGTGACAGAACGCTGTAGGCTTGCTATCAACTCCTTGGCACTGTTCTTCTGTCCTTGGAGCTGGTTCAAGGCGACCCTCTGGTCGGAGATGGCAGCCTGATAGGCTTCCAACGACGAGGAGAGCTTCGTATTCTCCTCGCGCAAGTAGCTGATGCGCTCGCGGTTAGAGGAGAGTGCCTTGCGTTTTTCCATCATAGAGCGGTCAACGGTATGCTTTTCGGTGATGATGCCTTCAGGGGAAATAAGGTCATCGATGAAGGAGGCTTCATGGGAGAGGTATGTCGAAAAGAGGGAACGCAAGGAAGAAAGTCCACTGCCTAGGGTACGTTGGAATTTCAGTTCCTGGGCGAGCAATTCATCAGAAGAGAAGCCTGTCGACTTGAGTTTCTCCAAAAACTGCTCGTGTTCTAAAACAGAAGCTGCAATATAGTCCATTCGTTCTTCAAAGGCCGTTAGGGCAACCTTCTTCTCTTCCAGGTTATACCCAGAGGCTTTTAGCTTCGCCTCTAGCTCAATGACAATGACATCGGTGAGGTGCTTGAGCTTCTCAGAGAGGGCTTCCATCTCTTCATCTAGGGCAATGTCCTCGATCTCAGTTTCGCTGATCTCTTGGTTCTGACTAGTTATGAGGCTTCGTGTCTTGTCAATTCCCTTTTGGTTTTTCTCGATCTCAATGTTCAATTGCTCAATGGAGTCGTCAATATCGGCCATGACGGAGAACTTCTCGTCTATCTCGCTCTTATCGCGTTCCATGCGCTCCTGAATAGCTAGGGAGCGTTCAGCTGCCTGATCCTTTTGTGTGAGAAAGTCACGAAAGCGCATGGTGAGGAGGTCCAGCTTGTCCCCCCTTCCCTTGATAGCCTCATCAAGGCGTTGCAACTCTGTCTGCATGGTGATGCGCCTGGTACCCATACCCCTCATGGTATCTTGAAGAATGGTTATCTCTTCGTCAAAGGAAGTAAGTGAGCCTTTCTGTTGTTCAAGCTCCCGCTCTCCCCGGCCCTTCTGCTCTTCCTTGCTGTTCTGCAGCATGATGTAGGATTTGAGAGTCGATAGCTGTACGTCAACCTCCAGGGCAAACTGGTCTCTCTTCAGCTCGCGGTAGCTGATAGCCTTTGTCGCCTGGTTTTTCTTGGTTTCGTAACTTCTGCGTACTTCACGCAGGATAATCTCCACCTGCAGGATGTTTTCATCGGTACGGACCAGCTTGCGCTCTGCATCCTGGCTTTGGGATTTGAAACGGGATATGCCTGCGGCCTCTTCAAAGATGTAGCGCCGGTCTTCAGGACGGGAAGAGAGAATCTGGTCAATCTTTCCCTGTTCAAGGATGGAATAGGCACTTTTTCCTACCCCAGTATCAAAGAAGAGTTCCTTGATGTTCTTAAGCAATACGCGGGTGTTGTTGATGTAGTATTCGCTTTCACCACTACGATAGATCCTGCGCTTGATCTCTACTTCACTTTCGTCAGTGGGCAGGAGCCCTTGTTCATTGGATACGACAAGGCTGACCTCTGCAACCTGCAGAGGTTTGCGTGTGTCAGTGCCGTTGAAGATGACATCTTCCATACGGCCGGCCCGTAAGGTTTTGGTGGATTGCTCCCCAAGGACCCATTTGATGGCATCGACTATGTTACTTTTTCCGCACCCGTTGGGACCAAGCAAGCTGGTTATCCCACTGGAGAAGTCCAAGCTTACTGAGTCCGGAAAGGACTTGAAGCCGAATATTTTTAGGCTTTTGAGAAACAAACTGTACCCTCTTCTATGTTTGACGCTGATTTCTTCGTGATTATACCATATGATGGGAAGGGTTAGAAGTAGGAGAAATTACTAATGGAAGAATCAGAAGATTCATTGTTCCTTTTTGAGGAGCCAAAACTGATATGTGGCATCGATGAGGCAGGCAGGGGGCCTTTGGCCGGACCTGTGTGTGCTGCTGCAGTTATCCTAGGTAATGATTTTCCCATGGAGTTGCTCAATGATTCAAAAAAGCTCAACACAGAGCAACTGCTAAAAGCTGAAAAAGTCATCAAGGAGAAGGCAACTGCCTGGGCTGTGGCTCTAGCCACTGCTAGGGAGATAGACAGGATAAACATCCTACAGGCCTCACTGCTGGCCATGAAACGAGCGTTTGAGAAACTGAGCAAGGAGTATCCGATAGACCTTGCCAAGGTCGATGGGAACCAGAAGCCGAATCTCAATTGCGCCACCATTGCGATTGTAAAGGGCGATGCAACCGAAGTTGAGATAATGGCCGCCTCCATCCTGGCAAAGTGCGCAAGGGACCGGTATATGGTCCTGGCGGACAAAAAATGGCCCCTGTACAACTTTGCCAAGCATAAGGGCTACCCTACCAAGGAGCATAGGGAGGCTTGTCTCTACTACGGGCTTTCCCCAATCCATCGCCTTACCTTTCATATTGCAGGAGCAAAGAGGAAGGGTGACGCTGTAACAGGAGAATTGTTCTAGACAACAAACAAAAAAGAGAAAGCAGCCATTTGGCTGCTAACTATACTATTTGGTCTTCATGTTTTGCTTGATGAAATCCAAGGATTTCTGCAATTCTTTGAGGAACTCCCCAAGATCTTCCTGGTAGACAATGAGAGACTGTCGGATAAATTTTTCACTCTCTGGTGTTCCCTTGCTCTCTACCATATTGAGAAACATGTCCCCATAGATGTTTTCCTTTACATTAAAGAAATAGGTCCTGTCATTCTTGACAAGCCTCGATGAATACACTTCTCCACGCTGTCCCATACTGCTCTCCTCGCCTTTGCAAAACGTTCAAATCACTACGCTCTACTGATACCCCATTTAATCAGTGAAAAGGCTTGCATGTCAACAAGGTAGGGGGTTGAACAACCGATATACAGATTGAGAAAAGAAAAGTTATCTGTATATCGG
>CAYXYD010000171.1:0-5466 GCA_964469205.1 uncultured Sphaerochaeta sp. | reverse complement strand
CAATCCGAGAAAGCTTCAGAAAGACATGCTTGAAGCTTTAAAAACAAGCTATTACGTGGACAGCAGCATCGGCCATTTTAGGAAGATGTTTGAAGAGGTTTGTACCTCTATCGAGAATGGGGAGTGCACAACCTATGAGGAACTTTTTTCTAGAAACTATCAGGGCAAAACGAAAAGTGTCGAACGTAAGGGAAGATGGCTGCTAGGTGCAATAGAGCTATTTGATAGGACAAGAGAGCTCCCGAACAGCAGAACTCGAAGCAGTCTGGGGAGAACATCAAAAATAGAAGAGCTGTCCGAGGAATTTCAGAATGCTCTGGCTCATTATCAACAAGCCGAAAGGAACCGAGGAATAAAAGCCTCTACCATTTACGTAGTCCTCCATGCCGGCATTTGCCTTTTTACAACACTACAGGAAGCTGGTATTTCTGGTTTTCAGCATATCACTGAGGATTCTCTCGTGAATTACTTTATGGGTTCCGATGGAAAACCATGCAAAAGCGGTTCATGCAGGAAGAAACTCCTCTCCCTTTTCAGAGGCTTGGGGGGGTATCTTCCAGATTTATCAATATGCAGACTTATTGGTTTTCTTCCTGAGATATCTTGCAGGAGGAAAAATATCCAGTATTTGAGCAAGGACGAATTCAAAAAGCTCCAGATGGTCCTTACCGATAGAGAGTCACCCTTGTCAAAAAGGAACCGTGCGATAGGCTTGCTTGCAATGTACACAGGCTTGAGGTCCTGCGACATCATCGGGTTGAGGCTTGATGCGATTGATTGGGACAACGATATCATCTCAATAGCACAACAGAAGACAGAGCGGCCCCTGACCTTGCCTTTGACCGCTATTGTCGGGAACGCAATTTATGATTACATCCACGATGAACGCCCCACCAATACAATTCCAGAGATTTTTCTGACTTCCCGATTGCCTTATCGCAGGATGGTAAGTGGCGATGCCATGAACATAGCTTCTCTGATCATGAGAGTAGCGGGAGTTCGGACAAAGAAAGGGGACAGCAAGGGGTTTCATCTTTTACGTCATTTTCTAGCTACAGAAATGTTGTCGCAGGATGTATCACTACCGGTGATAAGCGCAATACTGGGTCATTCATCCCCCCAGTCCACCCAAGCTTATCTCAGTGCTGACTTCACCCATCTGCAGAGATGTGCACTCAGCATCGCCGATTTCCCTGTAAAAAAGGGGGTATTGGCATGAGCAAGTACAAATCATCACTGGCCCCGTTGATGGACCGATTCGCAAAATATCGACTGGCATCGGGCAAATGGGGTGAAAACTATGCAGCAAACCTACTCATTTTTGATCATTACTGTGCAATCCACTTCCCTGATGAGAAAGAGCTGGAGCAGGAAATGTTGGACCAATGGTGTGCAAAACGCCCCACAGAGACAAGCTCCTCCTGCAGGAAGAGAATCTCCTGCATCAAGGCTTTTGTAGAATACTTGAGGAAAAACGGGTTCACACAACTTGCTCCCCTTGAGGTTCCAAACGATGAGAAGAGCAAATTTATACCTCACAGTTTTGCAGAAAATGAATTACAGCAGTTCTTCCTGGCCTGTGACAATCTCCCTAATGAAGGTAATTGGGAATCCCAAGTATTGGCTGTATCTGCACCGGTTTTTTTCAGGTTGCTCTACAGTAGCGGACTGCGGACAATTGAGGCCAGGATGCTTGAGCGAAAGGATGTTGACCTTGTCACAGGGATTGTTAGCGTACGACATTCCAAAGGCCAGGACCAACATTTTATCGTTCTCCATGCGACAATGCTCAAACTCATGCAAGAGTTTGATACGAGGATCGAAAGTATAGCACCCCAAAGAAGGTATTTCTTTCCTGCGCGCCTTGATAGTCACCACAAAAGGGGCTGGATTGAGAAAAACTTCCGAATACTGTGGGACGGTTGCGGATTTTCCTATGCCAGGCCATATAGTCTGCGACATTGCTATGCGACTACTAATATCAATAGGTGGACAGGGTGTAATGCGGGTGAATTCAACTCCAACTTTGTCTATCTAAGCAAAAGCATGGGGCACACAGTACTGGAAAGCACACGATATTACTTCTCTCTTACACCACAAATGGCCGAGCTCCGGTATGCACTCAGCGGTGAAACCTTCGACACTATTGTCCCGGAGGTGAAAGATGAGTAGGACCAAAGATGAAACGGCCCAGATTTCACGGCTCATTGGTGACTGGATAAACAATTATCTTCCAACCATGAAAACACGAAGTGTGAAAACCATCGAGGGGTATGAGAATGCAATCTCGTTATATCTTATGTTTTTGGAGTCAGAGAAGATAGTTCAGGAACTGAAAATTGTTCCTGACAGCTTTTGCCACAAGAACATAGAGAAATGGCTGATATGGGTCAGGGATGTTCGTAATTGTTGTCCGGCAACCTGCAACAACCGCTTGGCAGCCATCAGGGCCTTCCTGAAGTATGTTGCTCGGAAAACTCCCAAGCTCGCATATCTCTATCAGGAATCGATGCTTATCCCTCAGCGAAAAGTATACAAGAATCCCATAATGGGAATGACCAAAAAAGCCATGGCTGCAGTACTGGACATCCCCAGCCAGGATACCAAGACAGGGCGACGTGACCTGACATTGTTTTCCCTGATGTACGATACGGCTGTTCGGATTGATGAGGTCTTATCACTCCATATTGAAGACCTACGACTTGATGGTGCAAGGCCGAACCTTACGGTCATCGGAAAAGGGACTAAACTCCGTACGATTTCTTTGATGCCAAAGACGGTTCAGCATCTACGGCGCTATATCAAGGACTTCCATGGAATAAATCCATCTCCCAGCTCAATCGTCTTTTATTCGAGGAATACCGGTCCCTCAGGGAAAATGTCCCAGTCTGGAGTAAACAAGCAATTGAAAGGCTATGCACTCATTGCCCATGAATCATGTCCTGAGGTTCCACTTACACTACATGCTCACCAAATTCGGCACTCAGCAGCCAGCCATTGGCTTGAGGATGGGTTGAATATCGTACAGATCTCTCGGCTTTTGGGTCACTCTGAGATTGAAACTACCATGGTGTATCTGGATATCTCCGAGGAAATGAAAGCGAAAGCACTGGCTAAAATAGCTGACTGTTCCATAACAACGATTCCAAAGGAGTGGAAACAGGACAAAAGTCTTGCCTCTATATGTGGTATTAAGCCGATAAAGGAAAGAAAATAGAAAATTCTTATGCTGACCTTTCACCTGACAACTATCTTACCCGGAACAAGTTGTTCCCAAAGGTTTGGAATGATGGAAGGTTGGCATAACTAAGTTCATATGCCGTGGCATGTTCAAAACTACAGCTTTTCCAGACTGCACTGAAATTGTCCTTCACCCAGTCCCTCGAAAAGTGGTCATTATCCCCTTTGGGAAAGAAAAACTTCCGGTTGGGAATTAGGCGTGACATCTCCCTATCGTAACTTGCCATAAGTGCCAGCATGCTGTCGTGGAGGGCGATGAAATGTTGGTGTGGTCCCTTGGAATTGGTAATGCTAAGTATACCTTCGTCAAAATCCACATTTTCTTTCAGTAACAGCCTTGCCTCGCAGGTCCTGATTCCCGAGCTGTAGAGCAACCGGAAGAAAACAGGTACGGTCAAGACCCTAGCCCGACTGCCAATAGTGTTTTTCTTTGATTTTAGGGAGTCGCTGGCATGGAAAAAATCAGAGAGTTCCTCCCTAGAAAAAGGGTGTGGGATATAGCCAGAAGGTACCTCTTTGAGGAATTCAGGAGGCTTTACAACTGAGAGACTCCGTTCCTCTAGGTATTGTACGAAGGCCCTGATGACATGGATCCTATTATTTCTTGAAGAGGGCGACTCGGTTTGCCGTATCATACACCATGAATCAATCATCTCCTGCTTCAATTCTGTGCCTTCCGGATAATGCTCCTTACAAAACCTGTCGAAGTACCTTATGTCATTTTCATATGTTGGACACCAGTTTTCCGAAGCAACCCGATAGTAGACAAACCGTTCAATAAGAGGCTTTAAAAAAGAAAGAAGCTCTTTCATCTCAGCACCTCCAGCCCGATTGGGAAGTTCTCAATGCTGAGGCCACATTCTTTCAAATGGGCCATATCTGCGCTAAGATACGTCTCTGTTGAACTTGGGGATGAATGCCCAAGTATCTGGCTGATTATAGGGAGAGGCACATCCTTAGAAAGCAATTCTGTCGCAAGATGATGTCTGAAAATGTGGAAACCCATTCTGTCGCCTGATTTTTGCCTTATTCCACATGCTTTCATTATTTTTCTGGCGATGTTGCCTGCTGAAGCGGCCTTCATCCTTCTAAAGGGACAGCGCTGGCTGAAGAAAATCTCAGCCACCTCCGTCTGGGGGCGTTCCTTGTTAATATAATCGAAAATAGCATTGCCCACTACAGCGGGAAGCTCAAGCTCCCAGAAGACCGCTGTCTTTTGCTGGCTGATCCTGATGATATCGGTTTCCCAATCTATAGAATCTACCCTCAGCCCCATAATGTCACAACCCCTAAGACCTGTGTACATAGCCAGCAGTCCTATCGCCCTATCCCTAAGGCATAGAGAGGATTCCTCTGCTAACAAGCAATTTTTCAACAGCCTGAACTCTTCTGCTGTAAGATATTGGATATTTTTCCTTGCTTGTTTGAGTTTTGGCAAGAATGAAATGATCTGTTTGATTTTTTCAGTATTGAAGGTTTCGTTTTCAAGACATCCCCGAAATATAGTCTTGACATTATTTTTATATCTATAGCTTTTGTTGAGGCGTCCCTCTCCATCTTGAAATGCATGTAACACTGATTCTTCTGTAATATCCTCAAGGGAGGTTATTCCTTGGTTTAGCATCTGTAAAAAAAAAGTGATTCCTGAAATTGACTCTGTATAAACTGTTGTCTCTAGTTTTCCTCCAGCCAGGTCGTGCTCCCTGTATGTGTCGATTACCATGCAAAATTCATTTGGAAGCTTCTCGTAGCTTGTTTTTCCATTGCCGATTAAATGACATTTTTTGGTTGGGTACTCTCCATATAGATCAAAATATCTGATTGTAGTGAGTGCAGAATCAAAAAAAATGAAATTTTTCGCAGCATGCTCTTCCTTATAACGAGCAAGTACTTCCTCATAGGTCACCTGTTCTGCAGAACAAATGATTTTTCTGATGTAGGAAAAAACCAAACAAAACCTTTTTTCGCTACCCTTTGCATAATTATTCTCATGGAGATAGCTTTTAATATTCTTCTCCATTTCCGCCAGTTTCATACTATTGATATTCATCATATCCTCCGTTGGTTAGAGGATAAATGATGTGCACATAAATCAAAACCTTTGCATTGGTCATTATTTATCTTGAAAGGAATTATCTTAAAAGGTTTGGATTGATGAAAGGTTATGATAACGCAGGCTGTGAGGGCGAAATTTCGAAGATAATCTGCTACGCTCAAGGCAGGTCT
>CAYXYD010000170.1:0-5591 GCA_964469205.1 uncultured Sphaerochaeta sp. | reverse complement strand
ACCGGCATAGCCGGGAACAGGAATCCCCTTCCTTTAGGTGGGGGAGGATGTCAACCCAATCTTCTTACCAAACCAGCTGTAGGCTAAGGCTGAGGGAAAGGCCACAAACTGGGTTATGAGCAAGGCTACTATCAGCGATTCGCTGGGGAAGCCCAGCGCTGTTCCGTAATTGACGGCCATCCTGATGATGGTGTCCACTCCATCGATGTAGAGCCAGTAGGCGATGAGGAAGATTGAGAGGGTTCTTAGCTGGCGGATGTTGGCAATGGTGCTAGTAGTCTCTTTCAGTCCCTTTTTGATAGCTTTTCTGAGAGGAAGTGGATTTTTACATTTGTCTTCTTTGACGAAAAGCATGAGGGGTATGCTGAAGACTATCCACCAGATTCCTACTGTGATAAAGCTCGCCTTGATGGCCATCGCCTCATCAGCAAACCCAAAGGTTTCTGGAAAGAGGAACATCAGCACATTCACCAGGAACAACAGGCCTCCACCTATGTAGCCAAGGCTGAAGCCGAGTGAGGAAACAAAGTCGACCTTTTTTTCAGAAGCCACAGAGGGAAGCAGAGAATCATAAAATGTATTTGCACCACTGAAGCCAATGCTACCTACCACATAGAAGAGGACGGCGATCTGCCAGTTTCCCATCTGGATAAACCCGAGGCTTGCCGTGAGGATTGCCCCTAGGTATGCAAAGAAGACGAGCAGGCGTTTCTTGTATGTGCCGTAGTCGGCGATGGCACACCTACGAAGGGTGCAAAGACGGCTATGAGAAGAGATCCGATGGAGTTTGCCAACCCGAGGTAGAAGGTTCCCTGTTGGGCAGTGGTCCCGACAGCCCAGTAGGAGGCGAAGAAGACAGGGAAGAACCCCGCCATAACCGTTGTTGCAAAAGCACTGTTGGCCCAGTCATACAGGGCCCAGGAGAAGATCGAACGCTTGGAATCTTGCATTGTGCTACCTCTATGCAATAGAGTACCAGCAAAAGGTTGACCTGTCATGAAGATTTTCTTTAATAAACCGCACTGGGCATATAATTCCGTTCTCTTGCACAACTGATGACCGTTCAATACAATAGAACACTAGTAAAGTTAAATATCGGGAGGTATCCCTCATGATAGTTTGTAAATTCGGTGGAAGCTCAGTAGCTGAAGCCCAACAGATACGGAAGGTTAAGCAGATCGTCGATTCTGATCCTAGGCGTCAGATAGTTATTGTTTCTGCTCCTGGCAAGCGTTCCAACTCTGACGAGAAGGTCACCGACATGCTGTATGCATGTAACGCTATGGTCCAGCAAGGACTCACTTGCAAGGACCAGTTCAAGAAGATATCCCTCAGGTACACCACCATCCTCTCTGATTTGGGAATGCAGGCAAAACCCTTTCTTCCTGTATTGGAAGAGGTGCGTCAGATGATAGATGCCGGTCATGGCTCTGAGTATGTAGCAAGCAGGGGCGAGTACCTTGCAGCCAGAATGATCGCAACCTTCTTTGGTTGGGAATTCCTGGATACCGATCCCCTTATCGTCATCAATCATGACGGGACGGTGAACCCCCAAACATTTGATAATATCAAAAAGGCTCTCAAGCCCAAGGTGAAATATGTAGTTCCTGGTTTTTATGGATGTGACCCTGAGGGGAAGGTGAAGACCTTCAGCCGGGGAGGATCAGACATAACCGGAGCCATTCTTGCCAGTGCATCCAAGGCAGAGACCTATGAGAATTGGACCGACGTTTCGGGTGTGTTCTCTGTAGATCCAAGGCTCACCTCCGATGCTAAGGTCATAGAAGAAATGACTTATCGTGAAGTGAGGGAGCTAGCGGGAGTCGGTGCTGGTGTATTCCATGAGGAAGCCATCGCACCCATTCTTGTTTCAGGCATACCCATCAATGTAAAGAATACCAATGCACCCCAAGATGCCGGAACTATGATCCTCTCCACTCGTGAGATCGGGGACCATCCTCTGGTGGGTATCTCGGCTAAGGGCGGATTCAGCCGCCTTTCCTTGAGAAAGCTCATGTTGTTCAAACGAACAGGTATTAGGCATGCTCTTCTTACCATGCTGCATATCTTTGGTGTTCGCCCCACTTTTTCCTTGTTTGGTATCGATAGCATGGTCTGGTTCTTCGAGACAACACAGGCAAGTGACAGTGTACTCAATGCAATGTGCAGCAGGCTGAAGAGTGAGTTTGACCTCGAGGAAGTTGGGGTTGACCATGGGCATGCAGTCGTAGGTATCATAGGGGCCGGTGTGATGCAGGACAGTTCTGTCATTGCAAAAAGCACCACTGCCTTGGCAAAAGACAATATCGTTCTCAACTACTTCAACTATGGTTCTTCTGATACTTCCATCCTAATCGGGGTGAATGGTGATCAGGCACAGGATGCGGTGAAGAGTCTTTACAAAGCTTTATTTTAGACAAGAGAGACAAGATTCTTGAAGCTGCATGGAAATATTCCGAACTAGGAATGGTATCCATGCAGCGGTTGTAGAAACGTATAATATCTTGTTTGTTTAGAAGTAATGCCGTATTGTGCAGATGATGGTCATGTGTAAGTGGCCTTTTAACAGTATGTAATATATAAATTTGAGGGTAGTATTGTGTTTACTCAAGAATTACTCTTGTTGGCTCTGCTCATTTTTGTAGCAAGGGTGTTTGATGTCTCCTTAGGAACATTTCGTCATGCTATGATTATCAGATCGAAGCGTGGCCTTGCTTTTAGTATTGCCTTTTTCGAAGCCCTTATCTGGGTATTTGCTGTTTCCAAGGTTATTACAGATGTTCCTGAACCTCTGACAGCTTTAGCCTTTGCTTTGGGATTCGCTTCTGGTACGTTCGTAGGGATTACCATAGAGAGCTTCCTAAAGATAGGGGAGCAGGTGGTGAAGGTTTTCAGTGTGAAGGGTAAGGAAGTAGCGGTGAAACTCAGAGGCGAAGGGTTTCGTGTAACTGAATTTTCTGGTCAGGGTCGTGATGGTGAAGTTGTCCTTCTCTTTGTCCAGGTGAGGCGTAGGGAGGCCAAAAAAGTGCTCAAGATTTCAAGGGGTATCGATAAGCAGTGCTTCCTTGTTGTAGAGGACATCAAGTTTGTCGATAGCGCTAAAATGTAACAAATATACTTCATACAATTTGAGCACAAAAAAGAACCGGTCCAGCAATGGACCGGTTCTTAATAGTTTAGTAATACTTACTTTTTAGGTTTGATGACCTGTTCGGTATCGAGGTCGAAGAACTTGGCTTTTGCCATATCAGGGATCAAGTAGATTTTGCTATCGACCTTGGGGACCACAGTTGGGTCAATTCTACCGATGACCTGACTCTTGGAGGTTGCAATGTAGACGTGGGTCTCTGAACCGAGGGGCTCTACAACACTTACACGGCCATTGATGGTCTCTCCATCCTTCTCAGCATGGATGAATTTCACATCCTCAGGGCGGATACCAAAGGTTACGCTCTTGCCAACATATGGTGTGAGCATTTTCTTCTGCTCAGCAGTCAGCTTCAAGCGGAAAGTCCCTTCGTTAGCATAAAGATCATCACCATCAGCTTCAATTGCTGTTTCGAGGAAGTTCATTGGTGGTGAACCGATGAATCCGGCAACAAACTTATTCTGAGGATCGTTATACAGTGGCAAAGGTCCACCGATCTGCTGGATGAGACCAAACTTCATGACGACAATGACGTCAGCCATGGTAAGGGCTTCAACCTGGTCATGGGTTACATAGATCATCGTTGCTTTCAGACGATTGTGCAGTGAGGAAATCTCAGCACGCATCTGAACACGAAGTTTTGCGTCAAGGTTAGAAAGGGGTTCGTCAAAAAGGAATACCTTTGGCTTACGAACAATTGCACGACCTACAGCAACACGCTGTCTCTGTCCACCTGAAAGGGCTTTGGGCTTTCTTTCAAGGAGTTCTTCAATTTCAAGAATCTTTGCAGCTTCACGTACGCGCTGTTCAATCTCTTCCTTGGGGAACTTACGGATTTTAAGACCGAATGCCATGTTATCATACACGGTCATGTGGGGATACAGAGCATAGTTCTGGAAAACCATTGCAATGTCTCTGTCTTTGGGGGGAACGTCGTTGACAAGATTGTTGTCAATGTAGAGTTCACCGCTGGTGATGTCTTCAAGACCAGCAATCATGCGAAGTGTTGTGGACTTACCACAACCCGAAGGACCAACCAAGATTAAGAAGTCCCGGTCTTTGATGTCGATACTAACATTATCGACAGCCTTGACGTTTCCGTCATAAACCTTTGTAAGGTTTTTCAGTTGTACAGTGGCCATAAAGCCTCCAATTTATTTTATCTAAGGACTACTTTACCCCAGTCGGTGACGCATGTCAAATATTTTCTCAGACTGAAAAGTTGAAAATTTATCAATTATATATAATACATACAAATAAGAAATATAAAAAAATACAGAAATATAAGTCTTTTCTTCTGTTTTTGTAACCTAATCTTAATTGTACTATATATACCCTAAATACTTAGACTTTAAGAACAGGAGGCAAGTAATTTGGCACTCCCGTTTCTGTTTGTTATTTACACTTTACCCTTTCTTTGGTACTATCCACTTGATGCGCTAGTAGCACAACGGTTAGTGCTCGTGCTTCCCAAGCATGAGACGAGGGTTCGATTCCCTTCTAGCGCTCAAAAGGCCCACAATCTTCGGATCGTGGGCCTTCTTCATGGTACGAAGAAAGGGGTCAGATGCTGTTGCACCTGACCCCTGAAACTCTAAGTTCTAAATTCTACACTTACTTGAAGCAGACGATTGCCTTGGGCTCGAGGACACGGAAGGTGAAGGACTCTGTTGCAAACAGGGTCAGTTCCTTAGTGTCATGGGACTCGTAGCCAAGAGCGAAATCCTGACCGATGGTCAGCTCAAGATCATCACTGTCATATGGGACAAGGATGGCGCCTTCAACTGAACTGGCAAATACCACTTTGCTCCCGAGAATTCTCTCTACCCGTTCAATAAGTGGCATGCCCTGTGCTTCCTTATGAAGTGCGATCCAGCCCTTTGATCCTACAATAAGGGAGTAGGGGCCGTTGATGTGGTTTTTCTCCAACTCCATTATTGCCTTGGTTATGGAAGTCAGTATGTCGGTGCCATTATCGCCAAGTGTCAGTGCCTTGTGGGCAGAGGCTTCTTTCAGGCCCTTGATACCACCAGCTGAATAGCTGTTGTAGATTGCGTTCTCTTCAAAGAGGGCAAGTTTTTCCACTGCAGCATCAAGGCTGTCAAAATCAATGTCCTTTGCTCCACGAGCTAGATTGTCCACTTCCCAACGGTTGAGGGTGAAACGTACGCGTGCTTCAGTGAGAGGTTTCAAGGTGTAGACACCTGCTTTCACATCACCATCATCACAGAGTGTAAGCCTTCCTTCATTGACTGCAGCAAACTCCAGGCCTTTGGGGCCTTGTACGTTAACTACTTTTCGTGCGGTAAGGCGTGATAGCAGTACTTCTTTTGCTCTTTTTTCAATTTCACTCCAGCCTTCAGCTGTGAGTGGTGCTAAATCTCTTTTAAGGGGGTATCCCCTTAGCTCCACCCGTGTATAATTATGCAAAGGTAAATTTTTT
>CAYXYD010000169.1:2325-5628 GCA_964469205.1 uncultured Sphaerochaeta sp. | reverse complement strand
ACACTGGTTTGGTTAGCCGGCCCTCCTCCTGTCATCACATAGATGAGGTCGAAGCTCTTCAGCGATCCGCTGATAGCCAAAATGCAACTGACAACAATAACCCCTGAAAGGGCTGGAAGAATGATGTAACGTAGGGACTGAATTTCACTAGCGCCATCGATACGGGCAGCTTCAATGACTGCACTGTCGATCTTCTGCAAATTAGCCATGAAGATGATCAGGTAGGTACCGGTGTACATCCAAAGTATTACAAACAGAACAGGAAGTATGGGGTGATTCGATATCCCATACTCAAAGGTGGGGTTGACCAGCCGCACTAGTTCTGGAAAAGCACCATTGGGCGAGAAGAAGGATTTCCACAAGATACCAATGACAACGGTGGAGATGACACACGGCAGGTAGATCATGGTCTGGAAAAAGTCAGTATTCTTTACCAAGCCCCTATACAGTACATAGGCTAGGAAAAACCCCAAGGGTATCTGGCCTATTACCGATACGAGCACTATCCACATGTTATTTTTCAGGGCAAGGTAGAAATACTCATCAACAAAGAGCCGTTGGTACCACTTAAACCCGACGAACTCTATGGGAATCCGTCCCCCAAATATCTTTCCGCCATTATAGTTGGTCATGCTCAGCACGATGGAGAATATGGTGGGAAATGCCATGACAGACAAGTACACCACCACAGCCGGCAGTACTAGCAACCAATACGATCGTTTCTGCTCCCTATGTGCAGAGCTGAGGGTATCCCTTTTAGACAGTTTTTTACTCATCGTTCTCTCCCTTATGGTTCTTTTTATAGAATCTCTTACGATTCGCCTGTTCGATAACATCATCCCAGGTAAAGTGAACCTTACTTTCCATGTCAGACAGCTCTGGAACTGCAAACAGCCTTTGTAAGTACATCATCGCAGCTCCTTTGGCCACCACCGATTCATCATCAGCATCAAATAGCAACTTACAGTTAATTTTTTTCAGGATTGCTAGAAATTGGGGACAGTCAGCCTCCAGCATGGCTTCGATTTTCTTCTGGTCGCTAAACGGCTTGCCATGGATAAACACAACCCTGGGATCCAGAACCGAAACGACAGGGACCAAAGAGGAGAACAGGTCGACCATCCAGGCCTTCCATCCCTCTTCATCAATAGCGGAGCGTACCAGCAGATCTTCATCCAATCCTGTCTGCCCTATACAGCCGCCTCGCCAGGTAAGGGAGCAGAACTCTCCTGCACTAAAGTGCGAACCACGATAGACCTTTGCCCCTATGGAAAGTCCGATACCAACACCAATGCCCGAACGGTCACCAAACTGGTAGTTACCTTCATGGTAGTCTGCTAGCAGACACATGAAATCACCTAGCTTGATAGTCCGGTTGATGGTCATATCCAGCCAAGCTGTGCAGTTGGCATCGTTCTCTACAAATACAGGAGCATTATACCTTTCGGCAAAAAATCCATGGATATCAAAATGGTGAAGATTGAAAGGCTCGGCATATACAATGACTCCACTGTCAGAGTTCACTATGCCTGGAATGCCAACGCAAACTGCAAGCAGGGGTAATCCGGTCTTCTCCACTCCCTTGAGGGCTAGATCCATAAGGAAGGTAAGGATCCCTTCAAAGTCAACCTTGGGGATGGGTCCCTTCTCCTGGAAAAGCAGAGCACCGCTTATATCTAGAATAACAGCCCGAAAGTGTGAGGGTTGAATGTCAAAGCCGACCACACAGCCGAACTTCTCATTGAGCCTGAGGATGATGGGCTTACGCCCTCCGCGGCTCATACCACTTCCCTCTTCCCCTTCGTAGACGACATCGTAGTCTATCAGGGCCGAGATGATGTTGGTGACAGTCGAGCGGTAGAGGCTCAGTTCCCGTGCAATGTCCACCCTGCTAATACCCGGGCTTTTCCAAATGAGTTGGGCAACCAAAGAGGTATTTGAGTTCTTCTGAAAGTTGTTGTTGTTAATTCTCATGGCCTTCCCTATACTAAAGAGGAACTTCTTGGCGATCATCGCTGGACAAAACTGTGTTTGTCAGCATATTCGGTTTGTTTGCTCTTTGTACAAACTAAGATTACCACCCTCTAATCCTTCTGTCAACTAAAACTTTTCATTATCTTTTCCACCCACGATTAGTCTGCATAAACCAGATTGTTCAACGGTTGTACTTGACAGGAGGCATATCTCATGGTAGGAAGATAGCATGCAAAAAAATAAAACTCATACGGCAAGCGAGCTCTTGATGCCGCTTCCAAGACACTTGGAAGAGAATGAAGGTTCTTTTCGTCTCCATATGGGGACAAACATCAGCTTTGACCCCATTTTTTATGATGTAGTAGCCCTGGCCACCGAACAGTTGGCCTGTAAGGTAGGAGACGAAGACATTCTCTTCAAGAAAGTTGCATCGATGGGCGAAGAGGCATACCACCTGAAGGTTGGGAAGAGTCAGATAGTGGTCAATGCGGGCGAACCCTCTGGGGCTTTCTGTGCCCTGCAGACCATCAGGCAGATGGCCTTGGCTAATGACAACATCATCCCCTGCTGCGTGATAGAAGATGAGCCGACCTTCTCCTGGAGAGGGTTCATGCTTGATACCAGCCGACACTTCTTCTCGGTAGCCTTTATCAAGAAACTCATAGATGTAGCATCCATGCACCATTTGAACCGATTCCACTGGCATCTTACTGATGACCAGGGATGGAGGATCAAGGTGGAGGGGTATGACAAGCTTGAAACGATCGCATCCAAGCGGACACTGCTCAACTACTGTGATGGAAGGGAATATGGTGGCATTTATAGTGATGAGGATATCCTGGAAGTCCAGGAGTATGCACATCGGCGCCATATGATGGTGGTCCCTGAAATAGAGACACCAGGACATGCCTCTGCCCTGCTTGCTGCTTATCCCGAGTTCGGCTGCACAAGCGGCCCGTACGAAGTACAGGACCGCTGGGGTATCTTTGATGAGGTGATGTGTGCAGGAAATGACGAGCTTATGCACTTTTTACAAGTCACCATTGCAAAGACAGCAAAGCTTTTCACTGACCGGTACATCCACATAGGAGGGGACGAGTGTCCCCATACTGCTTGGGAGACCTGTCCCAAGTGTAAAGAGAGGATGGAGAAAGAAGGGCTTACCTCTGCAAAACAGTTGCAGAGCTGGATGACCAGCGAAATCTGCAAGATGGTGGAGCAAGAGGGAAAACGCCCCATAGGATGGGATGAGGTTTTGGAAGGAACCGAAAAGCTCGGCCTACCCGCTTCCCTCATAGTAATGTCCTGGAGAGGTGATGAGGGTGGTAT
>CAYXYD010000169.1:0-2225 GCA_964469205.1 uncultured Sphaerochaeta sp. | reverse complement strand
GCTTGGAAAAGAAACTAACAGAGCTTGATATCAACCTCTACAGGGGAAAGAGCAACTAGGTATTGCAAGAGAGAACCCGATGTGGTCTAATTAGGCATCACCTTCTGGTGGATTTTCTCTAAACGCAGGTCCTGTTTCCGTTGGAAAGAGGGCCTGCATCTATCTGTCATGGGGGAAGTAATCGGTTAGTGAAAACTATCAAAACCTATCAAGTCAGTCAGCTACAGCAAAACATTTAGGATAATATTTTTCTTGAAAATCAGAGATGTCAATTGTATGAACTTCCCGGTAAAGACTTTTTAAATCATCATTGATACCAAACAATAAGGGTTCCGTTTGGTCTGATTTTGTAAACGACAGAGTCTTGTTTCGAATTTTCTCAAAGCTCTCATCATCTACAGGGTTATGATATACTACAAACAAAACCAGTCTTTGTGATAAAGCTTGCTGAGAAGACTCTCTTGCCCAAGTTACTAAGAGTTGCGTGACAGAATCAAATGCTTTTTTTTGAATTTCCTTATTGTTAATATTCTTATTTGGTTGATTTTTGAGCTCAATCAAATAAACAGAATCACCATTCTCAACAAGTGCATCACACGATGATAAAGTAGAATCACCTCTCATATTTTTTAGGCTTTTACACAATTTGTCAAAGTCATACGCTTGTATGTCTGAGTTTAATAGATATGAATTCTTATCAACACTATAGGAAGTTTTACCTAATGTAGTTGCATAGTTCTTTTTAGATCTACATAATTTTTCAGTTCCCATACCAGTTACAGCTCTTCCAAAGGCTTATACAAGTGTTCATAAATCTCACCGACTTTGCCAGTAACATTCTCTGCTGCATATAACCTATCTTTGGATTCCATCAGATAAAAGGCACTTTTAACAGAATCGTGTTGAGCCAGTGTTTTTTCTATAGCCCTAATAAAATAGGGGCTATGAGAAATGAGAAGTGATTTTACAGCAAGTTTTTCTGCCAACAAAACAAGAAGCTTTCCAAATGCTATTTGCCATTCTGGATGTAAGTTCATTTCCGGTTCATCAATGATCAATACACTATTTCTCGTTAAAGTTCCATTCTCAATAAGACGGTCGATAATCGCAAAAGGCAATATTCCTGAAGCAATATTTTCTATAGCAATTGGAGTGGTTGGATACTCATTCTCTATATACTGTAATTTGCTACCTGTTATCTTTAAATGACCATGAATAATATTTTCAATGATACCCCTGAACTCTTGCATCATTTTTTTATTCTCAACAAATTCTTCGTATACTAAATCAGGATTATCTAAAATTGATGATTTACTGATTAAATCTAGTAGATTAGTCTTTGAAAAAACTAGCCCTTCATAGGTAAATTCTCTGAGTGCGGAAAAATAAACAACACTGCCACCTTGAAGAATATCAATCGGTTCAGGGAGAACCAATTTTTCAATTCCTTTTTCTGAAATTTGCAAGGAGAATGTATCAATGCCTATTTTCGATGTGCCCTCATAATCAAATGTTTTGATTTGGTTCCTAAACTGGTTATTCAGTTCTTGTGTAAAAATCATGCTCGCATAGGCTTCGTTGCTTCTTTGCCAAGCCTCATTCATTGCATCTATGGTTTTGTCAGTATTGTCTGATGTTAGAAATATTGCATCCTTATAGTCTGGAAAACTTGATTGCATGAATTTTATCATGTACTCGTTGGTAAAAATAAAATCATTGTTTAGGGTGTCATCACTAGTAGAAATCCACTCTTTTAAGGCTTTTTTAAACTTATTGTTAGTAGCCATTAGAGTATTTCTTTCAAGTCTTGAACGTGGGCCTGCAGCATCTAGATACCAGTCACTTGCATATTTTGCAATGCTGTCTATGCGACTATCCATAACTCTCTCATTAAAATCACTTAACGGCGAAAGTGTTCCATAGAGAGCTTTAGCAATTGTTGTTTTCCCAGAACTATTATCCCCTGCGATTAGGGTTATTCCATCTAATTCAATAGATGCAGATTGTATTTTCCCTATATGTTCCATCTCGAATTTCATAATGAGTCACCATTTCCTACATGTTGTTACTATAGTATACCTAAAGCTTACAGTATCAAAGGCTTTTTTCTTTCAAGCAAGAGAAAGAATACCACGTTTTAGAGTAAGTTGAAACAGTGACTTATCCATACGGGTGTAGATAGTTTTTCGGGGTAAATGGGTAGAGGACATCAGAATCGGGGAATA
>CAYXYD010000168.1:2480-5665 GCA_964469205.1 uncultured Sphaerochaeta sp. | reverse complement strand
AGCTGGTAGTAAGCAGCATCGAGGTGGAAGATGAGCAAGTCTAGCCCAACACCAATACTCTGATAACCCTTATTGATACCGTAGCGGACATCAAGGAAGGAGAGCAACCTGACTGAAGCTCCCAACCTAGTTCGTTCATAGAATCCTCTTGTTAAGTCATCACCCTGCAAACCACCAAGCGACATCACGTCAAGTACGTCAATCGCGATAATCGGCTTGATGATGGACCCAAAGTCAGGTGCCCATGTAAAGCCTGCATCGAGTTTCCAGCCTGAGTCGAATTCAAACGAATCAGCAATAAACGGACCAGTGGGAGCAGTTACGTCACCGAAGGTCTGCCCCAAAACTTCTTCAGACCAAGTATTCACCGAAGGGAAAGTTTTCATGGAGTACTTACCATTGAAGTTCCTACCAACTGTCGAGAGGCTAAGCCCAAACGGGAAATTCAAGTTTACACCAGCAGAGATGGGCATCGCATACCCAGCAGCGATCGGCACATCGTTGAGATACTTGTCAGCAGGGTCATCACCGTTCTGAATCATAGTAGTAACGTCGGAAGCACTCTGTTTCTTAAGATAGAGCTTATATACAGCCTTACCAGAAACACCGATATCCATCGACATCACATCAGGGAAAAGATTGAAGTTCAAACCAAATCCGACTGTAGCAGCGGTCGTGACTTGGGCTATGAGATTAGTGTCACTCAACCCACTACCATCCTTAAAGGTCATGATCCGTTCTTGAGTTTCAAGGGCAAGACCAAACCCACCAAGGGTCAGCACTACAGAAGCATCAGTGGTAAAGAGATCGCCATAATCCTTCTTAATGGTACCTAGTAACTTCTGTGCGCCATTAACCATGGCAGAATCACCGCCACTTTGGAAATCGTCGATCGCACCACTATTCAGAATAGCCTTAGGATTGTAGACGGTTAAGGTTATAGCCGGAAAAGAGAGCTTGAAGCCTCCCCCCGCCAAGTTAGCAGGGTTCATCAGGAAACTGTCGTAGTATCCCTTAACACCCAAACCTGCACCACCCATACTTAACACTCGGGTACTGGTACCCATGAAGGATTCAGTGGTTTGCTTATAAGAAGGGTGAGTAGGGTCGTCAAAAGGACCTGCAGCAACCAGAGGAGCCACAACCAGTAGTACCAAAGCAATTGTTAATAGCACTAATTTAATATTTTTCATAGTATGCTCCTCCTTATACTTCATTTACAAAGCTATCCATGAGTTCTCCAAGATTGATATCACCCATGAAATTAAAATTTGTGGAACTTGAGATATTTCCAGCTGTTTCTGAAGCAAATAGTATGTCATCAATGACTTTGAAAATGAGCTTCATATTTTCTTCAGACTCAAAATCAGCATCACCAACACCATCCAAGCCAAGGTCACCACTTACGCTTGCAGTATTACCAATACTAGTTAAATTCCCAATCGTATTCGAGATAAGATTGGTCATTAACTGTAGGTTGAGAAGATCTCCCTGGGTAAGGCTACTACCATTTCCTATACCTGGAAGTTCTAATTTGACTAATATACCGTCAAAATCTGAACCGCTGGAACCATCATTTAATTCAGCTTTGAAAGCTTCCAAAGTTGCATTAAAAACCGCTATAGTTCCTTTCGCAGCTTCTTGCTGCTCAAGACTTGCTGGCTTTTTAAGATCTTCAAGCAATTGTTCCTTCTGTGTATCAGAATTAAAAGCATCTGCAAGATTGTCTTTCAACTCATCTTGTTCAGCTTCAGTCTGAGGAGCCATAATTTTTGTTACGCCTGCAGGAACCGTTATGGAAACACCCAGACTGGTACTACTGCCACCAGCAGTAACATCTTCAGAACCTGCTGCATTACCTATTTCAGCTACTGTCGTCGCAGCCGCATCTGCTTGTGCAGTATTTATTACTATCAAGCCAGCATCTTCATATACGTTACCACCAAAACCGCCCATCAGGTCAGCGATATCTGCACGCATTTGTCCATCACACGAAATCATTGTTAATGCAAGTATGGGCACCAACAACACCAGAACTAATAATTTCTTCATAATCACCCTCCTACTTTGGGTGGAAAACGTTTGTTCGTTCCCATTTATTCTTAAAATTTCAGAATCACTATTACTTAATACATCAAGCACATTCTATTACTTGTGTCATAACGTCCTATATAAATAAAACTAATCTCTACTAAAATCGTTACACATTATAGAAACTATGTCCACCTTTTTGTATACGCAAAACAGGCGAAATATGGTAATTCCGCCTGTTTCCTTACATGTGTATACTGGAGAGAAGGGTATAATTCCTAAAAGAATAGCTCTTTAATAGCTTTTAAGTTCTCTTTCCTGTTTTCTGCTTCCCCTGCATACATGGCATTAATCCTTTCTTTATAGAACTCTACAGTCTTATAACGGACCAATTTCATGGTAGAGTTTACTAGTCCATCAGCCTCACTAAAGGGCTTTTCGATGATGGCAAACCGGACAGGAATCCAGACATTGGGAATGGAAGTTGCATGCTTCTCATATGACCTAAGATTATCCACTATTGCTGTAAGGGCAGACTCAGGATCTTTGCACCCCTTTTCTTCGATCAATTTGGCAACAACATCATCCTGCAAAGTAACCAATGCAGTAGTTATAACCTCGTGGTCGTTGTACACCATAAGCTGGTTCAGGATGGGCAAGTTGTTGATCATCACCTCTTCCACTTCCTCTGGGCTGTACTTCTCACCATCCTTAGCGATCAAGAGAGCCTTGGCTCTTCCTGTAACCACCAAGAAGCCATCCTCATCATAATAGCCAAGGTCTCCAGTCCAGAGCCAACCGTCACGAAGGGCTTCTTTTGATGCATTGGGGTTCTTGAAGTACCCCTTCATGACATTTTCACCCTTGATGACGATCTCACCCTTCTGCCCTACCTTTGCCTCATGCTCGTCATCGAGCATGATCTTGCAGGTTTCAGAACCAGCGACCATGCCGCTGGTGCCAAACTTGTAGCGCAAGGGAGAGTTGCTGCTAATGATGGGAGCAGCTTCTGTTAGGCCATAACCCTGAAATACAGGGAGGCCGATCGCAGCAAAGAACTTCTGCTGCTTTGCTTCAAGAAGGGCTCCCCCACCTACACAGTAGAGCATCCTATTGCCAAATATTGCACGGAGCTTGGGAAATACCAACTTGTT
>CAYXYD010000168.1:0-2380 GCA_964469205.1 uncultured Sphaerochaeta sp. | reverse complement strand
GTAAGCATGATCCCTTTAGGATTGCCCGTTGTGCCACTGGTATAACAAATATTGATGGTATCATTCTCACCAATTTTCTTTTCAGTCTTCTTAACCAGTTTAGGATCTTTCTTCAGGGCTTTTTCTCCTGATTCGAGCATCCCGCCCCAAGTCACATAGTCAGAGCCTTCCTTCCAGTTGGCTTCTTCTGCTTGTTTCTTCAGCCTTTCATCCATCTCATCAAGATAGATGAACAAGACCTTGTGGTCGAAAAAGGAAAGAGCCTTTATGGTATTAGCAAGGGTATTACTGCTTACTGCTATTGCATACGCTTCACTGTGGTTGATCCTAAATGCAATTTCTTCCGGTGTCAGCTTAATGGAAAGGGGAACACTTATGCCTTGTGCTTTTATGATTCCCAGTTCACAGGTAACCCAGGAGCTCTTACCTTCACTGAGGATGCCAACACTCTGTTCAGGCTTGAAGCCTGATGACAATAGATGTGCAGCAACAGAGTCGGAAAGTAGATCGGTCTGGGCAAAAGAGCTGGCTTTCCATCCCTCCTCCATTCTGGTATTTGTGTATGCTCTATCGCCATATTTTTCTGCTGCATCGTGCAACATGGTAATAATTGTTCTTTGCATTGTGGTCTCTCCAAAGGTGGGGGATATGGTAAAAATGTTTCTTTCTTATACATTTATACTTGATTTGTCAAGAAAACACAATGAAAAATATAGCCAAATCAATACATTGGCCTTATGTTTTCATACGTAGCTACCATAAGCGAATATTGCTTGTTCAAGAAAGTCTCGTGTTAATGTAGGGGCCTATGCTCTGGTTTATAGGATGAGTCCATGGCAAACTCATAGACAAGACCATCAAAAATCTTAGTGCAACGCCCCACAACAGTGCCATCATTGAGGACACACATTCCTCTACACCACAGGTTTGCTGATCGTGGATCGAGCTGGAGATGGTTGCATATCTCTTCATTGGGACTGATGGCTGCAACTTTTCCCTTGGCAAAAGAACATTTCTGCCCACAGTGGTTGCTGAGGATCTCAAAAATAGACTCGTCACAATACTCATCCATCTGGATCAGAGGTTCTGCAAATCTTGCTGCTATGTAGTAATCACTCAGCACTGTGGGCTTATCACCAACCAGATGCAAGCTCTTCACATGCCAGATCTGATTGTTTGAATGGAGATCATTTATATTCAGCTGCTGTCTGTCAGTAACTGTTGCAAAGAGCTTTTCCTTGAGCAGTATCTTATATCGTCCTTTGATCGCCCTATCTTTATCTGATGGTTGGGAATAGCTAAGGTCAACAAGCTCCCTATTGAAAAGGACGAAGGATCCTCGTCCTCGGGTTCGTGTGATGTACCCATTGGCTACAAGCTCTTCCAGAGCCCTGCGTATTGTGACCCGGGAGACCCCATACTGAGTGCAGAGTTCCATTTCTGTTGGCATCTTGAAGCCTTCACTCCACTCGCCTGAAATAATCTTCATCTGTAATTGCGTAAGTATCGTCTTAAACTTCAAAGCCATGGGTACCCTCCATTGGTGCAAGTTAGGGAACATTCACCTATACAGTATAATACAACTTAGGCAACAAATCATTAAGGATCTTATATCATTTGGGAGAGTATAAAACAAGCTTACAGCAAAGTAAACATGCTTTAAGGTGTTAGTAAACGATATACTAATATGTTATATGGAATGTAAAATAAGACAATTGCATTGATAGGAATTAACAAATGCTTCTTATTGAAGGGTAGATAAGCATTCTTCTTTTTTCTCATTTTTTTCGTACTCTCAGCCCACTTCTTTCACCTGCTATTAATCTCACCCTTTCTTTATTACCAATTCTTGAGTATTATTAGAGGTAAGACTAAGACCTGTAGGAGGAACTAATGGCTTATTCAGAACCTTATGACGCAATCGATGAGCAAACTCGAGATATCTCAAGAGCGATTACCAGCTTGAGAGAGGAATTAGAAGCGATCGACTGGTACAACCAAAGAGTCAACACTACCACTGACCAGGAACTAAAAGATATCATGGCCCATAACCGTGACGAGGAAATTGAACATGCCGTCATGGAATTTGAGTGGCTGAGAAGGAATGTGGAAGGATTTGATGAAAACATGAAAACCTACCTTTTCACTGAAGGTTCCTTGCTTGAAGTTGAAGAACAGGCGACAGGAGCTGAAGGCTCAGCAGGCTCTGAAGGCCCCAAACCTGGCATGACCATTGGTAATTTAAAGAATTAGAACATTTATTTACGATACATACCTAGGAGGATTTCTTTATGGATATGTTTAAAAGAGAAAGGGGGTATCCCCTTAGCTCCACCTAATTAATAAATAGTCATATTTATGTATATTTATGTATATTTAT
>CAYXYD010000167.1:1951-5723 GCA_964469205.1 uncultured Sphaerochaeta sp. | reverse complement strand
AGGGACCATCAGAAGCGGGAGATAGACTTTATCCTAGAGAGCCAAGACTGTCTAACAGGCATCGAGGTCAAAGCAGGGGAGACAGTACGAAAGGATGATTTCAAGCACATCATCTGGTTTGGTGCCAACCTGGTGAAGGAGAAGCGATTCCTCGGGGTGGTATTATATTCGGGAAGTGAAGTGCTTTCCTTTGGTAAGGGGTTATGGGCATTTCCTACAGCCATGTTGTGGAGTTAAGAGGAGAAAAGTCCTAGTTCAAGAATAACCAATCATTTTACAGGAGTTGGCCCAAAAGAGAAGAGAAAAATGATGACACGCTAAGAAAAAAGATAACTACAGAATATGGTACCCCATCAAAAATGATGTGGGTGCTTGCTACTCCCTCAAAAATGAAAAAGGTTTTCTAAAAGTACATTTACCCTATCAGAAATGATGGATTATTAGTATAAGGTGTGTGATAATTCAGTTAGGAGCGATGAAGATGTCATACATTTGGAATAATTCCGATTGGCCGTCGTATACATATGATGCCCAAGAGATAGAAAGCCACTACGGTCCCTATTTGTTGCAGAAAAAGGCTACCGATATTGTATTCAGCATCATTGATTCGGATATGAGAAACAGGATGCATGCCCGTTCCCTCACTGATGAGATAGTGGCAAGTCTCGAGATTGAGGGTGAAAAGATAGCCTATGAGAGTGTGTATTCCTCTATTTGCAAGCGCCTTGATATATATCTGGAGACAAAATCCAAGACTGACAAATATGCAGTTGATGTATCAAAAATTGCTCTTGATGCAACAGGAAACTTGGAAAACCTGTCTACAGCAAGGATCAAGGGTTGGCATTCGCTTCTTTTTTCCTCGATGGCTGGAATCAAGCCAAAGGTCATCGGTGATTATAGACAAGGGGCCGTGTACATCAGTAAAGGGAATGGCAAGGAAGCCGAAATCATCTATGAGGGTCTTCCTGCAGAAAGGGTAGATGTAGAGATGGAACGACTCATCTCTTTTATCAATGGGGAAAACGAAGAGAAACCCCTGGTAAAAAGTGCTGTCGCGTCCTTTTGGTTTCTTTGTATTCATCCCTTTGAGGATGGGAATGGTAGGATTTCTAGGGCAATCTCAGACTATGTGCTATCAAAAGGTTTCAATGAGACGCATCGTGTATTCAGCATGTCCTCCTTGATCCTAAAATATCGTACCGACTACTATCATCTGCTGCATTCGATCAGCTCACAGTCACTGTCGCTTGACCTGACCCGATGGATCCTCTGGAATATCGATATCGCGATACAGGCAAAACTGGAAGCCATAAAGGTCTATGAAAAGAGTGTAAAGCTCACACACTTCATGAAGACCCTCGATCCATCTGTGTTTAATTCGCGGGAAATGTCCATGCTGTTCAAGCTAGCCGACGGATCTTTCGAAGGCAAGTTATCGACTGACAAATGGGCAAAGATGAACAAATGCTCCTCTGCAGCGGCTTCAAGAGACATCCAGCATCTTCTCCAGGAAGGGTTTTTGATCTCTTCCGGTGATACAGGACCAAAAACAGGATATTTCCTCCATCCTGAATTGATGGAGAAGCTTTGATTCGCATATAAGCAAAGGTCTACTGGAAAATTACGTAAGCGGAAGTCTCTTGTAAATACGTACCCAGGCTTACGTAGCCAAGGCGTCAGCCATCACCTTCTGTGAAGGCTCAAGCAGGTGCCCAAATGCATCTGTCCCCTTGATGGCATATGTATCTTTCTTCACCTCTTCAGCAGTAGGACGGGCCTTCAGCGAACAAATTCCCCGAGTTGCGAGTATCTTCTTGGTGAAGCGGCTGAATGCTTCTATGAAGTCCTCAGGATTTGGATAGGCATGTATGATGGGTGTGGGGAAGAGCTTGAGCATCTCAATGGCATAGCTATGTACAGGAAGCCAGTTATTGCCTTTGTGGTACAAGATCCAGAAGAAGGCGTTCATCACTCACAATGAAAAATTCTACAATCCCCACAATGAAAACTCTACAATCCCCACATTGCATGATAAAGTATCGTAAGAGGTGATAATTGTGGAGAAATATTTGCCGCGTATCATGGATTCACTACTTCAAGAAGAACTGCAGGCATTTGGTGCGGTTCTGCTGACAGGACCAAAGTGGTGTGGAAAAACAACAACGGTGAAACAGATTGCCCAGAGCTCCATCAGCATGCAGTCTCCTGAAAATCAAGATATCTATACGAAACTAGCTGAAATCTCACCTTCCCTTGTGTTGGAGGGCAAAAACCCAAGATTGATTGACGAATGGCAAATGGCCCCACAACTTTGGGATGCAGTAAGGCATGATGTCGATGTAAAAGGGGCTGTTGGTCTGTATATCCTAACTGGTTCAACTTCTGTTGATGAGAAAATGTTGAAACACTCTGGGGCAGGCCGTATCTCACGGATGAAGATGTACACTATGAGTCTTTTTGAATCAAATGACTCCAATGGGACAATCAGCCTTGCCGATTTGTTTGCAACCCCCTCCAGCATATCCTCTCGATCCGCTTTGAAAATTGAAGATTATGCTCGCCTTATCACCCGAGGTGGATGGCCAAACACTATAGGGAAAAGCGAAGACATCAACCGGCGTCAGATAGCTGGGTACTGTGATGCAATCGTAAAGTCTGATATTAGCACTGTCGATGGGGTCTCTCGTGACGAGCGCAAGATGATATCAGTTCTCAGGTCGTATGCAAGACACACAGCAACACAGACAACAAGAACCACTATCCTTAAAGATATTTCGCACAATGAGGAGGGTATGCATATCAATACGTTAGATTCCTATCTATCGGCATTGAATAAGTTGTTCGTAATTGATGATCTTCCAGCCTGGAGTCCGAAACTTCGTTCTAAAACTACGGTTCGTGTCTCAGATACCCTCCATTTTGTTGATCCGGCAATTGCAGCGTATTTCCTGCAAGCCTTCCCACGTGATCTCCTCTATGACCCGAATACCTTTGGGTTACTCTTTGAATCGCTCGTTATTCGGGACTTGAGAATATACACTCAGGCGCTGAGGGGCCACGTAGCCCACTATCGAGATAGCAGTGGACTGGAGGCAGATGCAATTATTCATTTGAGCGATGGTCGTTGGGCTGCTGTAGAAGTTAAACTTGGGTCAAGACAAGTCGATGAAGCAGCAAAGAATCTTTTGGCGCTCAAAGAAAGAATTGATACCTCGCAAATACATGCCCCATCTTTTCTGATGATCATTACCGGAACTGAATATGCATACCAGAGACAAGATGGAGTACTGGTTGTACCTCTGGGCTGTTTGAAACCATAATCAGCCGGTTAAGGTTTGGGATATCTGCTACCTGGGCCCTGTACCCCGTCTTTCTCTTATTGTGCCAATAGTGGTTGATCAGAAAAGGCTTATTCAGGCTTGCTACCCAAGGCGTCAGCCATCACCTTCTGTGAAGGCTCAAGCAGGTGCCCAAATGCTTCTGTCCCCTTGATGGCATATGTACCTTTCTTCACCTCTTCAGCAGTAGGACGGGCCTTCAGTGAGCAAATTCCCCGAGTTGCGAGTATTCTTTTGGTGAAGCGGCTGAACGTTTCTATAAAATCTTCAGGCAGTGGATACTGCATGAGGATATCCTGGGGAAAAAGCTTGAGCATCTCAATGGCATAGCTACGCACAGGAAGCCAGTTGCTGCCATTGTAGTACAAGATCCAGAAGAAGGAGTTCATCACGATGAAGGCGATATCCTCATCAAAGGCGTCGTCAAACAT
>CAYXYD010000167.1:0-1851 GCA_964469205.1 uncultured Sphaerochaeta sp. | reverse complement strand
TTGCCTACGCAGGGCCAAGATTCTCATCTCCTCAGCAATAGCTTGTGCTTGTCTTTGCAAATCGTCCAGGTCTTCAAAATTTCCAGTCTCTAGCACCTTTTGTATTTTCTTGAGCTCACGATTCAAGCGCTGAGAAGTTTCAGAAGTTTCACGTATTTTTCGGCTTTGGTCTTCTAGCAATATCCTTTTTTGCTCGAGTCTTTCTGCGGTTATCATCTTTACTTTTTCTCCTGTAGTACTGTGGTTATGACCGTTTCGAACGTGCTCCATGGAAGGGAACAAGGTAAGGTGGCAATGTGGGACAAGAGGGCCCCAGGTATGGATATTTCTGGCTGTTGTGGCAGCACAAGATCAGGATAGGCTTTCCGTAGCAGGAATGCAAACAACGCATAGCCAATTTCAGAGTTATTCATGAGGCCCATCTCTCCACTGGTGTTATCTCTGACTATGTGACTGTCTATAAGAGAAAAGCCTATGGAAAACGACTCTGCGTGGTGAATATTGTTCATCGCGTCATCCAGTTCCCCGAGGTCGTATCGGCTCTGATTACCCACATGCTTGGAACCCCAGTTGTTCCCAAGGCGCTTGATGTCAAACTCCTCAAGATGAAATGATTGCCAGGTATGTCGTATTTCATGCTCTCCGTACATGGCTGGTGGTAATGAATCTATTTTGTCCAAGGTGAAGAAGTCGTTGTAATGATCGTTGATGACTCTATCGAGCGTTGCTTCATCATCAAAAAAATTGCAGTAAAAGCGCATATCAGCCTTGCTCAAGTAATAGCTCCTGAGCAGGCCTATATTAATTAGACACGGTTCATTATGAATCATCAGGGAAAGATAGTTCTTTTTCTGGAGTCCCTTCCTTCTTATCTGGTCACATAGCGCTGGTGAATGCATCAGGTGGCTTCTACCCCTAAAAAGATCCTCGATAAGCATGATGTCATTGTCGTAAATCTCTTTGATGGTGAAGAAACACCAGAAGGCGGGTCTCTCACGTAAGAGTGTAAGAACCTGCTTTTCCCGGCTACCCATAAATTTTTCCTGTGAGGTTTGAAAACGCTTGAGCATTTTGTCATCAGTAAGCATCCTGTGTAGCATTAATGAAGGTGCACTGAATCTGAAATAGTCTTGTGGATACCCCTTATCCCATTCCAAGGACAGATGTTTCTGTTCCTCTCTCACCAGGAGTTTGTTCTGTCTGCTCCACAACAAGACGAGCTTTTCAAGGCTATAATAGGCGTGATTGAAGGTAACACAGTGTTGTTTGAGCTCTTTGTACGTATCCATGGAAATCATTGTACAGGAGTGAGGTAAAAAAGGAATAGGGAGGAAAGAAGAAAAAGGTAGAAAATAATAAGGTTCTGGCCGTTCTTGTTCAGGCTTGCCCTTTTGTGAAACGCTTCCTGTCTTTTCTGTTCCAAGCTCTGGTGGTAAGCTCTCTCCAATGGCTTGATAAGGCTCACGTAGCCAAGGTGGCAGCCATCACATGCTGTGAAGGCTCAAGCAGGTACCCAAACGCATCAGTTGCCTTGATGGTATACGTGCCTTTTTTCACCTCTTCAGCAGTAGGACGGGCTTTCAGTGAACAAATTCCCCGACTTGCGAGAATTCTTTTGGTGAAGCGGCTGAACGCCTCTATGAAATCCTCTGCTCTTGGATACTGCTTGAGGATGGCTTTGGGAAAGAGAGAGAGCATCTCAATGGCATAGCTACGCACAGGAAGCCACGTGTTGCCGTTGTAGTACAAGATCCAGAAGAAGGCGTTCATCAGGATGAAGGCGATATCCTCGTCGAAGTTGTCGTCAAACATGCCCTCTACAAAGCTGATAAGCCCACCCTTGGTGATCAC
>CAYXYD010000166.1:0-5975 GCA_964469205.1 uncultured Sphaerochaeta sp. | reverse complement strand
TAGTTGGATAGTTAGCAGAAAAGGCGTGGGGTTTTGAAACCCCACGCCATTATACTACAAAAACTGTTTATTTTACAGCTTTGATCTTGGCGATCCACTCTCTCTGGGCAGCATTAAGCTGACTCTCGTAGAGAGGTGCCATGGCAGCGGCAAACTCAGCCTGGTCGTTGATCTTATTGATCTTGGAACCGGCGGCGCGAACCTTAGACTCGGACTTCTCAGCATAGTCGGCCCATGCCTTGACCTGCACAGGCTGGCTTTCCTTGGCGGCCTTCTTGATGATGGCCTGGTCAGCAGCACTGAGCTTGTCCATGGTGATCTTCGAAGCGATGATCATCTCGGGAACACGGGTGTGCTGATCGATGGAGTAGTACTGGGCAACCTCATAGTGTGAGGATGAGTCATAGGAAGGCCAGTTGTTCTCTGCACCGTCGATGACGCCGGTCTGCAGGGCACTGTACACATCACCATAAGCCATGGGGGTAGGAACAGCGCCGAGTGCCTGGACAAGACCCATCATCAGAGCTGATTCCTGAACACGGATCTTCATGCCCTTGAGGTCTGCTACGGTATAGATGGGCTTCTTGGTGTTGTAGAAGGAACGTGCGCCACTGTCGTAGTACACAAGACCTACAAAACCCTTCTCGCTCATGGAGTCAAGGAAGTACTGACCGATCTCACCATTGAGGACGCTCCACATGTGGTCGGAGTCCCTATAAAGGTAGGGCATCTGCAATGCATTGAGCAGAGGCTGGAAAGAAGCGAGGGGGGAGATGGAGACACGGGTGAAGTCGATACCGCCAAACTGGACCTGCTCGATGGCACTCTTCTCGTCAGCAAGCTGACCCTGAGGATATACCTCGACCTTGATGCGGCCATTGGAGTACTCGCCTACCAGACGGGCAAACTCTTCATCACCTAATACAGTAGGATAACCGATGGGCTGGTTGTCAGCCAAGCGAAGGACAACGGTCTTGGGGGCAGCTGCTGCACCCTCTTGCGCTCCCTGTGCGAACATGGGGGTAAGTAGCAAAGCTACAAACAATACGGACAATAATACTTTTTTCATGAGTTCCTCCTTAAGGAATGAAAATTCTTATTCTATGTTTAGTATGAACCCATCACATAGGCCAGAAAACGGTAAATATAGGGAAAGTGGCAAGTTTTTCTTCCTTTTGTGCTAACATAACCCCCGATTTGTCTATATCAATATCTCCCTTGAGTAAAATTAAGTCGCTAAAAGACTATACATTGCAAGAAAACGTCTGAATCTGCAGAGGGTGCTCCTTTCCTTTTTCAGATTAAGAAATACCCTATTCTCTCAGTAAGAGGATTATATGGGCACTATCAGGGAACTGGATTTTACATTGTAAAATATCTCTTGCTGGCCAAAAGAGAGTAGTAGAATTCTCAAAGGATGGAAGAACACTGACAACAGTTCTTTTAATCCTCTTACGAAAAAAGGTCGTCAAACTTTGTCATGATTCATCATTTTCCAAGCAACCATAGGGTGCCCTGCAATATTTGCAATAATAGCAGAATCATCAAAAACCAGTTCCGGTCTAAATGTCTTCGCTTTGAATAATGAGAGAAACTTTTTCTCATTATCAGTAAGTTGAAGTAGATTAACTAGAAATTCTTTAACCGTGCTCTTCATGTGATCAATATCAACATACATGCTTTTTTGAATCACAGGTAGCAAATCAGTTTGGATCTTGCGGAATGTAATCGTATCAATTCTGGTGAGATCATATGTTTCTAGGATAAACTTTTGGGAAACAGCTGTGTAGAATACAATGCACTTTCTGAGCATCTGAAGCTGTACTTGATCAAAAAAGTTTGTAGTTATCATATTGTATGTATCATACAAATCCCGGGCAGCAGAACGACTAAGCAATGCATTAATTTTCGCCGCAAAAAGCTCCACAGGATTCAAGGATAATACATACTGATCGTTAGCACTTACTGATGATTTGATTTTTCTTTGTTCCGGATGAAAAATATGAGAACGTAACGAATAATTAATTTCAATTTTTATATTATCCCTCACTCCTCCCAAGTTTTGATATAGAAGCACAAAGGAATCTAAACTATGCTTCCTTTTGGTTTGTGGACCTATACTATATCCCTCAGACATAATATACAAATCCAAATCTGCCGAAATAGCTTGACGCATTACAAGCATCTCCTCCCGATTTTCGGTTGAGCAATAGTCAAGATCAATATCAACAGAAAGCCTAGGAAGATCGAATACTGTCAGATTGATTGCAGTTCCTCCCTTGAGAGCGAGACAATTCTTCATAATCGGATTCTCGTTGATATAGGAGAGTATTCTTGTCAACCTGAATACCTTTTCCAAGGTATCACGAATATAGTTCAACTCTGTAGCTTTTGCTGCCATTTCCGCTTTTGTAAAATTAAAAATCCAAATCTGCATACGGGTGGTGACACCCTTGAATCAGTGCTACATTCAGCGCTTTTGTTCCCTGTAGCGCAATAAAACGAATTTATGGAATCCCAATTCTAATATTTTCTCTATTTTTTCATACTTGTTTTCCGGCGGATTCATTATGATGAAGAACATGTTCAGATACCCCTGAAGGCCTTCTCTAGTGAATCCTGCGTGGGAGCTAAGGAACATCTGGAGCAGTCTGCAGAGCTGATTGACAGGATTGAGCGGATTCTTGGAATCAGGGAGCTTCTTGATTACCTTGGAATCATAGGCTTCGCTCTTAAGATCCAACATTTTTACGAGCTTATTGTGCGATCTGTCAAGATCATGGATTAGCCTGGAACCAGGTTTGATGTGGCGACCAAACGCTTCAATCGTCCTCTTACCGGAGGCCTTCCCATTTCCCTCCACAAAGAAGAGGCAATGCTGCCTTGAATCATAGGCTACGCCGATGCACAGCTGGTTGCGGGAAAGGCCCCTGTACTCCTTTCCATCATCCTTGACCTGAATATCCGGATTCCGCACCCTGATAAATGTCTCATCAAGCCATACATCACCTTCGAGAACCATATCATCTTGAATCCCATCCAACAGCAGGAAAACCTTGTTGATCCAGTATTTCGTTGTATTATTGGCATTCCTGTTGACCTTGGACGTCAGGTTGAAGCTCCCAAAGCCGAAGATGTCTAAAAGGAACCCCATCCATTCGGATATGGAAAGCCTATGGCTGTCAAATATCGTGTTAGTCAAGATGTTGAACCGCTTTCTGCATTCCTTGCAACGGTATCTCCTGATTCCTTTGTCCGAGTACCCATCTTTGTTTATCAGAAGCGATCCGCAATGCTTGCACTGTGTCACTTCATAGGAGTTCAGGAATGCAGACTCCTCCATCTCATCAAGATGCGGATGGCGATGATTGTAGTCACGTGCAGTACACATGTCTATGAAGGTCTGTAAAGGGGTCGCTTCTTCAGCGCTCGTCCAGGGAGTTTTCCTCCTAGACTTTGTTTTGATATTGTCTGGCATGGTTGGTAGTCCTAAAGGTAGAGAGAACAGCCTGTCGTTGGACTACCACATCTAAACCACAGGCTGAACTCTCAAATGGTTTATGAGAATCATACCAACAAACATCGCAGTATTCAATAATCTCGGAAATTACCACCCGTATGCAGATTTGGATTTAAAATTAAACAATCTCATCACCACCTTCATCTAGAGTTTTCATCAGATCGTCAGGCACGAAAAGCTGCCATTCGGAATTATATTCAGGCATCTCATCTTTAATATCTACATAGAGATATCTGATACTCTTGCCAATTCGTGAATGGCATTCGCTGAAGAATTGGTCAGATAGTTTCAAGCTCTTTTTATAATAGGAAAGCATATACCCTGTTTTCTGATATAAAAATTGGTTTTCATATAAGGAAAGGAAAGCTAGTAGTTCAGACTCTTTCACCACAGTAATCATTCCAAGACAGCGAAGCAACTCCTCAAGTCCGGCTGTTTTGGCAAAATCACGAATAGTATCAATAATAGTACGTTCCAAAACTGTAACCCTGACACCATGTGCATCGATAAGGCCCTGCTTGCTATACGATTGCTTAAATCGATACCAATACCCATCAAATTTAAATGATTTGAATCGTACTGAACTGGAAACGGTAATAGTATTAAACACCTGATTAGCAAAACCATAGTAAGCAAAAGCCGTATGATGAGAAACATAACTATCTGCAGTAATATGACTTGCAATTTCATAGGGAGAAGCAATACTGCTTCCAGTTTCCAGACTGATGGCCACATACAAGGAGCGTTTAACATTTTGTATCAGCCCTTTTCTCTTCAAGCTATACAATACTGTTTCAGCCGTTTTGGTATTGCCACATAGATTGACGACCTGTGCATGAGAAAAAACGCGCCAAGCAATAAATTGGGCATAATTATCTATCATTTTTTAACAATAACACCGAACACTTTAAAATTCAAGAGTTCATTGCAAAGAATAAAATATGTTGGTGACATTACCCATTCCCTGTCATCTATAGACAATATTCAAACTTCCCAATCTTGTATCTACAGAACGCCTCTGGATACCAAGATATTCAGTTCTTTCTTAATGCACGCAAGTTACATTCTTTTTCGCTGCAGGATAATCTGTCTCAAAAAAACTGTCCCCTTCCCCACCAACAGCCAAGGGCTGTCTCTTTCTCAGTAGTAGCCCTTGGCCTACTGTATATAAACTAGTTCAACACAAAAGGAATCTCATAAGTTACCAGTAAATATGACCCTGCTTTATCGACAAAGAAGCCAGAAAAAACGGGAAGAGAGCCTAGATTCTTACTTTTGCACTAGTTTCAACAAAAAACAGGCAACCCCACCCCCTCTTGCTACATACATCACACCAAGTGAAAGAGAAGCCATTCATATAGTGCACATTACTGCGTAAAGAGCCCAAGGCATGCTATACTTACGTTCATGAGAATTATGGATACTACGAAAAGATTACAAAACCCCGGCACCCTGAGAAGCTGGCTCCTCTCCTATAATATTGTCATGCTGTGCATCATCCTTGCACTGGTCATTATTCTTTTTGGAGCAGTGTTTTCCTTGCTTGGCGAGATGCAGAGCCGGAACAATACCTATCAGGCTCTCAATACCCTGACCAAGCAACTTGTCGAAAGCAGGCAGCTGTACAAGCGCTATGGTGAGATGCCTTTTGATAAAAGCCATGAAGAGGTGCTTGCAGATTACAGGATCCTCGGCAGGGAGATTAACATATCCCTGCAGAGGCTCAAGGTAGAGTATGAAGAGAGCCCATCACTACACTTCCTCTATATAGGCATCGCCAACGGCCTGCAGTTCATCAAAGAATCCATTGAGACAATGGAAAAACTAGAACCCATAAGCCAAAGCCAAGAGTACTACAACGTCTTCTATACGGGAGATAAGGTGTATAATTATCTGCAAGACTATACCTTCAACAGATATCTCTCCTACACGATCGCAACAGATGCTTCCTGGATGAAGGATGCCCAAATACGGATAAAGAACTATCGAGGATTTGCCATACTGCTGTTCATCATCATAGCAATCTCGTATATGGTTGTCGTCTACAAGATGACCATGCGTCTGGTAAGGCCTGTCAACAAAATGGTAGAGACAGCGGCCCAGATATCCTCTGGAAACTTCGAAGGCGAGCCCATCCCCCTAGAAGGACCCGAGGAGCTCATATACTTGGAAAAGAACCTCAACCAGATGAAACAGAGCCTGCGTGAACGCCTTGAGATGATCACAGAGAACACCAAGATGGAAAAGATGATCCACTCCCAGGATATGGAACAGATGCGAACAACCCGGGAACTGGAAAAGGCACGGTACAAGGCCTTGCAGTCACAGATAAACCCCCATTTTCTCTTCAATACCCTAAACATCATCAGCAGGACAGCCCTCTTTGAGGAGGCAAACAATACTGTGGACCTCATCGACAACCTAGCCTCAATCTTTCGCTATACCCTGGAGTATC
>CAYXYD010000165.1:1225-6025 GCA_964469205.1 uncultured Sphaerochaeta sp. | reverse complement strand
CTATAATGCTGAGGAACTGACACATTTTGATGTAGCTCTAACATACAAGGCTGGAAGTCATACTTTTGATTTTCATAAGATATAGACTTTAGTCGAGGTGGTTGAAAAGCATGTATCAAGACCAATTCACTCTTTAGGTGTCGACTATGGTATCTACCTAACCTAATGTCTCTAGGATAGTTTAGAGCAAAGGTACTAAAATTGCAGATACAGAAAACGGCCTTTCAGCCGTTATTTGTTATCAGTTCAAATTGTCCCCTCGCACATCATGCAAGATCTGTCGCACTTCAGGATCAGTGAATTGCTCGTCGATCTCACTTGAAGTAAGACCGAGGAATTCATGGCAGTGATAGTGAATCCACTGTTCATCTTCTGAGCTGTTGAGCACATGCTTACGGCAGTAGTAGTCAGGTTGTATGGGGAGGGGATCCTCTTGCTTATACAGGGGGACCTTATAGTCATATACGGCAATCTTGAGGTCTTCACGGGGAATGCCCTTTTGCATGATGATCTCTGCAAGGGCATTGACTGTCTTGCCTGTATCAAAGATATCATCGACAACCAAGATCTTGTCGCCTGTTCTCAGGTGCTCAGGAGAATACGTCCAACCGTCAACCATAACATTGGTCTGGCTTCTGAGATACCCATAAGAACGTGCTACAACAGCTGCATAAAAGACAGGACGACCCTTCTCACGGATACGGACCATCTTGTAGTACTCGCTGAACACATTTGCCATATAGGCTCCGCCACGTAAGGAAGCATAGATGATATCAGGAATGAAATGATCCTCAAGATACATCTTGTGAGCAAGTTTCAGTGCGCTGTCGCGAATTGTATCTCCTGAAATGAACTCTTTTATCACCTTTGCACTCCTTGGTTATGCTTCTACGGTAAGTATTTCCAAACCATCTTTGGTAATGGCTATGGTGTCTTCAAAATGTGCAGAGGGTTTGCCATCTGCTGTGACTACGGTCCAACCATTCTCTAGAGTCCTGGTATTCTTGGTACCCAAGTTTATCATGGGTTCGATAGCCAACACCATACCTTCGCGAATGCGGGGGTTGGGCATATAGGAACTCACATAGTTTGGTACAGAGGGCTCTTCATGCACAGCAAGTCCTACTCCATGCCCACAGTAGTCACGTACGACACCGTAGCCTTTGGAGTTTGCAAGCTTGTACACTGCAGAACTGATATCCTGGATTCGAGCACCTTTCTTGCCAGCAGCTTCAATACCTAGGGAGAGACACCTATCGGTTACCGAACAAAGCTGTTCCCACTCTTTCTTGGTCTCACCAATAATGAAGGTCCTGGCCATATCGGAGAAGTGACCATCGATGTTGATGCCCAAGTCGATATCGACAAGGTCTCCTTCAACGATGAGCCTATCCTTGGTAGGTATGCCATGGATGACCTCCTCATTGATGGAGATACAGGCAGTACCGGGGAACCCTTCATAATCGAGGAATGCGGGCTTTACCTTGTGTGCGATCATAAAATCATAACAATACTTATCTATGGTGTAGGTAGACATGCCAGGTTCCAAAAAAGAAGGGAGAGAGTTCATAAGGCGGGCAGTCAGGTGACAAGCCTCACGAATCTTCTCTATCTGGTCAAAGGTTTTTAGTCGTATCATGCTCGGTCTTTCCTTTTAGGGGAAACAGTTGCTTTTGCATCGTATCTAGCATTCCGTTAATGAACTTGTAGTTCACTTCAGTTGAAAAATCCTGTGAAAGCTTTACTGCTTCATCGATGATGATATGGGGATGGATATCGCCATACAAGAGACAGTAGACACTTATCCTCAGGACATTCCTATCGACGATATCAATACGGTCCAAAGGACGGTTCAGCGAGAATTGGGAGATCAGTTCATCAACCTGTGCAAGGTTTTCTACAGTACCCTGCACCAGATAATGAGCATACAACTTCACATCTTCCTCAAGCTCTGCATATTCTGCATCGGTGATGCCGCTAAAGTGTCGGGGAATATTCTCTTTACCCAAAATATGGTTAAAATCAAGGGCGTAAAGAGTTTGAATTGCAAGTTCTCTTGCTTTGTGTCTTGTTCTCATAATTATTTCTTATACAGGATGTTTACGCTCGCGCTCCTGCGCAAATCCTCAACCAACGAGTTGATGGCTGAATAGTAAACTTCCTGTTGTTTTGCTCCTGTAAGCTGTGCTGTAATATAGTCACGGATGGTTGTGGTGGTATCGGGGTTGACCTGATCATCGAGTGCTAAAATCTTGGTCTCGTTGTAGGCAAGAATCTTCAGGATATGCAAACCTGTATTGGAAGCGACCACACCGCTGGTATCACCCACGTCCGTGGAAAAGGCCACGTCAAAGAAGGTATTACCCAAACCCAGAAGGGCCTGCTCGTCATCCATGGTCAGCCAACCGATATCTCCAGCCTTGGTCTTGCTGCGTGTATCTTGGGAGTATTCGACAACTGCCTTCTCAAAAGTTAGTGTTCCATAGCGCAACTGCTGTGCAACACGCTCCATGGTATCCTTGTTCTTGGCATTGGTTGTCTCATCTTCGGTGAAAGGGATGAAGATATGGCTGAGTTTGACAGTCTCGGGACTGACAAACTGAGTCTTGTTCTTCCGATAGAAAGAGGAAACCTCAGTCTCAGAGATGGAGACGGGCTTATTCAATTCGGAGGCTTTCTTCATCCGTACATAGGAATCAACCATCAGCTGTTCGCCGATCATTTTCTTGTAGGATTCAACTGAACCGAAGTTGGAATTGACCACCTGCTTGAACTCGTCATCAGATAGCTTCTGTCCATAATTGGTCTCAATGTTAGCCTTCTGGGAAGCATATGACTGGTCGATCATGGAATCGGTGATCTTGACTCCATCACGGGCAGCACCTTGGCGGAACAGCTCGTTGTTGATCAGCAAACCCAGTATCTGCAACGGGTCGACAGCAGCAGGGTCACTGCCGCTCTGGACAGCACTAGCTTGGTAGCGTGCTACCTCAGCTTCAAGATCAGCAACAGGAATAGGTGTCGTCTTGGTAAGACGGACTGTGGCAGCAGGGGCGCCGATAGGTGCAGAAAAAAGCATCGTGCTTGCTAGAAAAACAGTGACAACCAGAAATATTATTCGTTTCATGCATAACTCCTAGGGATTACTTAGGTATAAAATAGTTAAATTAAGAGGAAAAGTACATCAAATCTGCAGATGTTTTCCTACAGCACGGGCATAATCGACTTTGGTGACTATCTCACTCTTCTTGAGAAAGAGCCCTTCATGCTCCATGATCTTCATCAGAGATTGTAGGGTCTTCATAGAACGCACACCACCCTTTGCAATAAAGCCCATACTGCGGATACCGGAAACACTGCCGGCTGTCGTAAGGAATTGAGCTACAGTAGAGGGTAACTTACCACCCCAGAAAGTAGAGGCTTCAGTTCCAAATATAAGGTAATTATAGAAGGAAACCTTCTTACCCATATCGAGTTTCATATCAATAATATCAACCTGATGACCCTGAGAGGAAATTCCCTCAGCTATGGCTTTGGAAATGGCTTTAATCTTTTGACTCTCTTTTGAAGCTGAAGCATACAATACACAAACTTTCATATGATATCCCTTATAACAGATACCGACCGCACAGTATGCGGTCGGCAGTCAATTTACAAATGGCATCTACCGACCTAGTTGGTTGCGGCAGGGGCTTCAACAGTACTAGCAGGAGCTTCTGAATTCTTCCACCAGTCAGTTGTCTGCTGAACCTGTTCAGTATTCACCGAGTCGAGCAGCTTGTCTTGAGACGGACTCTTGTTGACAAATGCTACGACAAGGGCAAGAATCATGAACACCACAGCCAGCGTAGCAGTTGCTTTGGTAACGACACTGCTTGCATGAGATCCGAAGGCAGTATTACTACCACCACCGAAGATGCCGCCCAAACCTTCACTCTGCTCATCCTGCACTGCGACAAGGAAGATCAAAAGGAGACTGACGATCACGAATAGTACTAACAAAATAACGCTCAAAACACCCATTTCTCTACTCCGGTTATGTTACATATCAAAAGCGACGATAGGCAGGAACTGCTCTACTGAGAGCGAAGCACCGCCAACAAGGGCACCATCGATATGTTCCTTGGACATCAAAGACTTAACATTTGAAGCCTTTACTGAACCACCATACTGTATTACGAGCTCTTCTGCAACACCCTTTGTATAGAGTTTTGCAACTAGAGAACGAATAAAAGCATGTGCACTATCAGCATCTTCGGGAGTGGCAGTCTTTCCTGTCCCAATTGCCCATACAGGCTCATAGGCCATGGTAATGCTTGCCATATCCTCAGCTGATACTCCCTTGAGTCCTACGGTGACCTGACGGGTAAGAACTTCCTCAAGCTTGTCGGCTTCCCTCTCTTCGAGAGTCTCACCAACACAGAGATCGACATCCATCTTTTCAGAAATTGCAAGCAGCACTTTCCTGTTGATAAGAGCATCGCTCTCACCGTAGATGGCCCTTCTCTCACTATGGCCGAGGATCACGTTGGTAACCCCAAGGTCCTTGAGCATAGCTGCACTTACCTCACCGGTAAAAGCACCTTTGGTGTTGTCACACATGTTCTGGGCTGCAACGATGATGTTGCTTCCTTTTACAGCTTCCAACACAGCGGGAATAGTGACAAAAGGAGGGGCGATCATGACCTTTGTCTTGACCCCTTTCAGTGCCTTTGCAAGATCCTTAGCGAAAGCTGCGCCTTCGCTAGGGGTCATATTCATTTTCCAGTTACCAGCAATATAGGGTTTTCTCATCTTATT
>CAYXYD010000165.1:0-1215 GCA_964469205.1 uncultured Sphaerochaeta sp. | reverse complement strand
ATGCCTTGATACCAGGAAGAACCTTCCCTTCCAGGAACTCAAGGGATGCACCTCCACCGGTGCTCACGTGACTAATCTTATCTGCAAGGTCAAACTTGTTGATGGCAGCAACAGAGTCGCCCCCACCCACTACGGTAATACCCTTACAAGCGGCAAGAGCCTTGGCAACTGTAAGAGTTCCCTGGGCAAATGCATCAAACTCAAAGACACCCATAGGACCGTTCCAGACGACGCTTTTCGCACCAGAAACAGCAGCAACCACCAACTTCACCGTCTTTGGACCAATGTCCATACCGATAAGGTCTGCGGGGATATCTGCACTATCAACGGTGATAGCCTTGGTATCTTCCTTGAACTCGGCTCCACAAAGGTGATCTATAGGAAGGATTACCTCTACGCCCTTTTCCTTTGCCTTAGCAAGGAAAGAGGTTGCAGTATCCTTAAATTCCTCTTCAACCAGGCTCTTGCCAATGGTGTGGCCCTGGACAGCGAGGAAGGTATAGGCCATTCCACCACCGATCACGATGGTATCGCAGGTATTTACCAGGCTTTCAAGAACCCCGATCTTACTGGAAACCTTTGAACCACCAATGATGGCAACAAAGGGTTTGTCAGGGTTCTCAAGAAGAGGGGCCATGAACTTGACCTCTTTCTCAATGAGGAATCCTGCATAGGAGTTCAAGTATTGTGCCACACCGGCTGTAGATGCATGGGCTCTGTGTGCAGTGCCAAAAGCATCGTTTACATAGACATCACCGAAAAGAGAGAGTTGTTTTGCAAACTCAGGATCATTCTTCTCTTCTCCAGGATAGAACCTGACATTCTCAAGCAACAGCACTTCGCCGCTCTTAAGGTTTTTGACCTCTTTGGTGACTTCATCACCAATGACATCGGAGGCAAGTTCAACAGGACGGCCCAACAGAGAGGCAAACTTCTTGGCAATGGGAGCCATGGAAAATTCAGGGTTCTTCTTTCCCTTGGGTCTGCCGAAATGACTCATCAAAACGACACTCCCACCGGCATCCAAAATATACTTGATGGTAGGCAGTGCAGCCCTGATCCTAGTATCGTCAGTTACTTCACCGTCTTTAAGCGGCACATTGAAATCCACACGGACAAGAGCTCTCTTGCCGGAAAAATCATAATCCCTGATAGTTTGTAAAATCATACTATTCCCCTTTCTTATCTTTTTTACCTGTAGTTATTTTGCGAAGT
>CAYXYD010000164.1:0-6114 GCA_964469205.1 uncultured Sphaerochaeta sp. | reverse complement strand
CCAGCCCCTTAAGAGGACTGGGATTCCTCAACCGAGAGGTTGAAAAGGTGCTCGCAAAGCCCAAGCAGAGAGGCACCACTGTTCGTCTCAGACTGCTCAATGGGGAATATCGTTGGTTCAACATACAGATGCATATGCACAATACGAAGAGGATAGTTGCCTCCCTGCTTGATGTCGACACCAAGATGCGCATGAGCGAGCAGGTACGCTCTTGCAGAAGGAAGATTGAATTCCTTACTACCAGTGCCCAATGGGGAATTGTGATGGGATACCTATCGCCAGAAGGGACGATCGTGACTACATTCCACAACCCCATATTCTATGAGCTACTCGGCTATTCCCGAGCCGAGTACGAGGCTTTGGGCATAGACTATCTTTCCATGCTACAGGAAGGGGATGCAAAGTCGCTTGTCTCTGCCATGCTGACAAAGCAAGATTTCCTCCTCCCCCTGCATGTGAAGCAGAAAGACGGCACTGAAATAACAGTACAAATTTCAGTGATATTTTCTCCGGTCGACCAAGTGAGGAAAGAGTTCATCTGTTATATTTTTGAGCATGAGCGAGAAGAGCCAAGACCTGACTCTGCCCAAGAAACAGATATTACAAAGACAAGTGAAACTGGCAAGAGAAAACCAAAAACCCAACAACACCATCGCCAGCTGAAAAACTCAGGACACATCACCTTGGAGTGGTAGATTGAGATGATATGCGATAGGACCAGCCAATAAATACCCTAAAAACAAAAAACCAGCAGAAATTCATCCTATATGCTAGTATTATAAAAAGGAGATAAGAACGATGCCAATACTCAAAGAGATAGAACAAAGAAGAGCAAAAAGGGCCCTTGCAACCACACCCATCACTGAAGAGGTCCTGATGCGCCTTGCGGAGGCTGCACATATGGCACCTTCAAGTCTGAATAGCCAACCTTGGCGCATGATCACGGTCAAAGAGCCAAAAGCCCTTGCTAAGCTGAAGGAATCACTCGCACCAGGAAACTACTGGGCAAAGAAAGCTCCTGCCATAACAGCATTTATCACCAACCCTGAGTGGGGACTGAAAGCAGGGGACGTAACCTACACTCCTTTTGAATTGGGCATGGCCGCCATGGCCTACCAAATCCAAGCGATCTCTGAAGGCCTGTATGTACACCCCATAGCGGGCTACAACCCCAAAGGAGCAAAGGAAGCCCTTGGAATAAGAGAGGAAGACACCCTGCAGACCTTGGTCATCCTAGGGTATCCTGGTGATACAGAAGGTCTGAGTGAGAAGCATCTTGATAGTGAGAATAGCGAGAGAAACAGAAAGAGCCTTGATGAAGTTGCTTGTTTTGACCATTGGGATGAGCGATTGGTTCCCAAGCCTAAAAAATAGTAAAAGAAGTAGTAGGCTAAAGAAACAAATGCAGAAGAGCTAGACCTTGAAAAGGCAGATTTAGAGAAAGCAGTAAAAATAATAGTTAGAAGAGAAAAGAGAACAACACCACAGGATATAACACAATATTCTGTGGCGTTGTTTTCTTTATACCTTATTTCATTATAACAAGTTACCTACCGAATACAGGCTCTCCAACTGTCAAAGGAAAGCCCGTCTTTCTGTAGTCTGGTATGTTCATTTTTCTCTGTGGCTATTGCAGTATTTTGCTGTTGTTTCCCAAACTCCGAAGAGCCTCACCACTGAGGCGATAGGTTGACCACCCATCCATGGGAACAGCACCTAGGCGCTTGTAGAAGTCGATGCTCATCTTGTTCCAGTCAAGACAGACCCACTCCACCCTTGCACACCTCTCTTCTATGGCTAGGGAACAGACATGCTCGATAAGAGCCTTGCCATACCCCTTGCCACGGAAGGGTCGTTGGATGAAGAGATCCTCTATATAGAGGCCAGAACGCCCCTCCCAGGTTGAGTAGTTGTAGAAGTAGAGGGCGAAGCCTACGGGTCTTTTGTCTTCACAACAAAACAACACTATTGCCTTCTTTTCGACAAACAGCCAGTGGTCCATGCTTTCGAGCGTAGCGACCACTTCCTGTTCCAGATGCTCATACTGGGCCAGCTCTATGATACATGCGAGGATCTGTGGAAGTTCCTCTCGTGTTGCTCGTCTTATGGTCATCACTGTAGGTGTACGATCTCCTTCTCAATAACTTCGTGTAGCCTTTCCTCTTCAGTTATGATGACCTCACTCTCCTTGAGGAAGGTACTGCCCATCATGGCGGCAAACAACAGGGCTGCAAGACCTGATAGCAGTTGCCCAGCATACTGGCCCTTGCTTGCCAGAGTGATGATAAGTAGTACAGCACCACTGGCCTGGGAGAAGAGCAACAGCATCGCCTGGATGATCTCCTCTGAGATACCAAGGCCAAGCTCGGCAGCGTATTGGCTTCCGATGGGGATGGAACTGAGCAGGCAGAAACCTACGATGAAAGCCCCTACCAAGGCAATTATATTGCTGGTTAGAAAGAGAGCACCCAATTCTTGGCTGAATACCAAAAGGAGGAGACCAGGGATTGAACAGAGATTACAGAACACAAAGAAAGCCTTGCGCCTTCTCCATCTGTCAGAGAGTGAAGGAAGAAGGACTGCCCCTACCATCCCTCCACCCAGGATTACGATGCCAAGCCTTCCATCTGAATCGGGGAAGCCTAATATTGCACTTATGGCATCGATCTTTACCAGAAGGGTGACCAAGACACCCCACCCCACAGCAAATATGATCATAAGGCCCCTCAGAGAAGATATCTTGTTGATAGCCCTGAAGGACTTGAGGAATGAGACATCCTCTTCCCGCTCCAAAATAGAGGAGGGGGAAGGAGGCTTTTCCCGTATGAGGAAGGCTGCGACAATGGCAAAGACCGAACAAATGATGGCATAGGTCCCCATCATCCTCTCAAACCCACTGCCATAGTTGGACTCTCCAGCCTTTGACGCCACCATAAGAGGGGAAAGGAACATGACAATGCCTAAGGAGAGATACTGGGCTGCTGAAGCCATACCAACAGCCATTCCCCGTTCGCGGATGGGGAACCAACGAGATACTATCTCGGTGATGCTGTTGAGCACCAAGGCTTGGGCCAAAGCCAGAATGATCTGACAAAAGAGAACTACAGGGAAATTAGCGAGGTATATCCACTTGCCAACAGCACCAAAAAAAATCATGCCTGCGGCTATGCGGATACTCACCATTATTCCCAGGCGGTGTATCACATAGGAAGAGGGAATGCTGGCTATGACAAAAATGACCAGGTAGGCGAGGGAGAGCAACTCCACCGGGTCGGAAAATCTGGTGGAAATCTGATCCTGGTAATAGAGGTTTGCAACCCTGCCAACAGGGGCCATGTTCATCCACTGTAACTCAACAGAGAGTATCAGGGCCATAAGGGCCAAAAGGATGAGCCATCGAAAGCGGTACGCCTTTACACTTTTCATACTTTCAATGATAGAGCAAAAACCCTTATTTGTATATTGCCTCTTTGCATTTCGCATAAGCTGTTGCTATACTCTTCTTATGAATGAAACCTTACAAATACTACACAAAAGGCGCTCTGTACGTGCATTTAGCGACAAAGCGCTGACGGAAGAACAGGTATCCTTGATCAAGGAAGCAACCCTCAGGGCCCCAACTGCAGGAAACATGGCACTATACTCAGTGGTTGAGGTTCACGACCAAAGCAAGAAAGAACAGCTTGCCAAGCTTTGTGACAACCAGAGCATGATAGCCAAAGCACCCTTGGTCTGGGTCTTCCTCGCAGATATGCAGAAGTGGGTAAACTACTTCATAGACGGAGGGTCTAGGCAAAAGGGAGAGAAAGAGGGCCTCGCATTCTGGAGAGACCCAGGTCTGGGAGACCTGCATCTCTGTATGCAGGATGCCATCATTGCAGCCCAGAATGCTGTAGTGGCCGCCGAATCCCTTGGCATCGGATCTTGCTACATCGGGGACGTCATCGAAAACTTTGAGGGGCTACGAGACCTTTTGGAGCTCGATCACTATACCGTACCCGCCTGCATGCTGATCTTCGGTAACCCCAAGTCAGAACCAACTGGCAAGCAGACCCCTCGATGCCCTGCCGAGGCTGTATTCATGCAAGATCGCTATGAGAGTCCCTCGTTAGAGCAATTGCAGAGTGCTTTTTCTGAACATGAACAAAGAAGAAGGGATTTGAAGGTCCTCCCCTTCAACAATACAGGAAGCATTGCTGACCACTACTACTTCAAGAAGCATACCAGTGATTTTATGGAAGAGATGAACCGCTCTACAAAAGTCATGTTCGACCACTGGTGTAAAAGGTAATCTGCTACAAATCTCAGAACTTTCTCTAAGTAATAATTCAAGTGAAAGGCGAAAAGAAATCCAGTTCTTTTACAAATTTAGTTAATAGATCCTTTACTATATTGTTACCTCCTACAAGTATGATATAATCATACTTATGGGAGGTGATATGTTAAAGACTCGTGATCTCATCATGTATGAACTGAGAGAATATGCTTCCCCCAAATCAAAGCTCACTCAGATGATAAAAAAAGGCGAAGTCACCCAGATAGTGCGTGGCGTTTATAGCACAGCAAAAGACGATCCTCACCTCCCCGTCGCTTCTATGATCTATAGCCCTTCTTACATTTCATTTGAAACAGCTCTTGATTATCATCAGATGATCCCAGAGCGTACGTATGCTGTTAAGTGTGCAGGGTTTCGTCTCAATAAGAACAAACATTTCGATACTCCATTCGGCAGATATGGTTTTCACTATCTCCCTGATGCTGTATTTCCCCTAGCTTTAGAGACGGCGGAAGAGTCTGGGTATGGATTTCGGCTAGCAACAAAAGAAAAGGCCCTTTGTGATACGTTGTATAAAATACGGGGTATCAAGGGTAAGAAAGCAATTGATGATTTGTTGTTTGAAGATCTGAGACTGGAAAGAAGAGATACAGAAAACTTAGACTGGAAGCTCATCAGTGATATTGTGCCGTTTTATCACAGTACTACACTGAATTCATTGTTGGGCTGGAAAAAAGTCAATACCTAAAACAAATGCAAAATATGTTACTGAAGCGTTTGCTACGCTAAACCACACATGTCCATATCACCTATTTATTAGAATGGCGGACAGAAATACTGGGAACAGGCTCTTCATTCTTGTTTATTATGGTGAATCATACGTAGGCGGGAATGCCAACATGTTGTAGTGTCGTGGTCCTCATCATGACCTATTGGATGAATGACCTCATTTTTCCCATTGCATTTTATTTTGATATTCCGTCGGGCTCATCCCTGTAGCCCGTTTAAATACTTGACTGAAATATTGGGGATTGTTCCTGAATCCTACTTTATCTGCAATAGAATAGATGGTTTCATTTTGCATATCATTGAGCATCAGATCCTTAGCCTTACTGATTCGTAGAGAGTTTAAATATTCATTGAACTTATGACCCGTTTCTTGATTAAATTTACGGCATAGGTAGTCAACATTGCTAAAAACCTGTGTTTCAGAGATCTTTTTAAGTGTGATATCTTCATCCGCAATGTTCTCTTCAATATACTGGATGACTTGTTCGATCTGTGGAGAAAAAAACGACTGGCTCTTTTTCTTTTTTCTCCCCCCTATCGGTATTCGCTCTCTTCTTCTTTCACTTACGATATCCGTACAAACTTCCGAAACCGCATGGATGATTCGCTCTTCGCTGCAAGGTTTGATGAGATAATGTTTCACATTATATTTCATGGCTTCTCTTGCATAATCAAATTCGGCATAAGCGGATAGAATCACAAATTTTGTTTTAAGATTGGATTCATGTACACGGCTGATGAGATCGATTCCATTCATTCCAGGCATACGGATATCTGAGATAACCAAATCTGGTTTGTAAAGCATGATACTGGAAAGTGCTTCAGAACTACTGGTACATATTGCCGTCACATTCACGTTGTATTTTTGCCAGTCGATCAGTGTTCCAATCATTTTCCCAATTTCTGGCTCATCATCAACGATTATCATGTTAAACATTTTTTGCATCTCCTGTGTAGAATGGAAGCCTTATTATTACCGTCGCTAATTCATCTTTGTTGCCTGTTGTAAGCCCATAATCATTTGAAAAAGTGTATTTGATTCTTTTATC
>CAYXYD010000163.1:0-6140 GCA_964469205.1 uncultured Sphaerochaeta sp. | reverse complement strand
CTCCCTTTCAAAGTAGATGTCTGTAAGGGGGTAGGGTTGCATCTTCAGCAGCTCGATAGCATAGCTACGAGCTGGGATCCATTCTTTTCCCTTGTAGAGGAGTACCCAGAAGAAGGAGTTCATCAGCGGCAGGCCAAGTTCTCCAGGAAAGTACTCAACAAAGAGGGCGGTGATGAAGGATGCCAATCCTTCTTCCCCGATCTCTTTGACATAGGAGTTATTGGTGAGGAGGTTGAACAGGTTTATGCTTGTGCTGTCTTCCACAACCTCGAAGACCTCTGAATCGTTGAGTGGAGCATCAAAAAAAAGATCCTGTATCTCTTTGGGTGGCTTGGGCCATCCAAACAGTTCAAAGGGTTTGTCGGCAGGATCTACCTGGTATACAGCTACTATTTCATCATCGTATGATTTTTCTCCCAGGAGAATATTCCGTACATCAACAGGCTTGTCAGTGTTGAGCATGTCCATGAGTTCTTGTTTTTTTTCAGGAGTCATTTCTGGCTCTGCTATATTTTGGCCATCAGATTCGCTCTGGATTGCTAGAAGCTCTTTGAATTTTTTCCAGGGTAGGGGGTAATCACCTTCAGATAAGAGCATGCTCAGGACTAGCGAGATGGAAACAGAGGGTTTTTCCGGTAGGGCCAGCTCAGGATAACTACGGTTAAGCAGAGCAGCAAACAACGTGTAAGAATTGTCAGTTGAGGTAAAGAGAGCCATCTCCCCACTCTTGTTGTCCCGTACCAAGCTTGCAGTCAGGATATCGCCCTCTGTCTCGAAAAGGTGAAAGTTGGGCAGGCTGGCATAGCTGGTAGCTTCACAGACGAAAGAGAATATCTGTTGGTTGCCCACTTTTTTTGAATCCCAGGTGCCTTCCAGGTCAAAGATGTTGAAGCTCTTACGCTTGAAGGGTTGCCACGTCTGCTTCAGCTCAGTGTCCCCCACAACAAACACAGGCATGCTGCTGATGCCCTCCAAATCGAGGAGCTTTATAAAATTCCTGTTGATGGCACTACCCAGGTCAAGACCGGGGGAGAACAACGAAAAGAAGAACTGCATTTCAGAAGTAGTGAGGGAGTTGAACTTGGGGAATCCAATGGCTTGCAAGCACGAGCCATTGGGCAGCATCAGGCTAAGGAAGTGCTTGTTGCGAGATTGCAAGTCTGTCTGCATATAGGCGATTTCTGCTGAGTGCATAAGATGGGTTTGTCCTGATACCAGATCTTCAATGATGAAGAAGTCATCCCCAAGGGTCTCCTTGATGGAGTAGAAACACCAAAAGCCTGGGGTATGTGCCCAGTACGAAAGAACCTGTTTATCCTCCTTTGCTGCAAAGGGCTCAAAGTCCTTCAGTATCTTTTTGATAACCTTGGGATCGGTAAACACTTGTGCATCGATGTACAAGGCTACTTGGGCTACCCAGTACTCTTTAGGATAGTCCCCTTCATTGGCCTTGGAAAAGATTGCACTGATGCTTTTTCTGATAGGGGCTTTGTTTTCTGCCCAATCGAGGATGTACTCTTGAAAGCCTTTATAGGCTTTGGTGAAAAGGTCACAGGTTTGTTTGGTTTCTTTGAGGTTATACATAGTTGGTATTGTACAGGAATGAGCCAAAAAGGGAATAGGTAAAAACACCAAGATGGAAAATGGGAGGAGCTGAAAAAATGAGGCTGTAGGATCGAACAACATATCTCTACCAGGCATTCGCCAATTCAACACCACCAATTGCAATATAAGCACCATCCCCCTGCCTCCTCTGTAGCTTGGAGGGTGATGAGACCTGAGTTCCAAAACAAATTCACCCTCAAGTTACTCTAGAACTTGGTTTGGGTCTCTCAAACTGAATATTATTTTGGATATACACTTCTTTGGAAATTATACATCCACCTTTCGGGGTTACATCAGCGTATGCCCCTTGTATTTTTGTCACAAAAAGTATATATATAATGTGACAATAAAAGAGGAATTACAATGGCACGGAAAACAATAATAGCACAAATTCAAAAGCTTATTTCCCAAAAGAAACCCGGTGCTGTTTTTACAGCACGGGATTTCCAGGATATTGCTGACAACTCTGCCATTCGTCAGAGTCTCAAACGTCTTACAGGAAATGGCACTATCCGTCGCATAGCACACGGTGTATATGACAAACCGGTGTTCAGTCCTTTCCTCAACGAATACGAAGCCCCAGATATCTACCAGACAGCGCAAATTCTCGCTCTGAATAACAACTGGACTATCGCACCAAGCGGCAACATTGCACTCAATATGCTGGGACTTTCTATGCAAGTAAGTGCTAGCTGGTCTTTCGTAAGTGACGGTCCGTATAGAAAGTATACAATCGGAACCAGTATTATAGAATTCAAGCATCGGGCAAACAGGGAGATTACCGGCATGTCTGAGAGAACTTTACTCATTATCCAGGCACTCAAAGCGTTGGGAAGGGAACGGATAACAGATACCCATCTCTCTAAAATACAAAAGCAACTGACAACCAACGAAAAAAAGAATTTGCTCTTTGAATCCCGTAATGCTTCTACATGGATTGTAGAGGCAATAAAGAAAATCTGAGGAAAGATACAATGTATAAAATAGCAAAATTACCTGTTGCTACTCGCTGGGCGTTATTCCGTAATACCGCAGCAAAAATGCATATGAGCGTAGCCATTGTGGAAAAAGATTTCTGGGTATGTTTCACACTTGATTATCTTTTTCACCACAGTAAGTATAAAAATGCGTTTGCTTTCAAAGGTGGTACAAGCCTTTCAAAGGCATGGCATAGTATTGAACGCTTTTCCGAAGACATAGACTTGATTCTCGACTGGCGCATCTTAGGCTATACGATGAATGAACCATGGCAAGAAAGAAGCAACAAAAAGCAGGATTTATTCAATAAAAATGCAAATGCACAGGCAGAGCAGTTCATATACAATAAGCTAGCCCCTCTGCTCAAGAACGATTTCACCAATGTACTCGGAAATAGTACAGATATATCTATCGATGCAGATGAACCACAGATTATTAATTTCAACTATCCGCATATATTCGATTCATCTGCTATTACACAGGCAGTCAAACTTGAAATAGGACCGCTTGCAGCATGGACTCCTACAGAAAAGGTGAAGATCGTTCCCTATAGTGCAGAGCAATATCCTGAGGTATTTACACAAAGTTCAACAGAGATTCTTACGGTACTTCCAGAACGGACCTTCTGGGAGAAAGCTACTATTCTACATCAAGAAGCACATCGTCCGGAAAAATCTATCATACCTTCTCGGTATTCACGACATTATTATGATTTGTATAGTCTTGCTCATTCAGATGTTAAGAAAAAAGCTTTCTCAAAGATTGCATTACTTCAGAATGTTGTTGATTTCAAACAAAAGTTTTATCCGCGAGGTTGGGCAAAATACGATGAAGCAAAACCTGGCACCTTCTGTTTGAGTCCTTCTGAACATAACAAAAAAGTTCTTGAAAGTGATTATAAGGAAATGCATGACATGATATATGGTCACCATCCTGATTTTGAAACACTTATGCAGTATATCGAACAGCTTGAAGATGAAATAAATGCATTATACTAAGGAATAATGACCTAGTGTCTAAGAGACAATGCAAGAGACGGTGAAAGATGATGCCTAGTCTAATGTGTGCTGAAAAATAGAGAGAGAAATCTTCTTCAGCAAACCTAATGCCTATGCTACTATCTAAGCACTTGGAGGCACTATGAACCTTGATGACTTTGAAGACGAGATCGATTCACCCACAATACTCAGCCGTGGTCTCTCCTATTACCGGGGAAGGAGCGTGCTCTCCTTGGAGATGGTTGAACCCAACCACTACAAGGCAGACGTTGCAGGGACACAGCTGTATGAAGTGACCCTCACCCTTGATGACGATAGGGAGGTCGAAGATATGTACTGTACCTGCCCCTATGATTGGGGGGAGTACTGCAAGCATGAGGTTGCAGTCCTGTATGCCCTACGTCATCAGCTGAACAGCGCCCATCATGTGATGGTCGAGAGGCCCAAAGAGGTCGACCTAGAAGCTTTGTTGGAAAGAAAGAGCAAGAAGGAGTTGCTCTCCTTCTTGCTGGCCTATGCCAAGAAAAAGCCTGATGTCGCCTCTGCCTTGGTTGCAGCCTTTCCCTCCCCTGATGATGGGGTCAACCTGACAAACCTGGGTATCGAGTTCAGACTTGCTTGTGAAAATGGAATAGAGAGCACGGTAGAAGAAGACGAGTATGGATGGGACGAGGATGAGGATGATTGGCAGTTAACCACTGCCTTGCGACAGAAGATTGCTGAACTTCTCATGATGGCCCAGGTTGCCATTGCAACGGGCAATATCCGCTATGGAGGCTCCATCGCCTCCATGATAGTCCATGAGATGTCCATCTTGGACGAGTATGAGGGTGAGACCCTCACCGAGGAGATCGAGGTCGTCCTCATGCAGGTAGCGGCCTTATTTGATGAGGTTACGCTCAATGCAGATGATGGCTCTTGGTTGTTCACTCAGTTTCTCACTGCGGCAAAGAACTATGAGGGCCCTCCACAGGCAGTGTTGCTCAGGCTCTGTATCAAGTTTGCAGAGACAGAGTCCGACCAGGAAGGTTTGAAAAACTACCTGGTCGCCCTTGCCTCCGAAGAGCCTGATACTGAAGGGGACGGGAACCTCCCTGCCTTGAAGCTCCAGCATTCCCTCTTACTGAAGCAGGATAAAGGTGAGGAGGCCCTCTCTTTTGCCTTGGACAACATCTCCTATGAAGGCATGCGCAAGATCGCCTTCAACCATGCCCTTGAGAGCAAGGACTATGTCTTGGCTGAAAAGCTTGCTAAGGAGAACGAAGCTTCCCCCTATCGCACCTATGGTGCCATAGACTGGGGCGCCCTCCTGTTCAAAGTGTATCAGGAAGGTAGAAATACAATCCAGATGAGAAGCCTAGCCAAAGAGTTCCTTCTCCATGACGACCTGTCCTATTACCCTATCCTCAAGGCCAGCTATGACCAGAATGAGTGGGAATCTGTCCTTGATGACCTGCTTGATGAGATGCAAGCTCGTAGTGAGGCAATAGAAGCTTCACTGTACAGGAAGAATCCCTATCCTGAGGTTCTCAAGGGAGAGGGTAAGCTTGAGCGATTGCTGACCTACATCCAGAAAAACCCTCGCTTGGTACAGAGCTATCAGGATGTGCTGGTCCCCCACCACAAGGATGAGGTCTTTGCCCTATACAGACAGATCATCCTCGACGATGGGGAGGTAGCCTCTAGCCGTAATGAGTACAAAGCCTTGGCTTCATGGCTTAGGGAGCTTGTCTCCATTGGGGGAGGAGTTGTTGTCGAGGAGTGTCTTCAAGCCTTGGCTCCAAGATACATGAAGAGGCCAGCCATGCGCGATGAGATACAGAGGGTGGGCTTGTTGTAGAGCTTGGAACTATGCTTGGGGAAGAACCGAGCGTGTAGGATGATTTAGGAAGGGAAGCATTTTGTTTGCGCTTTCCATTTTAGGCAACTATTCTTTTTCGGCATTTCTATCAGGCATTGACCCTTTCCACCGGACAATAAAAGGCATTTGTATGGCATTTACGTTGTGAAAAATAGCCAATCATTATCTGTATTGAATATATTATAATTTTTGGTTCCATTAGTCTCCATATGAAACACATATTCTAATCCCGTGTTGAAGATAGCATAGCCACTATGAGCGTGTCTAACACCAAAATAAACAAAGTCGTTGTTTTCGTTGAACCATAAAATTACCTGGTCATTAGCAGGTACCAAATATCCAGCCCATGCAAAATCTAAGTCGAAAATATAAAAACAGTCATTCGGAAGACTCGATAATTTTGGGTTGATTCTGCTTGTCAATTTTGGATTGATGCTACTAGTCAGTTTTGGGTTGATTCTGCTTGTCAATTTTGGGTTGATACTACTTGTTAATTTAGGGTTGATAGTGATTGTCAGTTTTGGATTGATGCTGCTTGTTAACTTAGGGTTGATGTTACTAGTCAGTTTTGGGTTGATACTGCTTGTTAATTTTGGGTTGATACTACTTGTCAGTTTTGGACTTCGATAGCTAGGAATAATCACTTCGTGCCTCCAAGGATAAAAAAATTAGATTAAATTTAATTCATTAACATTATG
>CAYXYD010000162.1:0-6147 GCA_964469205.1 uncultured Sphaerochaeta sp. | reverse complement strand
TCTCTCTTCCCAGCTTTCAGCTGGCTTCTTCATGATAGAAGAGAAATCCATCCTGGGTAACATCTCATAGAGGAAGCTCATTGCAAGAGTCCCCACCGCTACCTTGAAGCCGTGGCTTACAGGAAGGCCATCCATTGCAAGATGTTCCATCTCCCAGATATGGCTAATGAGGTGTTCAGCACCACTGGCAGGCCTGGAGTCATGCATGACCTGCATGGCAAAACCACTGGCAGAGAGAGCGTCAAAGAGCAGGCCGACAGATCGATGGTCACGGTTTGCTATCTCCTTGTGTGCTGCATAAACCTTTCTCAGGGGAGTTTGCACCATCGTCCAGATGTCTTCCCGCATAGGATGCAAAGCCAGCTGGTCGGCAACTATCCAGTCTGCCCCTGCTGTAAACTTGGCCATACAGTCACCAAAGCCGGCGCCTATCATGGGCATGGGAGCAGAGCAGAGAATATTGGTATCTGCAACAACAGCTGTGGGGGCGTTACAAGGAAGGGTCTGCTTGAAGCCCTTGATGGATACTGCCGCTCCATAGGAGGTATAGCCATCGACAGAAGGGGCTGTAGCCACAACCATGTAAGGACGGTCCACCTCAGAGCTTGCACGCTTGGTAATATCGTTGAGGGTTCCTGAACCAAGGGCTACAGCTATGCTGGCGTCTTGGCTAAGAGAGAGGCGTACCCTCTCGATGGAGTGCTCATCAGCATAGACTTGGGGAAGAGCGGCAAAACAGCACTGCCGTACCTGAATACCCTGTTGCTCAAGGCTCTGGATAAGGGCGAAGCCCCCTATGCCAAGGGTATTTCCATCAGAGACCAACAAGGCAGAAGAGTGCCCGAAGGCCTCCACAAATAAGGCACCTACCCGAGTGATAGCACCCTTTTCCACTACAGCAATCTTGGTATCCATGATTTCTCCTCCAATGGAGCATACCACAAGATACCAACAAAACGGAACCTAGGAATGCTTGATTCAGAGACCTTAGCCTTGTACACTTCATACATGAAAGTGAAAACCTTCTCTATCTTGGGAGATTCCATCTCCTCTTTTGAGCAGTGCAACCCTCCTGAAAACGAGATCTTCTACCCTAAGGAAGGCTGTGATGTCCTAAAGCAAGAACATACCTGGTGGCATCTACTCATAAAAGAGACAAAGCTACGCCTCATCATGAACGAATCCTATTCAGGGAGCAGGATCAGTGTGACCGGTTCCCGCCCAGCCTCCTCCAGCTTTTTCTCCCAAACAAGACAAGAGCGCCTTAGCGGTGACATCATCATTGTCTTTGGTGGGACCAATGACTTTGGCCAAGCAGAAAACCCAGCAACCCTTGCAGTCTTCAGCGAAGCGTATGAGCGTCTGGTACGGTTGATGCTCGAAACCCATCAGAGGAGCAAGCTTTTTTTCTGCACTCCACTACAACGAACGGACAAGGCTCTCTATGAGCCTAATATACACAGATGGACTCAAAACGATCTGGCAAGGACCATCAGAAAAACGATAGAGAACTATCCAGAGGCAAACCTCATAGACCTTGCCTCCCATACCATCATAGAGGGTGATGGCATGCTCTTTGATGGCCTCCATCCGACAAGAAAAGGGATGAGACTGATCGCAGATCTTATCAAAGAGGGCTTGAACCTAGGCTGATAGAGAAAACCCTGGATGCACACCCCGACTATGACAACCCAAATCGTTGGCACAAGCAATGGAAGAGAAAGCCCTACAGTTCATTACAGAAGTGTAAGGCTTTCTAGCTAGCAAACAAGTTCAAGTCTTCTTTCTACGACAGGACCTCTTCTGCATCAGAGGCCATCCTCTGATGTTCCATCGAAAGAAGATTATCAGAGTGCATCTTGAAAAGGATGGTGGAGACAAGGGCGAACAATTCCTTGTCCGCAGAGTAATCAGCCTCAGCAAAGAAATCAATGCGCTGCTCGCGCATAAGCTGGTAACTGGTTTCCATATCCCCTTGTTTGTGCACAGCAATGCTCTTGCCTCCATTGTATTTGACCAACTTCATGCAGGGAACATCGGTAAGCCCATCTCCAATATAGATCATATTGGTAAAGGGAACAGGGCGGCTGTTCTCCGGAGTAAAGTTGTTCAGTTTCTTGTCTTCGAATACATCCAACACCCCTTTGTTGATCCTGAATAGGAACTGGGTCTTGGCAGTGTAGTTGACCGAAAGCTTTGGCCAGACAGCAACCCCATTCTCATCGTAGAGGTACTCGCTGGCATAGATGCGCTTGAAGCGATCCCCTACGCTGGAGCCCTCTATGATCTCCCGTAGCCCTGATGAGATGATGTAGTGGTCAATGACAAGGCCAAGCTTCTGGCCTAGCTTGTCTATATCCTCAAACCAAGAGAGCACTCCAGGAAAAAACTCCAGGTTCGATCCCAAAGAGACAAAGTCGCTTCGTCTGACAGGCTGGTTACGCTTTCTGGATTCATCGAGCATGAGCTTCATATAGGCAAGGATGCTGTCCATCTCCTCTTCTTGGGCCAAGGCATTGGCCTTTGCCCAGAAAGAAGGGGCTTCCATACCCAATTTAGGGATGAAGGTGTACTCCTGCATGTCCTTGGTAGTGAGGGTCTTGTCAAAATCATACATGATGGCGATGGTGGTTTTCTGTTGCATATCGTTAAGTATACCATGGGAGAGAACAGGAGATATAGAGTTATATGGTTGACATATCAACTAATTTTAGGTATATCTTTCCCTATGAAGCACCAAAGCATTGGCCGTCTCATTGCTATCTTGCACAGGCAAAGCCAAATATATACCAACAAGGTCCTGAAGGAATTCTCACTGACAAGCGCAGAGTATCCTTTCCTGTTTGCCCTTTCCCATAAGGAAGGACAGACGCAGGAGGAACTCTCCTCCTATCTCTATATAGACAAAGGGGCAACGGCAAGGGTCATCAAGGCACTTATCGCCAAGGGCTTCGTAACAAAAGAGCAAGACGACCAAGACAAACGGTGCAACCGCATCTTTCTGACAGAAAAGGCCAAGCAGCAGCAAGAGACTATTCGCAATCGTGTTATGCAGTGGAATTCCTATATTACCGCTGGCCTTGATGAAGAGACCTACCAGTGCGTCTTTGCTGCCTTGCAAACGATGGTCGACCAGGTAGAAAAGAGAGCCATCCCCGAACATGCTGGAGCAAAATGAATATGGAAAAAGTGAAAGCCAACCCACTAGGTGAAAAGAAGATATCAAAACTGCTGATCCAGTTTTCAGTACCAGCTATCGTCGGCATGATGGCCAATGCCCTCTACAACATCGTAGACCGCATCTTCATAGGCAACAAGGCTGACCTTGGTGCCTATGGCATTGCAGCCATAACCATCTCGTTCCCCATTATGATCCTCCTCATAGCCTTGGGGGTACTCTTTGGTATAGGAGGGTCGACCCTCTTTGCCATCAAGCTGGGACAAAAGAAAGATGATGATGCAGAAAAAGCTATGGGAAACGCCTTCAGCCTCCTCTTGATAGCAGGCCTTACCTTCACCCTTTTAGGCCAGGTATTCCTCACCCAGATCCTTACCCTCTTTGGTGCAAGCTCTGAAGTAATGCCATATACAATTGAGTATATGCGCATCATCTTTATGGGAGCATCATTCCAGGTGATAAGTATCGGTATGAACAACTTCATCAGAGCCGACGGCAATCCAAAGATCGCCATGATGTCGATGTTCCTGGGGGCAGGAACCAACCTGATATTAGACCCCATCTTCATCTTTGCCCTTGATATGGGTATGGCAGGAGCTGCCCTAGCAACCGTTATCAGTCAAATAGCCGCTTCGATATGGGTGGTAGGCTACTTCTTTGGCAAGAGAAGTAGAAGCAAGCTGAAACGAGCTAACATGGGACTCAAAAAAACTTTGGTACTGACCATAATTAGTTTGGGAATGCCTGTATTTGCCCTGCAAATTGCCAACAGCCTGTTGAATATTATCCTGAACAGAAGCCTCATCGCCTACGGAGGCGACCTTGGCATATCTGCGATGGGTATCGTAAACAGCCTGCAGACCCTGCTCATCATGCCGGTCATCGGCATCAACCAAGGGGTCCTGCCCATCATCAGCTTCAACTTTGGCGCAAAGCAGTTCGACAGGGTAAAAAAAGCTGCTAAGCTTGGTATTTTAGCTGCTACGGGTTTGGTGATGATAGGCTATCTTGCCACCCGCTTCTTCCCTACCCAATTGGTTGCAATGTTCAACCAGGAGCCTGAATTACTAAAACTTGGCAGCTTTGCTCTCAAACGCTGGTTTATGCTCACTCCTCTGATCGGCTTCCAGATCATCGGGGCTAACTTCTTCCAGGCAATTGGAAGACCCCACTCTGCAATGTTCCTCACCCTATCAAGGCAGGTAATCTTCCTCATCCCTGCAATCCTAATATTCCCCTTGTTCTGGGGCTTGGAGGGAATCCTCTTTGCAGCACCGTTTGCTGATATGCTCTCCACTGTAGTGACAGCATTCTTCTTCTACTATGGAATGAAAAACCTGGAGAAAAAGGCTTCCACAATTTGACAACCTGCAGAAGAGATCGTAAACTAGGCTCTTATTCTCATTATGATGACAGTAATTCCTGAAACATGCGAACACCTATTTCATACTGAGCAATGATAAGGCGTACATACCAAGCAAAGAGCAGCCAGCAGGAACTTTCTGCTGGCTGCTACCATTTTCTTACATACACACATGCATATTTACTATGTAGGACCTTGCCTTAGATTGGATACCTCCAAGTATCCAATACTAGGCTAAAAAAGTATCTCTACCCTCTTGCCCCATAGAGGTCATCCATATCGACATCCTTGATCAGAATCCCCAGGGCCTGTGCCACACCCTCACCATAGGCAGGGTCTGCAAGGTAGCAGTGTCGGATATGCCGCTTCTTCACCATGGTTGTGGTGCCTTCCATGTTTCTGGCGGTATTTCCGAACAGGCGCTGCTTCTCATCCTCGGCCATGATGTTGAAGAGCTTGCCGACCTGCTCAAAGTAGAAGTCGTCATCCTCACGATAGTCATAGTGGTCGATGGGACCCTTGCCGTCTAAAGGAGCTTCCGCCAGTTCGTTCTGGTCCTTCCACATCCCATAGGAATTAGGGTTATAGGGCACTGAGCCACTGAAGTTACCATCGCTGCGCATCGCTCCATCGCGGTGGAAGTGGTTGCTCTCAACCTTGCTCTTGTTCACTGGGATCTGGTAGTGGTTTACCCCAAGGCGGTAGCGCTGGGCATCACCATAGGAGAACAGCCTTCCTTGGAGCATACGACAAGGTGAATAGCCTATACCAGGAACCTTATTTGCAGGGTTGAAGGCGGACTGTTCCACATCACTGAAGTAGTTGTCAGGATTCCTATTCAACTCAAATACGCCCACTTCATGCAGGGGATACTCGTCATGATACCAGACCTTGGTAAGGTCAAATGGGTTGTGAGGATGCTTGTCAGCCTGCGCTTCGGTCATGATCTGCACATACATCTTCCATTTGGGGAAGTCCCCTTTTTCGATTGATTCAAACAGATCCTTCTGGTTTGACTCGCGGTCATGAGCAACAACTGCTGCTGCTTCGGCATCTGTAAGATACTCGATGCCCTGCTCTGTCTTACAGGTGAACTTGACCCAGAAGCGCTCTTTCTTAGCATTGATGAGAGAATAGGTATGTGATCCATACCCGTTCATATGCCTGAAGGACTGGGGTATTCCCCTATCCCCCATGGTTATGGTCACCTGGTGCAAGGCTTCAGGGAGCATCGACCAGAAGTCCCAGTTGTTCTGGGCTGAACGCATATTTGTCCGGGGATCACGCTTTATCGCATGGTTAAGGTCTGGGAACAGCATAGGGTCACGGAAGAAGAACACCGGGGTGTTGTTTCCAACCAGATCCCAGTTACCTTCATCGGTATAGAACTTCATGGCGAAGCCACGGATATCGCGTTCGGCATCAGCAGCACCTCTCTCACCGGCAACGGTGGAGAAGCGAATAAACATCTCTGTCTCTTTCCCAACCTTGGAAAAAATGGCTGCCTTAGTCCATTTGGTGATATCTTGGGTAACCTTAAATGTCCCAAAGGCTCCAGAGCCCTTGGCATGCATCCTTCTTTCAGGAATTACTTCCCGGTCAAAGT
>CAYXYD010000161.1:0-6154 GCA_964469205.1 uncultured Sphaerochaeta sp. | reverse complement strand
TCAGTATAGAAGAACTTGCCCTTTTGTGCGAACGAACGTTTCTTTGCGATAATCAGGTAGGAGACAAAAGAAGCCAACATATAAAAAGCTGATATGCCGACAGCAGCCCAGAAGAGGGAAGGCTTGTTTCGTGTTATGCTGAAAGCCGGCAAGTTTACGCTCATGATGAAGGGAATTGCTAGGATAAATACAATGCCTACAGCGTAGAGGAAGTCAGTTGCCACAGGTGTCTCAAACTCCTTATCCACAACTCTCAGCAGGGCAAGACCTGTAGGAAGGGTTCCCGTTGCTGTTCCGTAAATGACCAGCATCCTATAGAACTGGTGGTCGTCAAAGATGCGTGAGCAGTACCAAGGAAGCACTACAAGGGTCAAAAACAAACCCGTCAATACTAGAGCCAAGATGGGTATCCAGTATCCTTGGACTACGACCAAGGAGATTGCACCAAGTGATGCTGCGACTGTCAGATCGACTGAAAAGCCGCTGATGCGGTTACAGGTTGCCGTGTCTATGGTTGTCTCAACCTTGAAGAGACGCATGAGCATCTTTACCCCCAAGGCACAAAATGAACTGAATACGAAGTTGATACCCCAGAGGCTATCGGCAAGATCCGCACCCAGAGGCCCTATGAGGTTCAGCAGCGCTGTAAGGCCGGTAAGGAAACCCCAGCTGAGAAGGTATGTAGCCATGACCAGTGCTATGTGGTAGGTAAGGGAATCGAGAGACTCTCCATCGGTGGTGAGGTAGGATCCTATTGGTCTTTCGGTTGTGACTCGGCTGAAAAATCCTGTGCGAATACTCTGTCGGCTTATCTTTTCCCGATATTTCTTGGCTATCCATCCGCGTTTGATGCCTTGGTTTATGAGCATGACTCCACCAAAGCTTCCCATGAGGAATCCTATGGCGGCTAAGGTAAGCCCGACAGAAGACGCACCCACAAAGCCCATTTTTTCCCAGGTGACCCCTATCGAATATGCTTGCCCTGGTCCCAATTCAAAGCCAAGAGGAAGAAAAAATCCTATGGATGGGAATAGGGTGGGGCTCACCGTTGCAATAAGCAGGGCAGTGACCAATAACCCAAAAAAGGCTTGCATGCCATACTGGGCCATGACCGCAGTCACGTTTGCTGCAATGGTACGCTTTCCTCTAACCTTTTTTCGGTTCTCGGGAACAACTCTGAGCATCATTGCGATAAAGGAGATATTTAGAAGGTGATAGACTATTTCACCTAGAAAGTCGCTTTCCAGGCCTAGCTTTGGTGCAAAGAAGTTGTAAAACACCAACAGCAGTAACCCTGCAACAATGGAAGATGGGATCAGGTTGCGTTGGAAGAAACGAATCCGAGCCCGGGAAAGGGCTGCAACGAGCAGAGCCATCGAAATTATTCCGATATGTAAGATGTAATTCCAATTCATAGATTGTCCTTTTTTATATGCATATAAAACAACTCGACATATTTTACGGGAGAACCGTCTTTCTCTATCCTAATCCTATATAGTTTGTCATCATAGTAGAATTCTATCGTATTCTTGGCATTGATGACCATCGATTGCATCTTGGAAAACGAAAACATGGAGAATAGGACAGGATTAGTGCTGACAACCTGCATGCCTTCACTCGTTGCAGTGAGGGAGTAGTCCTTGCTCAGGATAAAGAGCTTGCCACCCTCTCCTCTTTGGAAGAGCACTCCCTTATCAGGAGGAAAGAGAGGAATATCTGGTTTTACGGTTTGTAAATGCATACGCAGTTGTTCTGTCTCCCAGTCATGCCACTGGGGAACATCCTTGAAAGAGTTGTTGCCTTGCAACGTGGAGAACTGGTCATATGCATCCAAGCGGGAAGTCATGTCGCACTTGGTGCAGCTAATGAGGTCTTTCTTTGTTTGTAGGGTGCTGTACGATTTGCAATCTGGACAGAGGTAGAGAACTCTCTGCAACCCTTCAGCCAGAGCCTTCCCTTTGAAGGGAACATGATTTTCTTCTTGCCAAGCACGATATGAGAAACCGAGGTTTTCTATAAGGTAGGCGTAGAGTTCATCCTTTGTCATCGAAGCGATGGTCTCTTTAGGAAGAGGGGGCAGTATTCGGATAATGGGAGAGCCAACCCTCTTTTTGTCAGCCCAGCGAGGCTTTGTTGCATAGATCCCTTCAAGGTTGATGATAATGACAGGGACATGCAATATCTTGATGAGCTTTGCTGTCGATCTGTCAAAACTTAGACTCTCTCCGTCCCATGTCCTTGTCCCTTCGGGGAAGAGCCCTACATTGTCCCCACTTTTGAGGGCATTGGAAATGGTCCTTATAGTATGCAGGTCACTACGTCCCTGTTGTTTGGCAATTCCTCCAATCCATCTGCCCAAAAGGGTCTTCAATCCAAACAACTTGAACAGGACTGCTCCTGCCACCCATCTGATATGCACTTTGGCAGCGGATGAGACAAAGAAAGCGTCATAAACTTGGCTATGGTTTCCCAGGATGAGAAAAGGTTCTTGCATGTTCGTAAGAATTTCCATCCCTACTGACTGGATGTTATTTGACTTGAGAAGGTAACGACCATAGGTTGGTCGGATAATCTTTATGGCTAATGGTGTTTTTGACACTCTTGTTCTCCTTGTAAAACATATCACAACAAAACTGAAGTGTCTATAAATATAACGCCGATAGCACTGAAAGGTGTTCTTCTTGACGGATGGATATCCCGATGATACAGTTAACCCAGTGAATTAGTAAGATATGCTCTTGCATAAATGGCTTTTTTCTTTTACCAGTTATGCAAAAGTAATAAACCGACACCATCCCAACCCTGCAAAATGTAGGGTTGGGATATTTTCTCTCTAAAATAGGGGGTATGTATGAAGAGGTTTTGGTTTGGCCTATTGGCACTTTTGCTCTCTCTCGCGGCCCTTTCTGCTTCTGGAATAGAAGAGCTTTTCAGTTCAGGCAACGCTGAGCAAATAGTATCAGCTCTTACCTACGGAGGAACAATGTCAGGCGATGGGTCTCCTCTGTTCTTGGCTGCCAAGAACAATACTGACCCTGATGTTCTTACTACGCTCTTTTCGTTAGGGTATGACCCCTTTGAGCGAGATGATGAAGGGATGACCCTTCTGATGGCTGCAGCGAAAGATAGTTCAAACCCTGAGATCATCAGGAGATTGCTTGATACCGGACTAGGTATTGACGACAAGGATGATTTTGGCTGGACTGCCCTTTATTTCGCTCTGCGTTACAATGACAATCTTTCCATTTCCAAAACTTTGCTTGATAGTGGAGCTAGCTATGCATTGCGAGATGACTTTTCCTATTCTCCACTTTACATAGCCATGCTTTATGGAGAAGGAGGGGATAAGGTAAGGTTGCTCGTTGATGCCGGTTTCGACTTGGAGGAACGTGATGCTGATGAGCGCACCCCTCTGATGGTCGCCGCTAGCGAATTTGATGACAGCAACCTCATCGAAGACCTCATACGCATGGGCTCAGATGTTGAAGCTACAGATTACCTTGGGTGGACTGCACTGGTGCATGCTGCTAGGTATAATTCATCACCCCAAGTCACTAAAGCTCTTCTCGCCAACGGTGCCGACCCGCTTGTCCGTACCTCTGTTGATTGGGCCCCGCTGCAGTACGCCCTCAGCTACAACCCTAGTTTTGAGGTGGTGAAACAGCTCTTGGAAAGAGAACAGGCAACAGAAGATTTTGTCAGTCCTCTGGTATATGCAGCTTCCAATTCACCCTATCCTGCGATGCTGTCGTCCTTGCTTGCATATGGAATTGACCTTGACAGGAGGGATGACTTTGGATGGACATCCTTGATGTATGCCGTCAGCAATAATCCCAATACTGAGGTGGTGAAGACCCTTTTAGCCCATAATCCTGTCCATGACAAGAGTGAATACAATGGGCTGACTCCCCTGATGTATGCCGCAGCCAACACCAGCAATCCAGATATGATCGACCTCTTGGTGGATGCGGGTGGGGATTTGTCCTTGTATGATGATGAGAACTGGAATGCCCTGTTGCATGCAGTAAGCAGCAACAGCAATCCAAAGGTTGCTGAAAGGCTGTTCTCCTTGGGGGCAATACATGATACCTCTAGGCATGACGGACTTGGCTTACTACATTTTGCTGCATCAAATACTAGTGGATCTGAGATGATACAGTATCTGATCGAACTAGGTGAGGACCCTAATGCAGAGGATGACTTTGGCTGGACGCCTCTGATGTACGCTGTTGCCGATAATCCTAACTATGCAGTCTACAGCGCCTTAGTGTTAGGCGGGGCAGTGCGCTTTGAAGATAGTCTGAGAACCCCTCTGATACTTGCCGCACAGACCAATCATGACGCCAATATCGTTAGAGGTCTGCTCGAGGATGGGGAAGACATGTTTGCTGTCGATGAAAAGGGTTTGGATGCTCTTGACCATGCCTTTATCTATGCCAATGAACCTGTCGCAGAGGAGCTGCTTCGCTGGGGCTCTGATATCAACGCCCAAGGTAGCGGTGGCTATACCCCTCTGTTGTATCTTTTGGAGTATGCAACCTCACCTGATGAGTTGGCCTTTGCCCTTGACCATGGCGCCGATGTACGGGTTCGAACCCATGAAGGGTTCACTTCCCTTATGCTGGCAGCAAAGAACAATCTATCCAAGGAGTTCTTCGTCCCACTGGTAGAAGGGGGAGCAGATCTCATAACCCGTGACACCCAAGGCAAAACAGTCCTTATGCATGCTTTGGAGAGTAATAATACGTATGAAGTTATTGAGTACCTGATAGACGAAGGTGTTTCCTTGTCCGCTCAGGATGAGGAGGGTAGGTATCCTCTTACCTACGCAGCCATCTACGCTGAGGACCCTAGGATGATAGACCTGCTTCTTGATGCAGGCTCTGATGGCTGGACTACTGACTATGAGGGGCTCTCTGCCTTCGAGTATGCCAGCGAGAATCCCAATATCGCCTACACCCAGCAGTATTGGAGGCTCAATGATGAGCGCTTTACTGACTGGGATTGGTGAGGAACTTCTGTTTTCCTAGCTGTTTGTATTTGTGATTGATACAAGCGAGAGGCAAAGATTTGGAGTCTTTGCCTCTTGCTGTTTCTAGTTTCTGATTTACTTTTTGCTATACCTTATTCAGATATTCTACCGACTTCTACTTTTGATCCACTCTTTGCAGACCGAGGGATAGTTGGTGAATACTCCATCACAACCCCATGCAAAGCACTGTTCAAGCTGTCCCATGGTGTTTACTGTCCAGACGTTTGTCTTGATACCATGCTCCTTGCATTCGGCAACAGATTCTTTACTGACATTGCGGAAGTTAGGGTGGAATGACTCAAAGCCAAACTTGTCACAGAAGTATCCTGCATTGACCAACCCTGATTCAGGGACCAGAACCCCACAGGGGATACTCTCATCCAGAGCTTTGGCATTCGCTATGGAGAGCAGGTTGAAGGAGGAAAAGAACACTTGCTTTTCCAAACCATGGGCTTTGAGGATAGCCATGGTCTTCTCTTCAAGCGCTTGGTAGTAGATGATGCTTGTCTTCAGCTCAATGTTGGTCACCTGGTCAGTGGTCTTCACCCATGCACAATACTCTTCAAAAGAAGGGATGTGCTCAAATTTACTCGTATGCTGGAAATGGATGGAAGCGTTGAGCTTTTGCAGTTCTGCTAGGGTGTAGTCACAGACCAGACCCTTTCCATCGGTGGTGCGGTCGACTGTCTCGTCATGAATGACAACAACCTCACCATCCTTTGTAAGCTGGACATCCAGCTCGATACCATCACTTCCTGCACTCTCGGCTTTTCTGAATGCCAGCATGGTATTCTCTGGGTAGGCGCCGCTGTACCCTCTATGTGCATATACTTTCATATGATGTAACTCCAGATTTATTCAATATTTGAGAATATGACTATGATTTCTCAACAAATAATTTCTTTGTTTGCCCCTTGTCTGTTTTTCAAGTCTACGACATGGGGTCTCCCATGTCAAATTTTATCTCGATGGTACCCCATGGTAACTAAGCCGGATATGATTTATTCCCGTATAACTGGAACTATGCTTTAATGGGGTAAGACCAGGGAGAAGATCCCTAAAGGAGAAAAGAAGAGGAAGCCCTTTGATTTGACGCCAAAGACTTCCTCTTCACATTAACAC
>CAYXYD010000160.1:0-6222 GCA_964469205.1 uncultured Sphaerochaeta sp. | reverse complement strand
ATGCATGGCTCTCATAGATTGTATGGTTTTGTTGCCTCCAACCGCACAGGTCGAATTTTTGTAACAGTTCCTCCCTGTAAATATTTTTCCATTAAAGGATCGGGAAATCCGAATAATCCCTATTTTGCAGAGTATATAGGGGTATTGTATGCACTCTCCTATGCAGTAAAAATGAACCGTGACTTACCCAACGACTAAAGACCGATGGGCTTCTTGCTTCTCAGAAGACTGCTTAGGAACCGAAGTTACTAAATCTGACTATCCTCTCCACAAGCTTTGAGGGCTTGCCCATCCCCAACATTTTCAAACCTACAGTACGTACGTTCTTTCCTGCATTTTCATCACGAGAGAGCTCTGCTCCACAATCCGGGCATGTCCAATTGCGCTCTTGTAGGCCGATCTCAGTGTTCTTATACCCAAAATTGTAACAGATTTTTGAACTTGCATACCACGTATCCACTTGGATGACATGGATCCCTGTTTCAGCAGCCTTCTGTTTCAATCTTGAAACAAAGTCTGCATAACCAAGATCATGAACTGATTTCCCCAAGTTCAAGGCTCGTGACATCCCTTTCAACGAAAGGGTCTCGATGCAAACTGCATCGTATTCAGATTTCAGCCTAGTAGCGAGCTTCCGGTTGAAATCGAGACAGGAATTGGCTATCTTCTCGTGTACAAGGGCAACGTTTCTTTTTGCTTTTTAGTCCGTTAACGGACTAAAAAGCGTTATCACTCGATTTGGAATTATTAAGGCTTTTTGCCTGAAACTGCATTACAAGCATCTATTTTGCGTTATTTTTATAATTCTGCGGAATAATTCAATACGATAATTTAATAGTATGTATCATTTTAGCACAAACCACAAGGAAGTGCTAAGATGAGCATACTAAAAATCTAAGCCGGATATGATTTCTTCCACTCATTCTTCAAATGAATATTTCCCATATAGGTTACACTGTGTTTTAATAGAAGAAGACTAGGGAGAAGATCCCTAAAGGAGATAAAGAAGAGGAAGCCCATTGTTTGACGGCATAAAGCTTCCTCTTCAACAATACCTATGAAAACAGTACCATCGGTCTGGCTTAAATTCAAGAGACCTTCCATCCATCCTTGAGACAAGGCAATGGCAAGATGCTGTGTAGAAAATGTCTTGGCCCGCTTGAGCTTTCATTCTCGCTGAAGAGAAACAAGAGGTACACAGGAGAAGATGGCCCAGCGATAGAAACGATAACCGTTTCCGTTGGCCGTTGCCTGGAAGATGGCCACTACTCGACAATATTCCCTAAAGAAATTGTTAAGAACAAACAGTATTGCATCTCTGAAATAGGTTCTGTCCTGGCAGGCAAGGCAGACTCCTCACAGGCATGTACACGGACAAGAGCTAACTGGAGATCCTGGCACAGGAGAGTATGGGATACTGTGATAAAGAATATTCAGCTGTACATTTGCGGTATTCTTTCAAAAAACGACATCTCAGGTGCCCTATATGCCTTTCTCAAGGAGTGTGGCGAGGACTGGCTCAGGTACCTGCTTGATATCTATTCCACCGAATTTAACAAACTCTGCATGTTCTTCGATACAACCTCCGATAGTATCGACCCTAGGAGCACAAAACTGCACAAACCTCATGTATATGGGGGTGCAGAGGCTCTCAAAAAGGGGCGTAAGCCACCTTGAGGAGGTCGAAAGCTATGGAACTCAAAGACCTGAGGCCCAATGAACAGGAAAAGTACAACACAGCCAAGGAGGTTATTGACCTTGGTTGCACTGACACGGCCATCCGCAGGGGCAAGACGAAGCTCGGATGTACCAGAAAAACGTTTCTGAAGTACATTCAATGGTATAAGAGCGAGGATATCTCCTTGTTCAGCCACCATACCAAGGGTCACAAGCCTGTAACGACAAAGCCGGATGAGACCAGGAAGCTGATACAGCAGCTGTACAAGGACAAATACAGCAATGCAAGCTTCACCCATTTTGCAGAGATCCTCAAGGAGGACTACACTATCTCCGTATCCGACGGGACACTGCATTCTATCCTAAAGAAAGCGATGTTCGTCTCCCCCTGCTCAAAGAAGGAGATGCTAAGATGAGCACACTAAAAATTGATGAGGCGATACAACTTGTCCTTCATTACTATTCTGAGAATGGATATTCAAAGAGTAGATGGCGCAAAGCAAGGAAAATCCTATCACAATTAAATGAGGCCTTATTGCAAGAGACCTTCAGCTATGACATGGAAGGTATTGAAACATTCATTCGACAGCAAGAGCTGTCATACAATGCTGCATGTAATTTGCGCCATTTCGCTTCCAAGATATTAGGTGCAATGGCAACAGGTACTATTGATTGCTCTTTTGTAATGGCTCCTAGACCACCCTGCTTGAGTTCTAGTGAGTACATATCAGAGATTGAGTGTTATGAATCATTGTTAATGAAGCTAGGGAAAGCTTCCTCCACTGTCAATTGTGAGATATGGGCTAACCTTGCATTTCTGACTTACCTTGAATCTATAGGCATTATCAGGTTTGCTGACATCTCGACGGTGCATCTGCTGAATTATCAGAAACTGAGGCTCCCTACCTATGCTCAAAGCACAGTGCAGGTCATAATTCGTTGTATCAGGCACTTTCTGAAATATCTCGCCTTGGAAGAGAAAATTGAACCAACCCTTTTGGCCTGCTTACAGTCAAAGGTCTTGCAAAAGAAATCAGTGACCACTGTACTGACAGAAGCGCAGAGGCTGGCGCTGATGAATCTCCCAAAGCCGACTACTGTAAAGGAAGCCAGAGACAAAGCGGTAATCGTTTGTGCTTTGAGACTCGGCCTACGAAAATCTGACATTTATAAGTTGAAACTCACAGAGATAGATTGGGAGAAACAGAGGATATCCTTAGTACAAAAAAAGACCCGCGAGCCGCTTGTATTGCCGTTACCACAGGATGTCGGCAATGCTATTGCTGACTATATTCTGAATTTTAGACCAGATTGTCCAACAGCCTTCGTTTTTATATCGCTATATGGTCCCTACAGGAAAATTATTGGCATGGATGTAATCAGGCAAAATATTGAAACCCCTCTACCCTCAAAAGGATACCACATCCTCCGTCGCACTTGTGCCACGTATCTTCTGAACAAAGGTGTTGGGGCTCAGACCATCATAAATATACTTGGGCATCAGAATCCTTCTTCACTAGACTGTTACCTGAGTCTAGATAAGAGCAAAATGGAGCAAAATTCTCTGGGACTCGGTGCTATTGGGTTGCCGGAGGTGATGTCATGAAAAAAATACAAGATTTTAACGGAGATTTGTCTGCCAGCATCCAAAACTTCCTTGAAAGTTCGGATGTTTCCCAAAATTACAAAAATAAATTATATTCCCAGATGAGAATTCTTGATGATACATGTTTGACTACTACTCATATTTCTGGCCTGCTTGACGAGGAACTTGTCATGGTCATGCATCATAGAAAAAACAATGAGGTTTACCATGTCTGGAAACAAAGGAACTGCGCGTTGAGACAGTTTGCATACTATCTTCACTCCCTAGGGAAGCCTGCATTTGTATCCCCCCGTTGCTCTCTAGAGCGCTCCTCGAGTCAGGAAGATGCCTTTGCCAGTGACTTGGGTTCCTGGATGCAAAGCCTTGTCGTGTACAAAAGGGCCTTGGGATATAAATACCTGAAGGGAAGGAATATCCTGAAACAGTTTGATACGTTTCTTGTCGTGCATGACTACACAGGCATTGAGCTGACCCGGCAGATGGTCATGGCTTGGGAGATCCGCCCTGAAGGAGAGAGTGAGAAAACACGTATAGGCAAGACCTGTGCCGTCAGTGTCCTTGGCCAGTTCATTGGAGCCAATGGGGGAAAGGCTTATGTCAGTCCCTACAGCACTAAATCTGAGAAACCAATCCCCTATGTATTCTCTGCAGCTGCGCTGAAAACCTTCTTCAATATACTGGACAACTATAAGTTTCCCCGTCATTGGATGAGGCTCGTCTACCCTGTCTATTACAGGCTTCTCTATGCTATAGGGCTCAGGGTGTCCGAGGCTTGTGCTATCGAAAGGGAAAATATCGACTTTGAAGCAAAACGCATCCTGATTTTGAATGCTAAGGGCAACAAGGACAGGTATGTCTATTTTGCTGACGATGTCGCTACGATGCTTTTCCGGTATGACCAGAGGATGGATGTGTTCTTCCCCTGTAGGAGATGGCTGTTTGTCGGTATATTCCCACCAAAAGATATGCTTAATTCAGCTAGAGTCCGAATAACTTTCAGGAAAGTTTGGAAGGCTAGTGGCATGGAAGTCTCGCAAAACCTTACCAACAGGCCCTGTCCCCATGCGTTTCGGCACACCTATACTTTAGGAATTCTTACCCAGTGGCAGAATGAGGGAAAAAATGTCGACAACCTCATCCCATACCTCTCAAAGCAATTGGGCCATAAGTCCATCAGGGAAACCTATTACTATTGCACAAGGCTGGATACCAAATTCTCAGAGATAACAGCTTTGGAGACTTCCCTTTCAGGGATAATACCGGAGGTGCACCATGCCTAAGACAAAAAAGTTGCTGTTCTTTGACAATTGTTATGAATTCCTCACTACCCATCTCCGTGACAGGCTCTTCCGTTCACCAAAGACCGTCATCGCCTATACTGATGCCCTGTCCCTGTTCAGAACCTATACGAGTGAGGAAAAAGGAATTGCTTTTGACGATCTGTACATGTCAGTCATAACCGTTGACTTTATGCTTGATTTCAGGGTCTGGCTGATTGAAGCCCGCAATGAGCTACCCCAGAGTGCAAACCACCGGTTCGGCCTGGTGAGAAGCTACATCAAGTTCTGCAGTAGCCAGGAAGTATCATTGTTGGGCATGTATCTAAAACTGAGTGATATCCCGCCGTTTCGTTATGACAAGCCCATCGAAGAAGCAATGACCGAAGAGGCGGTGAAGGCAATCCTCAGACAACCTAACAATACACGAAAAGGCATTAGGAACCTTACCTTCATGGTGGTGCTGTATGAGACTGCAGTGAGGGTATCGGAGCTTACAAACCTCAGGATTGAAAACCTGTTCCTTGATGATGTCCTGCCCCATGTCATCATCAGGGGCAAAGGGAAGAAGACCCGGTCCATACCCCTGACCAGACACGCATGTGATCATATCAGGCATTACATGGGTGTCTATCACAGAAAGGACTCCGTCGATACATCTCTGGTCTTCTACAACATTACAAAAGGTGTCGTAGGACCCTTGTCCCTTGATTGTGTCAGCACTTTCCTTCACAAGTATGCAGATATGGCAAGGATAGAATGCCCAGAAGTCCCTGAGAATGTGCATAGCCATCTTTTTAGGCGCAGCAAAGCAACACATCTCAGTGACAATGGAGTAGGGTTGCCCATCATCTCCAGATATTTGGGACATGCTGAAATAACAACAACGATGGTGTATGTGAGACCAAATCAGCAGAAGATACAGGAGGCACTTGAAAGTATGAGACAGCAAGATTCGCCCACTGAGGATCCTGAGGAATATGATAAAATACGGGCAAGGGTTTGTGGTTTAAGGTAGAATTATTCCGCTAAAATGGCTACCTTTGCCTGATTCAAGGATTGTAATGCAGTTTCAGGCAAAAAGCCTTAATAATTCCAAATCGAGTGATAATGCTTTATACCAGTTCTTAGATCCTTTCTTCTTCTTGCTCAATCTTCTCTGGGCCTTAGCAAGTTGTATTTCATATTTTCGTGTGTTTCTCGTAAACCCAGGACTGTTTCCCTCGTGGTCAACATAGAAGGTGGAGAGCGCCATATCAAGCCCCACGACACGTTTAGGATCAGTTACAACTTTCACAGGGACCACAGGAGCTTCGTATTCAAAAAGGAACGAGGCAAAATACTTTCCTGTAGCGGATCTTGAGACTGTAACCGACTTGATCCTGCCTTCGGCGAAGAATCTTTCATCCCGAAAATGTATCCAACCGAGCTTTGGAAGCTTGACTTTTTTGTGAACGAAATCAATAGCCATATTCCCATTCACAAGGGATGATGTATAACTATTCTTTGTCTTTTTCTTCTTATACTTGGGAAAAACTACTTTCTGACCTTTGCGCTCCCCCTTCAATGATTTATAGAAGTTGGAATAAGCGTTTAGAAGTTATACTTTTTCCCAAGCCAATGCCTGGGAGTCCGCTTCCTTCAACCACTCGTACTCTTTTT
>CAYXYD010000159.1:0-6265 GCA_964469205.1 uncultured Sphaerochaeta sp. | reverse complement strand
CCTCAAGGAAAAACTTCCTGCCTTGAAGCATCTGGTAGTCATGGACAAGGAGTTTATCTCCGAAAGCCTCGAAAACACCACCATCGCCGAAGGGGTGGAGGTCCTGCTTATACAGGACCTCCTCAGCGAAGGCAAAGAACTGCTGAACAAGCCCTCTGTTGCCCAGAGCATTGAAGATGAGCGACTTAAGGGAAAGGCAGACGATACTGCTACCATCATCTTCACCAGTGGAACGACCGGTGAACCTAAAGGTGTCGTGCTCTCCCATGCTAACTTTGCCTATCAGCTGGAGGCACTGCCCAAGGTCATCACCGCCCTGGCACCTGCCCAGAAATGGCTCAGTGTCCTTCCAGTATGGCACTCCTTTGAAAGAATTCTGCAATATGTCGTCATCAGCCAGGCTTCGACCATTGCATACTCCAAGCCTCTTGGATCGATTCTCATCGCTGACCTTTCGTTGGTGAACCCTCACTGGATGGGCTCTGTTCCCAGGATCTGGGAAGCGGTAAAGAGTGGGGTATTCAACAGCATGAAGGCAAAAAGTCCTGTTGCTAAATCACTTTTTAAGTTTTTTGTCTTGGTTGCCAAGCACTATAATCACAATAAGGACCTCCTCGTTGGTGAAGTGGCCACCTTCAAGAAGCGCAGTCGCTTCTTTGATGTGTTGAGATCATTTATTCCCACAGTCCTACTCTTTCCCCTGTACAAGCTAGGTGATCACCTGGTCTATGGCAAGGTGAAGCTGAAGCTGGGCAAGAACTTCATAGCCGGCGTCAGTGGGGGAGGCTCTCTCAGTGAAAGCGTAGACATGTTCTTCTCCTCCATCGGGATAAAGCTCCTTGATGGCTATGGCCTGACCGAAAGCGCTCCTGTAGTTGCAGTCAGAAACCTGAACCACGGCATCAAGCGCACCGTCAGTCCTCTTATAGGCACTGAAGTGAAGATTGTTGATGAGCAAGGCAGGGATGTTTCTCCTGGAAAAAAAGGTATTGTCATGGTACGTGGTCCCCAGGTTATGAAGGGATACTATAAGAGAGCAGAATTGACCAAAGCGGTTCTTTCTGCAGACGGATGGCTGAATACAGGAGACCTGGGTGTCTGGACCCATCATGGGGAGTTCGCACTTGCAGGTCGTGCTAAGGATACCATCGTTCTCTCAGGTGGCGAGAACCTTGAACCAGTTCCTATCGAGGCGAAGATCTGCGAAAGCGAATTTGTAGAAAGCTCTGTGGTATTGGGACAGGACAAGAAGTACCTTGGAGCCCTGGTGGTCCTAAACAGGAAGAGCATTGAAGAGTACCTTACCAAAGAGCAGATTCCCTATCTTGTTGACAAGCTTGCCAGCATGAAAGAGGTCAAGGCACTGGTGGAAGCTTCCATTAATGACATCATCAGCGTGAAGCATGGCTTCAAGAGCTATGAGCATATCTCCAGGATCATCATCATTCCCAAGTCTTTTGAGGTCGGGGTGGAGTTGAGTGCAAAGCAAGAACTCAAACGTTTTGAGATCAATAAGCTCTACAAACAGGAGATAGAACAGCTCTTTGCCAGTTGAACCCTCTAGTTAAGATTTACTAGCAGAATATTTTATTATACAGATAGCGCTAGCTGTGTCAGAAATCTTGCATATTTCCGCTGTGTCCTATACACTTTGTGTGTATTACAGACATAGGGGTTTTTATGCTTCAGATCATTGGTACAAAGAAATGCAAAGAGACAGCCAAAGCCTTGCGCGCATGCAAGGAGCGCTCGTTGCCTTACCAGTTTGTCAATCTTGCTGAACGCACCCTCTCCGATGGGGAGTGGAATTCCCTTTTTCAATCTATCTCCGATGAGGATCTTCTGGATATCTCTTCTGCCTACTACACCAAAGAAGGCTACAAGTACCGCTCTTTTTCGGTTCAAGAAGAGCTCAAGGAACATCCCGAGCTTCTAAAGACTCCCATACTCCGCATCAAAGGAAAGGCTCATGCAGGATTTGATCTCGACAAACTGGTCGAATGGGGCTCTCTCTGATGGTCCGCTATGCAGTGCTGGGCAGTGGATCCAGTGGTAACAGCTATGTCTTTTCTGATGGAGTGACATCAGTTCTGATCGATCAGGGCTATAGTGGCGTCGAGTTGCAAAGGCGGCTTGTCAGCATAGGTCTTGATATTTCCTCCGTTGCCGGAGTCTGTGTCACCCACCTTCATCCCGACCATGCCAAAGGCTTAGGGGTCATAGCGAGAAAACTACGCGTCCCCATCTACCTCCATACTGCGATGGTGGAAAAAGAGAGAGTCGTCTTTTCCAAGCTCTGTATCCCCACGGAGTGCATTGCCTTGGTAAAACCCCTTGAGAGTCTCTCAGTAGGACCCTTTGTCCTCAGTTGTTTTGTGACAAGCCATGACAGTGGCGGCTCAGTGGGTTGGTGCGTCACCTATGAAGGTACGACCATGATGGTCCTTACCGATACAGGTTGCTATAGTGAAGAGCAGTTGCTGCTGGCCAAAAGTAGCAATATCCTCTTTTTAGAGGCCAACTATGATGAGGCTATGCTTCAATGTGGCCCCTATCCCTATTTTCTGAAACAGAGAATTTCTGGCTTGTATGGACACCTTTCCAATGATCAGGCCATGCAGTTTTTGCAAGAAAGTCAATTTAATGGAGAGCATGTATATTTTATACATCTCTCAGGTACGAATAATACGCCTTCCCTCCTATCCGACATGGCCAGAGCTCAGATGAAGACTCCCTTCACTGTCTGTGAGAAAGGTCAATGCTACGGGGGAAATATGGAGAAATCATGAGCAAAAAAGACACGAACGAGAAAGACACGAACAAGAAGAGCAAGAAGAAAAACAAAAAAGATATCTGGTCCCTCAAGCGTATTAGTAAGCTTAAGAGAGACGATGGTCTTACCATGAAGACAGTCAATGAGTACACAATGAATGCTGTGGTCGATTGTGCTGCCTCCCGCTATGGCAAACGTGTTGCGCTTCGCATCTATAATGATGAGGAGAGCCTCATCACCTATGCCCAGATGAAGAGCATGAAGGACAGCATTGCTGTTACCCTGCTTGAAGCTGGGTTTGTCCATGGGGATAAGATCGCCATCCTTGGCGAAAGTTGCCCCACTTGGGTCGTTGCCTACTTTGGCATCACCTCCATCGGATGTGTTGCTGTGCCGATCCTTCCTGACTTCTCCTCCAAGGAAGCATGTTCCATTCTGGAACACTGCGGGGCTAAGGGCATTGTGGTAAATGCCAAGAACTTTGAGAAGGTGATACCTTTTGTTGCCAAGGATCCCTCCTTCCTTGTAAGGATGGAGGACCTGTTCCACATTCCCGATCCCATCAGTGGCAATCTTGCAGACAAGGATCAGTTTGCCAATGCTCCGGGTAGGGACATAACCAGAAGAAAGTTGGATAAGAAAGCCCAGGAACTGCGCTCTACAAGCAAGGCCAAGGAAGAAGACCTGGCCTCCTTGATCTATACCAGTGGAACCACTGGCAGCAGTAAGGGCGTTATGCTTACCAATAAGAACTTGGTATGGAATGCTGACATCTCCACTGATGTCTATGTTGACTTCAAGCCTGGCGACCATGTGCTTTCAATTCTTCCCATCAGTCATGTCTATGAGTTCACCACTGGCCAGATTCTGGAACTGATGTGTGGTTGTGAGATTACTATCCTGGGCAAGGCCCCGGCTCCTAGTATTCTCCTTCCTGCCCTCAAGACAGTGAGACCGAAGCTTCTTATGAGTGTTCCTCTGTTGATGGAGAAGATCTATCGCAGTTCTGTGCTTCCTGTAATGCGTGACAATGAGAAACTGAAGCCTTGGCTGAAGTTTGGCCCGACCAAGAGACTCATCTCCAGGATTATCGGACGCAAGCTGAAGATCACCTTTGGTGGCAAGCTGAAGTTCTTTGGTATCGGTGGAGCCCCTCTGGACGTCGAGGTCGAACAGTTCCTTGCCGATGCAAAATTTCCTTATGGCATTGGCTACGGCCTTACCGAGACATCCCCCCTCATAGCCGGTGGAAAGCCTAAAAAGCACCATGTGGGTATGATAGGCCCATTGGTTGAACATTTGGATGTGATCCTTGACAACAAGGACCCGGAGACTGGGGTGGGAGAGATTCTCGTCAAGGGGCCGAGCGTCATGCAAGGCTACTACGACAATCCCAAGCTCAACGAAGAGGTCTTCACCAAAGACGGGTATTTCCGTACCGGAGACTTGGGCTTCTTTGACAAGAAAAAGCGTCTTGCCATCAAGGGCCGTACTAAGACCATGATCTTGGGCGCAGGTGGGGAGAATATCTATCCTGAACTCATTGAGGCTGTCATCAACAATCTGAGCTTTGTCTCAGAGTCCCTGGTTGTCCCTGAGGATGGGGGCCTGATAGCCCTGATCAAGATCGATATCGATTCCTTTTCGCAGAAGATGGCCTTGAATGTCAACGATGCGAAAGCTGAGGCCAAGGCGTATGTTGCAAAGATCCGTGAGGATGTGAACAAAGAGCTCAGTGCCTTTAGTCGTATCAGTACTGCAGAGTTGCATGAGGAGCCTTTCCAGCGCACCCCTACCCAGAAGATCAAACGATTCCTCTATTCGAGAATTTCCAACAAGGATGAAGACAAAGAGAAAAAATAGGGTTGAGCCTCTCCTGTTAGGTGTGGTATACCTTCGGAAAAGGGTTAGTAATGGCTAATGTAGACATACGAATTAAGAAGACGGAAGGTCTTGCAACTCCCCAGGAGCTTGCAAGACGGTTCCCAGTTGACGAGGCGACTGTAGCGTTTATCGCTCAAAGCCGACAAACAGTCAATGATATCATCCAAGGAAGGGACCACCGATTGCTTGCAATCGTAGGTCCCTGCTCTCTGCATGACCGAAAGGCTGCTGTCGAATATGCAGGAAAACTCAAGGCTCTTGCCAAAGAGGTGGGCTCTGAGATGTTCATCGTCATGAGAGCATACTTTGAGAAACCCCGCACTGTCCTGGGATGGAAAGGCCTGATCCTTGATCCGAAGATGGACGGCTCCTATGACATCGAGGAAGGGATTGCCCAAGCTCGCTCGCTGTTGCTTGAGATAGTCTCTTTGGGCGTTCCTGTAGGGTGTGAGGTGCTTGACCCCATCATCCCCCAGTATATAGATGCCTTGATGAGCTGGTCCTCCATTGGGGCCAGGACAACCGAAAGTCAGATCCACCGCAACCTTGCCAGTGGTCTCAGTGTTGCCGTCGGGTTCAAGAACAGCACCAGCGGAGATCTGCTCAATGCGATCAACGCCATAAAATGTGCATACAGTCCCGCTTCCTTCATCGGTATGGACTACCTTGGTGCCAGTACGATTTTCAGGACTACAGGCAACGATTGCTGTCATCTCATCCTTCGTGGGGGAGAGCAGAGCCCCAACTACTATGAGGATGATGTGGAGTCAGCTCGTATGCTGATGACCAGCAACAGCCTTAATCCTGCCATCATTGTTGACTGCAGCCATGCAAACTCGCGCAAGCACTATGACCGCCAGAAGCGGGTGCTTCGCTCGATAGTGGACCAGGTCAGCTGGGGAGAGACCGCTATCAGGGGCTTCATGCTGGAGAGCAATCTCTTTGGCGGTTCCCAGAAGATTCCCGATGATCTTTCCAAATTGAAATATGGTGTCTCAATCACCGATGCGTGCATCGGATGGGATGAGACCGAACGAATAATGCTACATGCTTGTGAATTGCTTCGCAAGGCTCGACTTGAGGAGGGCAATGCCCTTCCCCTATAGGAGGTCCGTATGGTTCCGTCAGTGTTGGTTATCTTGGCAGAAGGTTTTGAAGAGGTTGAGGCGATCACCCCGATCGACCTGCTCAGAAGAAGTGGTGCAAAGGTTACCGTAGCTGGACTGTCCTCTCTTACCGTCCATGGTTCCCATGGCATTGGTGTGGTCTGTGACAAGCTTTTCAGTGAATGTAACAAAGAGTATGACGTCCTAATCCTCCCTGGAGGGGGCGAAGGTTCGACGAACCTTGCATCCTCGTTTGCCGTATTGGAGCTTGCCATCAAGACAAGCCAAAAGGGAGTGGTTGCAGCCATTTGTGCAGCTCCTTCAGTAGTCCTTGGAAAGACCGGCCTTTTGGATGGGAAACGGGTCACCGGCTTCCCCGGCAGTGAGTTTGAAGGTCTTGTCCTGGAACATGAGAAAGTCATAACAGATGGGCCTCTCATCACAGCCCAGGCAGCCGGTAGTGCTGTAGGGTTTTCCTTGGCGATCATAACCAAGATCTTTG
>CAYXYD010000158.1:0-6334 GCA_964469205.1 uncultured Sphaerochaeta sp. | reverse complement strand
AGGAGGCTCTGGGCATGTTCGATCCTGACCTTGTTCACATACGTTGAAAAAGAGACTCCCATCCTCGTATTGAAGAGGTTGCTGAAGTAGTTTGGGCTCAACTCTGCACTATGGGCTGCCTCTTCCAAGGTAAGATGACCACTATAACTGGAGTGTATGTAGCGCAGGGCTTTGGCGATGGTAGGGTCATATTCACTATCCATTGAGACAAACACCATGTCCATGTATGAGTGGAGAACCTTGGAGAGCCACGTGGAGATCCCCTCTAAAGAGGAGTACTGCCGTATCTCTTTTTGGCATGCCAAGCTCTTTATAAGCACCTTCTCCTCACTAGCTCCCCCGCGTACAGCGGCTCTTGAAAGAAGGGAAAGTATTTCCATCACCCTGAAAGAGATGCGTTCTATGGAATTCCCACTTGAAAAAAAGATGATCCCAAGAAGCTCATTCATGATGGTTATGGCTTTTGCCTTATCTCCCCAACGAATGGCTTCTTGTAGGGCGCTCTCCTTTTCGATCGGGTAGCAGTGAATCTTCTCATTGTTCTCGCTTTTGAGCAGTTGGATGTTTTCAGACAGGCGTGATTGCAGTTCCAGGGACTGACGAGTCTCAACCATATAGTGCTCACTATAGCCAGAAGCCCATCCTGAACACATCCGCAGCACTTCTGAAAGACTGTAGACCCGATTGATATCTATATGCGTGATACTGTCCAGGACCCTCATAAGTTCGTCTTTATCTTCAATATGGGCTAGTATATCCTCTTCCAAGACTTCACTAGCATCTAAGGTCATTACAGGACCCGCAATAATAGCATAATCCATTCTCCCCTGCACAATAACAGGGCTAACCCAGTACAACATTGAAATAAGGCCAAAATAGATATATGAGCCGCCAAAGCGTTCTGACAACACTGCACTATGAAGGTGTGTCTCTAGGCAGTGGTGTTTCCAAGTGGGGTCTATAAGGCTGAAAAGAGTCTCCAGTTCACTATTCTCTACTTCCACTACAGTGCGATGAAAAACATCCAGCACCATACAGGGAATACCTGTGGCTCTGCTGTAATGGGTGGTAATATCTCTGACACCCTGTGGAATCTCTACAATAGCTTTCAATCTTATCCTTCCATAAACATCATCTGTTCAACATAATACTCATTAAAGAGAGCTGATGATGACAGTTCGATGTACTGTGCTTTTTCTCGAATCTGTTCAACCTGGCTCGCTTCATCTTCAATAAGCAGCACGTCCAGAGCTCCTCTTCCGGCGGCATTACCAATGGCAACAATCTTTTCCAGTGCTATTTGAGGCAGCAGTCCAATCTTCTGGGCACTTGTGGCATTGATAAAGGATCCAAATCCTCCTGCAATGATCACAGAACCCAGATCAGCGACTTCGAGGTGCGCTTCTGTAAGGAGCACAGCACTTCCCGCTGCAATGGCAGCCTTAGCCAACTGTACCTGCCTCACATCACCATTGGTAAAACTTACCGTATCAGTGATACGAAAAGCAAGGCCGGCATTACCGGTATAGAGGTATTTCTCTGCTAGGGGGTGTTCGTCATCCATAGCCCCCGTCTCATCAACCAGACCGATGGTAAGCAACAGGGCCAAAATATCTATGATGGCGGACCCGCAGATCCCGACTGCAGGCGCTCCTCCGATGGTACTGTACTCAACAAGGCCCTCTTCATCGAGCCATACACGGTCAATGGCTCCCTCAACGGCTCCCATCCCTTGGGCGATGGAGGCTCCTTCAAATGCGGGGCCGGCTGCAGAGGAACAGCAAGAGATGTCTTTTCCATCAAAAAGGGCTATCTCTCCATTTGTCCCGATATCGATGTAGAGGACCGGCTTGGCATCATCCATGATGTGTGAAGAGCGCACTCCCACAGTGACATCACTACCGACATAGCCAGAAACTCCTCCGGGAAGGATAAGGGCAACATGGGGAAAATCAGAGAAGCCAAGGTCTGAAGCCATCAGAGACAATGCTCCGTTTATAGTTGGGATGAATGGAGCAACGGCAATCCCGGAAGGATCTTTCCCAGCTAGGAGGTGGATCATCGTGGGGTTTCCCACTGCAACAATCTCCTTGATAGATTCTACCTGTACCTTATAGGCTTTCATCAGATCTTTCATGAGAAGGTCTAGGTGCCTGACAATGACCTTTTGCAGAAGCTTGAGGCCACCAGGATGTTCGTTTGTATATTGGATACGGGTAATGACATCCCCACCATAGGAGGTCTGTGGGTTCAGGCTCGATCGGTGATCGATGATCTCCCCTGTATCAAGACGAGAGAGGTACACCACTACCGTGGTGGTCCCGATGTCTATGGCATACCCATAGGAAGGGGAAGGAAAGCCTTTCCGTCCTTGGATCGTAGTTGTTCTGTCTTGGAATTTTGAGACAACCTGTGCTTGTTTTTTACTGCTGATGAGGGCGATGGAGACATCTTGCCCCGCTTCGGGTCTCATCCTGCATGCAAGACGCAAGTGTTGTTCCCGTGATGAAGCACTCAAGAGCCTTTTTTCATCAGGATGAAGGGGCAAATACACCTCTCCCAGTTCCTGGACCAGACATTTGCCACAGAGGCCATTGCCTCCACAAGGGGCGTGAACATCACCCACACCTGAATCGGTGAGCACATCCAGGACAGTCATTCCTTCTGCAATGGGCAGCGATACGTTCTTTCCCTCAATACTTACTGTTAGAACACCATTTTGAGCCATAATTCCCTATCCTTTTTACCAGTCATTCACTAGAGCAAAAAAGATATGAACATAGGAAGAACTCTTATTGGAGATGAGTTTCTGTATCTAATTTTTGTTATTAGCAACTAATGGTATAAATTATATTACTGTGTATCTTTGCTAAAGACTAGGAAAACACTCTTATATTAAGAGGTGTTTTCCCTTGTCGCATACGTTCTCTTATGCTATTTCTTTGCACAGTTGCAATGCTACTTCTGCAGCTGTTGCCGCATCAGTGGTATATGCATCTGCTCCGATCTTGTCTTTGTATGATTCCGTTACCGGGGCTCCACCTATCATCACCTTGATGCTTTGTCCCAGGTTGGCTTCCTTCACGGCCTTTACCACATTCTCCATCTCTCGCATGGTCGTGGTCAGCAAGGCAGAGCATGCTATGATAGTAGCCTTATGCTCAATGGCTGCTTCTACATACCGAGCTGGAGACACATCGGTTCCCAGGTTGATGACTGTAAGGCCCTTGCCTTCCATCATCATGGCCACAAGGTTCTTTCCAATGTCGTGCAGGTCCCCTTTTACGGTTCCTATCACTACTGTTCCACGGCTCACCATATTGTCGGCAACGAGCAGGGGCTTGAGAATTGCCATACCGGCATTCATCGCCCTTGCGGCGATGAGAACTTCTGGAACGAAGACTTCATTGTTCTTGAATTTGACCCCGATGATGCTCATCCCTGCGAGCAACCCTTGGTCAAGGATCTCTTCTGGTTTCATCCCTTCGTCAACCGCCTGTTGGGTCAGTTCTTTTACGTCTTTTGCCTTGCCTCTTTGTAGAAACTCAGAGAGCGCTTTCATGTCAGCCATACATACTCCTTCCACATACTTAGTATACGTAGTAGCTTGGTCCACGAAGCTCTTTTGCTGGTAATCAATCAAGGTTTCCTGGCTTACGCTTAATACCTCCCCTACACCTTCCCAGTTACCCAGTGGCTCTTGTAAGATCGTCTGCGATTACAGTGACGGGCTCGTGAAGGATTTTCACCTTACTTCCCTTGAAATTGGTTCTTAAAACTTTATACTTTCAATAGTAATAGAGTTATAATTCACATTCTATAAATATATTACTATTTTTAGCAATATAGTACGATTGCTAGTGTAGCTCATATCTTCAGTACGTATCTCATGCCTAGTGACGGAAGGAAATATTCCCCGTATTACCAGTCACTAAGAATGACATCAGATTAGCAATAATCGCTTCGCACAGGGACCACCAGAACATTAGAGCATGCCAATACTCGGTAGCACTCTTGCCTAGAATATCGCAAAAGAAAATGCTTCTTCCCTTCAAAACTCAGGTTCCAAGAGCCTACTTTTGGCACACTACCCCACCACAATCTCAAGATCTGGACTGAAATAACAATATCCCATCTTCCATAAAAATGACTATACTACGCAATCCAAAAGACTCTAAAAAAGATACCATGGGTCTCTTGTAAAGTAGCATGTCCATGAATCACAAGGATGACAACAAAGCCCAGCGGGAAATCCCCCTGGGCTTTGTCTATCTTTTCTCTATTTCAGTATCAGCTCTTGAGAGGCTTATCCCCTACTCTACCTTCGCCAACTCGTTGAACAGACTGTTGCAGACCAGATACATCCTGGGAATATGGAAGGGCCCCTTGTACATGTTCCCCTTCAAGGGAGTCGATAGCGTGTTGTCATGATGCAGATAGCCATACCACTCGCCAAACTCGCCATCGACGAAGTTCGCCTTGATATACTGATCCACTTCACTGAACTGTTCGAGATACTGCTTGTTGTTTGTCAGGGAGTATGCCATCAAGTTGGCGATGGTAGCCTCGCTCTGTGGCCACCAGAACTTCATATCATGCCAGTACTCAGTAGCGCTCTTGCCTAGGGCATCGCGGAAGTAGATGATGCCACCCTTTTCTGCATCCCAGCCTACCTTCCACATCCAGTTGAGCATCTTTGTACCCAACTGCATGAGGGTGGCATCGTTGTTACGGTATCGTGCCTCTCGCATGATAAACCAGGCACCCTCTATTGCATGTCCGGGGTTAAGTAGCCTTCCCTCAAAGTGCTCAAGTTCCAAAGATCCGTTTTCTGCACACTGCTCTACCACAATCTCAAGTTCCGGACGGACAAAATACTTCTCTATTTCTTGGAGCAGGCCATCGATGAACAGCGTCAGCTCTTCTTTGTGCTCAGGGCAGGCTTCCCGAAGCTCCTGTGCTGTGTTGAGCAAGATCATGGGAACACCGAACCCTCTTGATGCACGCGCAGACTTGGAAACCAGGATGTCCTTACTGTTGAGTGTTTTTAAGACTGTCTGAAACAGGTCGTACGCCTTGGTGGCATACTCCGGCTTGGCAAAGGCCCTGCTATAGGAAGCAAACCCGATGATGGCGAAGGTCTCGCTGAAGATATAGCGAATGCGCTTTACTACAGGCTTGCCTTCACGACTGACCCTGAAGTACATACGTCCATCAGAGGGGTCAAAGCCATACTGCTCAATAAAGGAGACCAAGGAGTCACAGACCTCCTGGTACTCAGCTTGCTTGCCAAAGAGGCGTGCAGCTTCGCTGAAGGACCATAGGGCCCTGCCCTGGAACCAGATGGACTTGTCCGTCTCTAGAAGAGAACCATCACGGTCGAGACCTGTCAGCATCCCCCCATATTCACGGTCGAAGCCATGGTCCAACCAAAAAGAGAGCACATTGTCCAAGAGCATCGTGCGATACTCGTTAGCAAGAACAGAAAACTTATTTTTCATACGTGACCTCACCTATCTACAAATCATTCTATCATAACAAATCACTATAGCTTACAGAGTTTTTATCCTCACTCTGCTTTAAAAACCTCTTGGATATCCATATCATCAGAAAGCAGCACCAGATCAGCCTTGTATCCAGGTTTGACAAATCCCCTATCCCCTTGAGACAGCACCTTTAGGGGATTCTCAGAGGCAACCCTGAAGAAGGTTTGCTTGTCCAACAGCCCCTCCTGATAAAGTTTCTTCGCTGACTCTGTGATCAGGGTAGCCGACCCTATCAAGATATCACTGTCCTTGTAATAGCAGGCCTTCCCATTGGAATACATGTTTTTACCCAGGTAGATACCCTCACCAGGGTCCATCCCAGCTAGGCTCATCGCATCACTGATGAGACAGAGTCTTGTTGTGCCAAGGGTGTTAATAGTTAGGTCTATCATCGAAGGATGGACATGCACCCCATCACAGACAAGCTCATAGGTTGCATGGCTAAAATCCCTGACAAAAGGCATGGCTGCCAAGCCTGGCCTTTTGTGGTCAATGCTGCTCATTGCATTGAAGAGGTGGGTAAGATGCTTCTTGCCTCCTGGCTTCAAAGCTTCTAGAGAGCAGTCGCTATGACCATAGGCCACAACTACATCTTGCTCTTCCAAGATACTGGTTAGTTCTTCACTAAAGGGCAGTTCAGGAGCTATGGTCATAGTGGTAACAAGAGCCTTTTTCCCATGCTTGATAGCAAGAATTGCATCAAGGTACTCCCTATCAAAGGAGCGGATGCCAGAAGCTAAAATACCACCCTTCTTCTCAGGCGCAATGAAAGGGCCTTCCACATACAC
>CAYXYD010000157.1:0-6343 GCA_964469205.1 uncultured Sphaerochaeta sp. | reverse complement strand
TATGAGGCTCTAGGCTTGCTGAAGACTCAGGACCGTCAGGATGGGGGACAGCGCTACTATACCGATGAGGATCTGGTCTACTTGAACCGAATTATCCAGCTAAAGAGATATGGGCTCTCCCTTGATGAGATAGCTGAGATCATCCGCCTGGGCAATGAGGATTCCACAGGTCAGAAACGTCGTCTCGAACTACTCAAGCAGTACAGAAAGTTATTGAGCCGGGAACTGTTGCATCTCAAGGATGTCAAAGCCCTTATCGATGATCTTACCTGGCATGTTGAGCAGCTGGAGTCTGTTGACCATGATTTTCAGCAGTGTCCGGGAACTGCTTGTGCCAAATGTGAGTTCAAGGATCGCTGTGAGTTTTATCAGGGTCCTAGTGAATAAGCTTTTAGCCCTGTAAATAAGGAATATACCATCATCCTGATGGTTCCCAACTATAGGTACTTTTTTCTCGCTTCCCTTGTATTAGAGTCCTACGATAATCCTCTCTACAACCAATACATTTGTTCTGAAGCTCTTTATATGAAAAATGAGTACCATCATCCAAAGACGATAGTACTCATTGTCATACAGCTAGTAAGAGTGTTAATAGTCCTTACGCACTCCGAACTCAGCATCTTCCACCCATCTCTGAGGACGGCTTACCAACTTCACCAGTTCTTCCAAGGTCTCATAGTGTTTCTTCTCTTCTGCTATGATTCTCTTGACTGCGCTCTGTGCCTCGGCTCCCTCTAGGTCTTTAAGATGAGAGGTATAGAGGTCGATGCTCTTTTGCTCGATCTCCAATGCCTTTTCATACATGCTGACTTGAGGGGCTTCTATCTTGTAGTCATCCTTGTTGAATTGCTTGAATATTGCCTGTGCTTCTTCAGCTACACTGCTGGGAACCATTGCAGGAACGGATTTATTCTTGAGGGAGGTGAAGACCTTCTCATGATTCTTCTCATCTTTGGCCAGCATGGTAAAGATAGACTTTAAGCCTTTTGTTGTAGTTTTCTTAGCGATGTCTTCATAAAACTTAGCCCCTTCCTGCTCCAACTGAATCGCAATAGTGAAAATATCCATTGTTGTATCTCCTTTTCGCATCATGGCTATATTGTAGCAAGCTTACCCGTGCCTTGGCAAGGTAATGTTTATAGGGAGAAAGAATAAAAAGAGATTGTTTTACTGTGTTGGAATCCCACCGTTGGCTATCATCACCTTAATCTCAGGGGTGTGTACTATTAGCTGTGGAAAGTCTGACCAGTCACCTTCTAGGCGTCGTAGCACCAGCGAAGCTACAGATCGGCCCATCTCTTCCAAGGGTTGGCAAACAGCATAATGGCAAAACTGCAACAAGGGTGAGTAGGAGAGGTAGTCGAAGCTTGCAAAGACAACCTTAGGACGATCTTCTGGTTTGTAGGTTTCCATCAGGTAGGTGGTGGCACCGAGATGGAGCATGTCATTGGCGATGAAGAATGCCTGGGGATGATTTGGCTTTTGCAGTATCTTGTGCATGAGAGAAAATCCCTTTTTCTGATCCATATTCCCTTCACTAAATACAAACTCTTCTTCGACCTCTAGTCCAGCTTCCTGCATAGTTTCAAGGTAGCCTAGGTAGCGCTCCTTTGCAGTGGGGATACGGAGACTTCCTCCTAGGAACCCAATGCGTTGGAAGCCTTCCCTGATGAGACCTTTGATGCTCTTTCGTACACCGTAACGGTTATCTGTGAGGACTGTATCAAAGTGTAGGCTGGGTATCTCTCTGTCCAGAATAATCGTGGGGATCTGTTCCAGCGCCTTGTGCTGTAGGTGGCTTCCCTCGTCACTTACGGGGATGATGACCAGGGCATCTACTGTGCGTTCTATCATGACCTGTAGTTTTTTTCGTTCTTCCTCTATGGAGTTGTTGGAAGAGCAAAGCACCATAGTGTAGTCGTGCAGGGCAAGGCTTCTTTCCATGGACTCCAGAATTTCCATGAAGAATGTGTTGGATAGTTCTGGTGCGATGATTCCAATGGTCTTAGTCTTCCTGATCTTCAGCGATCGTGCTACTGCGTTTCGGTTATAGCCCAACTGGACCATCGCTTTAGTGACTTTGTCTCGGGTTTTTTGTGTGACGGAATCAGAGTTGTTAAGAACTCTCGACACGGTAGCAATAGACACGCCAGACATCTGGGCTACGTCCCTGATGGTGATGGATGGTTGTTCATCATGTCGCATGATCACTCTCCTTACCCTAAAAAAAGGGTAGGGGACCATATGTTCACATACGGCCCCCTACCTCTGGAATTAACCGAAAGAACAACGATTAGTCGTAGAGAAGACCCTTGATGTCAGCATTATTCATGTTGGTCTTATCATAGAACTTGGCACCGGTATCTACATCGGAGACTTTCTCTCCCTTGTAGGCCTTGTAAGCAAGCTCAACAGCCTTGTAGCCGATCGAATAGGGATCCTGGGTGATAGAACCGAAGAAGTAGCCTTTACGAACTGCGTTCTTCTGTGCTGCTCCAGAGTCAAATCCAAGTACTACGACATCCTTATAGTCTTCATTTGTCTTCAGCGAAGCACCATCATTGGTTGCTGCAAGCAGACCCTTGACGGTAGCTTCGTTGGAGCAGAAGATTCCGAGGACGTTGTCAGAGACAATCTTGTTCAAGACAGCCTGGGAAGCGTTGGTAGCATCAGTCATAGCTGCAGAAGCGGGAACAACCATCTCGATGATGACTTTCTTTCCACTTGTGGGGTTATTGGGACCGATGTATCCTACGTTTCCAGTTACCTGGATGTCATTCTTGGTGAGCTTTGTCTGGGCTACAATAAGGTCGATCATGGTGTCGCGGAAACCTTTTCCACGGCTCAGCAATGATTCACCAGATGCGTCCTGATTCATGACAACAATCTTTACGGGTCTTGCATTGGTTGCGCTTTCAATCTTGGACTTGATGACGTCAAACATCTTCTGTGCTGCCACACCGGCTGCATTGAAGTTGTCTGTAGAAGCATTTGCCCAAATTGAACCGGCTGGAGCTTCAGGTACACCAGAGTCAAAACCAATTACTGGGATACCTTTTGCTTTGATCTCCTGCAACTGGTCAAGTACACTGTTTGTGTTCAGTGCTGCCAAGGCAATAGCTACTGGATTCTTGGCCATTGCGTTATTCAGCATCTCTACCTGAATCTGGACATCGCTTTCAGAAGGTGGGCCTTCGAATGTGATATCAACAGCATACTCTTCAGCTGCTGCGTTTGCGCCAAGTTTTACCTGCTGCCAGAAATCGTGCTGCTCTCCTTTAGAAACAACTGCGATGTAAGGCTTGCCTTCTGATGCAGCCTGGGCGAAAATAGGTGCAAAAGAAGCGAGAACGATTAAAGCTAGTAGAATTACAAAACTTTTTTTCATGTGAACCTCCTAAATACTACCGAGGGCATACGCCTTCGGATATAAACACTGTGAACAACTTAGGACTGTTTGTCCTGCATTGTCATTGCAAACTCTTTCTCCTGTAAGGCTAGGCGAGCTTGCTCTGCCTTCTCTTCCTTCTTCATCTTCTTGTAGGTAGAGTTCATTTCGTTCTTAACTTTTTTGAGTACATCCTGGAGGTCGCTTCTTTTTTTGGAATCGCCCTCATTTGCAAGATCTTGTTTCAGCTTTTCGATGGTTTCCAGCTTCTCTTCACGGAATTGGTCAGCTGGGGTAAGCATTTTTACTTCTGTAGCCTTCTGGGTTCGGTAGATGTCCAGCATTACGGCCCCGATGACGACCACCCCTGTAAAGAAGGTCTGGTACTGTGACTGCAGGTTCATCGAAGGGAGGCCCGAACGTAGTATACTCATGATGTATACACCTATCATGGTGCCGAATACCGAACCTGCACCACCGGAGAGGGAAGTGCCTCCGATAACAGCACCTGCGATTGCATAGAGCTCAAATCCAGCTCCCTGTGCAGGCATTACTGTGGTATAGACTGCCGCAAAGGCAATTCCACCCATACCTGCTGTAAAGCCGGCTATTACATAGGCTGCCATTTCCCACTTCTCAACATCTACACCAGAGAGCCTTGCTGCATCCTTGTTGGAGCCAATGGCAAAGATATATCGTCCCATCTTAGTCTTGGTCAGGAGAATGTAGGCGATGAACGCTGTGAAAAATAATACTATTGCCCCTGTGGGGAAGGAGTTGTTTCCAGGTGTGATAAATTTGAAGATGCTCTTAAACCAGCTGTCCGAAGCTCCACGTGCAGGGAATGTGGCACTGCGTACGTTGGATACTATGGAGCCTGTTCCAAGGCTTATCAGCTGGGTTCCGAGCGTTGCAATGAACGGAGGAAGTTTGAGCTTTGATATGAGAATACCGTTCAAGAAGCCAAAGGCAGTACCTACAAACAGGATCAAGAGCAGGGAGAGCCACATTGGCCAGCCCCATGTCTTGTAGGCCGTCCCTCCGATAATGGCAGAAGCCATCATCACTGTTCCTAAACTCAGGTCAATGCCACCGGTTATGATGACAAAGGTAACTCCAATGGCAATGAAGCCTATGTAGTAGGAGGAGTCAAGGATATTGACCAGAGTGGTGAAAGAGAAGAAATTCCTTCCAAAGATTGCGAAAAAAGTATAAATAATAACCAAAGCCAAAGGTGCAAGAAGTTTCTGCATATTGATGCCGCTCTTTCGTTCCTTCAATTCTAGATCCTCGTTAGTAGCCATACCTGCCAACTCCTATTTGTGAAGTGTTGCCAAACCCATGATTTTTTCTTGGGTCGCATCGTTTATGTCTAGGATTCCAGTGATCCTGCCTTCATTCATTACCACAACTCGGTCACTCATCCTCAATACTTCTGTCAAATCAGAACTGATCATGATGATAGATTTTCCTTCCTTTACCAGTTCATTCATTAGGGAGTAGATCTCACTTTTTGCCCCGACATCGATACCTCGTGTAGGTTCATCAAAAATAAGAATTGAGCTGTTTTTAATCAGCCATTTTGCTATGACTACTTTCTGTTGGTTTCCCCCAGAGAGGTTTCGGACAAACTGGTCTATGGAGGGGGTCTTGATCGACAACTTCTCTACATACTCTTTTGTCGAACTGACCAGAACTTTGTTTTTTATCAGAAAAGAGGGTGAAAGCTCTTCATAGGAAGCCATCACAGAGTTTTCAACAACAGAGAGCTTTGTTGCAAGGCCATAGCGCTTTCTGTCCTCAGACAGATACCCTATACCAAGCTTTACTGCATCCATAGGATTCTTTATCGTTACTCTTCTTCCATTGACTTCAATGGTTCCTGTAGTCTTGTCAGCACCATACAGGGCCCGTGCTGTTTCAGTTCTTCCTGCACCCATCAGGCCAGCGAATCCTAGGATCTCACCTTTGTGCAGATCAAAGCTGACACCATTGACCATGTTGCCTGAATTGAGGTTTGTTATCTTCAGCACGACAGGGGCATCGGGGGCAACGTTACTCTTGCTCTTGGGTTTCTCGTAGATGACACGACCAACCATCATGTTGATCATCTCGTCTTTGGTCAGGTTGCTTGTCTCTTTTGTTCCGACAAGTTCGCCATCACGCAGGACGGTAACCCTGTCTGAAATCTCACCGATCTCATCGAGACGGTGGGAGATGTAGATCATGCCGACACCTTTTGAGGCTAGGTCGCGCATTATGGTGAACAGGTCTTCAATCTCAGTATCGGTTAAGGCTGCGGTGGGTTCATCGAGGATAAGGACCTTCAGGTTGTAGCTTACAGCCTTTGCTATCTCGATCATCTGCTGCTTTCCAACGGTGAGGGCCCCTAACTTGAGCGTTACATCAATATCCATGTTAAGCTTTTTCAGTAGGTTTCTGGCACGTTGGTTTTGCTCTTTTTCATCAAGCATCAAGCCTTTGAACTTGGTAGACTCACGACCAATGAAAAGGTTCTGTGCAACAGTGAGGTGGTCCATCATGTTCAGCTCTTGGTGAACTATGGCAATCCCTGCAGTAAGTGCTTGCTTGGGGCTGTGTGGATTGAACAGTTTTTCCCTGAAGTGAATTTCACCAGAATCCTTGGGGAAGATTCCCGTAAGAGCTTTCATAAGTGTGGATTTTCCTGCACCGTTCTCGCCAACAAGTGCATGTATTTCTCCCTCTTTCAAGGTGAAATCAACCTTCTTCAAGGCATGTACACCGGAAAAGCGCTTGTCTATGGCTTTCATTGATAACACAATATTGTTCAAAGCCACCCCCCTCTTCTATCTGATTCGATTAAAATTTTTCTTTACAAGGAACCTAGGGATCTTGTTTTCAAAATCCCCGTGAACAAATCATTACATGGAATATATGCGTTGTCAAGAAATTTGTAAACGTTTACAATATATA
>CAYXYD010000156.1:0-6343 GCA_964469205.1 uncultured Sphaerochaeta sp. | reverse complement strand
TTGAGAAGGGTGAGGAAAATCCCCTTGCTGAGCTGTACACGCTTTGACTAAGCGCTGTTTTACTATATACTGCCTTCATGAATTTTGAAGTATTTGCCTTAGGGACCAGTGGCATGATGCCCTTGCCCAACAGATTCCTTACCAGTGCCATGGTAAGACGGGACGGAGAGCTTTTCCTGTTTGACTGTGGGGAAGGGACTCAGATATCACTGAAGATGCTCAACCTGAAGTGGAAGAAGATCAACTCGATCTTCATCAGCCATATGCATGCTGACCATGTAACAGGCCTTCCAGGAATCCTGATGCTTTCCAGTCAAGTTGACCGTGATGACCCGCTTACCATCTACGGACCAGCCCGCCTGAAGGAGTACATCGATGCAAACCGTAGAATATTGGACATGTATATAAACTATGAAATAATAGTAAAAGTAGCACATCCAGGGATCCTCATCGACAACGATGAGTACACTGTCTCTGCCTTTGCCCTTGCCCATACCAAGCCCTGTACAGGTTTTGTGATGGAGGAGAAGCTTCGCCCCGGTGAGTTTCATCCCGATCTTGCCACTGGCCTTGGGATTCCTATGGGCCCGCTTTGGGGCAAGTTGCAGAAAGGCCTTTGTGTAACCCTTGATGATGGACGCATCATAGAGCCATCGGAGGTGATGGGCGAGGCAAGGGAAGGGCGGAAGTTCAGTTATGTAACCGACTCCCTCTACCTGCCAACGATAGCTTCTCATGTGAAGGGAAGTGATCTGTTCCTCTGTGAGGGTATGTTTGGCTCCGATATGGAAGAGACTGCACGCGAGAAGATGCATATGACCAGTGAACAGGCGGCCCGCATAGCGCGTGATGCCGAGGTCAAGAAATTGGCCCTGATACACTACAGTCCCCGTTACAATGACTGGGAACTGAAGTTTCTCGCTGAGGATGCACAGAAGGTATTCCCCAATACCATCCTTACGAGAGATCGTATGCGCTTTGATATCCCGCTAAAAAACTAGAGTAGGGAAGGTTGATTTAGACTATACCTTCCATCTATAGGAGAGTTCTAACAGAAGAGCTTCTTGTTGGGAAACCTTACATGATTATCCTGCAAGGTATTGTATATATATAAAAACCTCCAAATACAATGGTATTTAGAGGTTTTGTTGTTCACTGACTGAGTATCGGATCAGTGTAATTGCATATTCTAGGTCAGAAAGGACTGGTTTTGTACTTGTATTCGTGTTCTTTCCTATCTTCTTCTTTGCTGGCATTGCCATCGTATTCGTCATCATCATCATCCTCAAGCATACAGGCAGTCACTGCTTCGTGTAGGAGCAGTGAGCTGTCGAGCACTCTGCCGTTTCTTGAAGCGAACCCTATCTGCAATGATGCTCCGGAAAACTCCTTCTTACAGCTTTCCAAGAGGGTAAGGGTAAAGGAGCGAGCTTCCTCTGCATTATAGAATGGCAGTACCATCGCTATCCTGTTGCTCTCAAGGGTAAAGCTGTAGGCAAGTTCACCACTGAGCATGATCATCTTGTTCGCGATCTGTTCGGCAGGGCCTTTGCTCACATCGACGAGGACAAGGGTCAGGTCATAGTCCATCTCCTGGGCATTTTCCAACTCTACAGAGAGAATTGAAGTGAAATCATTTGTATAGGTCGCAACAACCCTTGTATGTTCATCAGAGGCAATGAAGGGTGAAGTTACTGCAATGGACTCTGAAATAGCGGGTTTTGATTGCTCTACAACAGGCTGTTCTGCCTCTAGTGCCCTAGATTCATGAACAGTGGGTGCCGGTGTATCTGCAACAGGTTTATCTTCTTCTAATTTCTCTTCATACGAAACAGACTCGAACGCTTCAGTATCATCTACCTGCGCTACCTTAGATACGGTGGGTTGTAGTACTTCTCGGATTTTGGGAGTGGTTGTGATCAGCTCGTCTTCAGGCGCCAAGGTTTGTTCGATAGGTTTGTATTCGTCTGCCATGTTCTGGGTGAAAACCATTCCATCGGTATGACGGTGCGAGGGATCATCACCTGGGAGGGTGTATAAAGGTTTGTCATAGGCGTTGGGGGGAAGTTTGTCAATCTCATCGGCAAAGTCTTCATCCCGCCTGCGTGCGACGAGAACTCCAATCTCAATCATGATAAGTCCGATAAGCAAGGGGAATAATTTGACCAGTACATCATAAATCTGTTCTTGGTTGATTGAGTAGAGTGGAAGCAGGTACCTTGATGCTAAATATAACAAACCAAGCAAGATAAAGACTGTTAGAAACAGGCTGAGTAAGATTTGACGGCCATAGTGCTTATTTTCGGACATTTGAACCTCCCAGAGCAAACTTTACACGTACGTTAAACCTATAGTATCATACTTAGCATATAATATGAACAAAAGCATAACAAGAAAATTAAGCCTAATCTTCTCTTTAAGTATGATAGTAGCATATTTCACCCTTCTTGGCCTGTTTGGCGAGGAAGGTTTTCTCCATGCCCGCTCAGTCAGACAGGAATTGGAGGTACTCCAACAGAGACAAGAAGTACTTTTATTGCAGGTTGACTCCTTGGAACAGCAGAAGGAACTTATGTCATCACAGGATGCTTTGAAGGATGCTGCCTTTCGCTTTGGCTATCAGGTGGAAGGGGAGCAGGTGTTCTATTTCACTGACGAAGGGGAGGGGGAACGCCCCCAGCAAGGACAAGACTCCTTTTCTCAAACAAAAAAAGTGCCTTTCGCTGGATTTGCGAAACCTTGGATCGCGCTCATGGCCCTAGCATTGTCCTCCCTCTTTACGCTAATATGGGGCATAGGGGCAAAGAGGAGAGCTAGGCATAGATGAGTACTGACCACGAAGAAGCAGAAGTTTTATACAAGCAGCTTTTAGGAACACTAGAGAAGACGGTCAAGTTGTTGCAAGAGGACAAGGTAGTAGTCCTTCCGTGCGACACCATCTATGGCCTGTGTGCTAAAGTCGGCCCTGCAGAACAGGCCTTGCGAACAGTAAAGTACCGAGGGGAGACAAAGCCCTTTATTGTCCTTGCCACCTTAGAGCAAGCCAAAGAAATTTGCATCGTACCCAAGGACGTGGAGGGCGCTTGGCCTTGTGCCCTCACTGCAATCCTATCCAACCTCGAGGGAGGCGGGAATACCGCTGTACGCGTCCCTGCAGACAATTTTCTGCAGGAAGTCCTGACGAAGCTTGGCAAGCCGATATACTCAACCAGTGTCAACGAATCCGGCTATCTCACCATAACCAACATCACCGACATCATCTTTTCCTTCAAGGACAGGGTACCGGCTTTTATCGTCGGCTCTGAAAAGCAGGGGAATGTTCCCTCAACTCTCATCGACTGCACGACTAAGCCGTATACCCTGGTTCGCTGTGGCCAATATGACGCATCAGCTTTGCTTGGGCTCTAGTTCCTGATCTTCCTTGACTCCATATAGTACCGCTTCTCATTCGCTTCTCCCATGGAGAAGGTTTTTCTGGGTAGCGCACTATCCTTGATAATGGTATCAAAGAAGGTATCCTTGGATACTATTGGTAGGATTAGAGCACAGTTGCCTTCCTTAGAGCCGAGTGTTGCTGTGACCTCTTCACCATGGATGTAATCAACAGTCGCCTTCTTTTGTGCAAGAAGAGAGTCAATCACCACCTGTAGGGTGCCTGCTGCGATGTGTGCAACGGGCTCGGTCAGGTTGAACAGGTAAAACCCACTCTTGTCGCGATAGCCAAAGCGTTGAAGATCACTCTTTTCATTGATCTTTGCATGTACTGCAGTAAGGTCTCTAACCTTCTCGATCTGCACCTTTGAGGCACACTTCTCCACTTCTGCCTTGAAGGTCTCGAACTCTATGCCAAAGAGGACCCTATGGATGGGTTCGAACGCAAGACCAGGATCATAGATATTCTCCAGTTCCACCATGGCATATCTTGCCGGGTGGTTGTCCCACTCATCTTTGTCGATAGTTCCCTTTATATCCTCCCAACAGCTTTTTGCTGTTGCCAGGCTGTGATTTCCATCACCCATAGCATACAGGAGAGGGTTTTCTGGATCGAGGTTGGTCTGTATCTTCTCAAGGCTCGTGGCAATGGCGGCAAAATCATCACGCGTATCTATGACCCAGGCACTGAGGGAGCCTCCCCCTGCCATGAGGGTGGTATCATAGGCCTTTTTGAGTTTGTCCCTCTTTGCTGCAAGAGGCTCTATGACCGATTTCTCATGGTCGCTTATCAGCACCATGATGTGAGGCAGTTCCAAAGGGGCATTCTTGCGGATCTCTTTTCTGGGTGGTATGCGGCTGAGGATTGTCCCTTCGGTAGCTCTGATCATCGATCGTGAACCGACAGCGTAGTCATACTGTTCCAAGTCCAACAGGACCAACAGGCCCCATCGGCCCTTCTCATAGGTGTTGGTGGTACGGTGGACCAGGAAGAAACAGTTCTCATATGTATCAAAGAGCGTATTCTTCACATAGGTTGCCATATGGGCGTTGATTTCTTCTATACGCTTTTCAGGCTCTTCATCCTCCAGATAGGCTTCTGGAAAAATGAGGTTCAGCGTCGAAGGGTCACTGCCCACGTACGCTTGGGCTTGTTCCCAATAGGATTTTTCTGAAGTATACTGGTCACAAGCGACGACGGCCCATTTTGAGAGGTCCACTCCCAATTGGGGCAGAAGAATGTCTGCGGTATGCAGGCCAAGGTTTTTCAAACGTTCTGGAGTATTTGACATGGCAGATCCTTATTGTGTTGTTATACTGCTATGGTATTCCAATAAATGCTATCCAGCAAGGTAAAGTGAGAAATATATGAGCAAGGCGATCGTGTTTACAGGGGGAGGGGGGCCAGACTTCCTGCCTAGCGACCTTCAAGGGCAAGGGGATTACCTCATTGCAGCTGACAGCGGCTATGACAAGGCCAAAGCCTTGGGGTATTCGGTCGACTATGTCATCGGGGATTTTGACTCGACCCAGTTTGTCGAGGAAGCTCTCGCACTCAACCATGAGCGGTACCCTGCTGAGAAGGACCACAGCGATACCTACCTTGCCATAGAGAAAGCCCTCAAGCATAGCGATGAGGGGTATGTGCTGGTAGGAGGGGGTGGGTACCGCTTGGACCACCTGTTGCAGACCTACTCCCTGTTCTCCCATTTTGGTCCGCCGAAACTCTGGTTTACCCGGTATGAAACCAACATTCTCGTTTCTTCTTACAAGCGCTTTGAAAATGTTTCGAAGGGAATGACCATCAGCCTCTACCCGGCGACCCTGGAAGGGGTGGCGACAGTTGAGGCAAGGGATCTGAAGTGGCCTCTGGTTTCCTATCCGATGAGCTTCAGCTCATTTTCCCTTTCCAACACATGCATTCAAGCGCATTTGGAGGTTTTTGTAGAGGGCGAGCCCATCTTTGTCAGTTTCCCAGTTGCCCGAAGTAGAGTTAAGGTGGTACGATAGCCTTATGTTACACACCAGAAGGCTACTGGCATTCTCCAGCAGAGTTCACACCTATACGATGCTCCTATACCTGTTCTTTTTCATGGTATACCTATCGAGCAGCTATTTTTTGGTGAACCAGAGCCTCATCGACCTTCTGCAGTTTGCCCTTATCCTCATCAGCTGGACGAACCTGCTGTTCGGGCTCTGGATCATAGTCTTCTCCTTCATCGTATGGGGAAGTGACCGGATGTTCCCTTTTTCCCCAATTATGCTGACACTTCTCAGGATGGCTGGAGTCTTTTTGCTCAGCACCCTTGTGGCTATCATAGAAAATCTGGTGACCGATGGTGTGGTTGTCAGCTAACAGGAGCTCTTCATGAACAATCCTCTTATCAGCGCTGTGCGTGGAGCTATCTGTGTCTCAAGCGATGATCCCACTCTTATTGAACAGGCTGCCTGTAAACTCTACTCGACACTCCTTGAGGCCAATGGCATAGAAGAATCCGATATAGCCTGTCTTTTGCTTACCCAGACAAGCGACCTTAAGAGCCGTAACCCGGCTACGGGATTGCGAAAGGGTGGGTACTGTGCAACAACACCTCTGTTCTGTATGCAGGAGCTCCAGATCGAGGGGATGCTCGAACGGGTAATCCGCATACTGGTTATCACCAATATAGCTGTACAGCAGGTAAGGCCCATCTTCCTCGATGGAGCTGAAAAGCTGAGGCCTGACTTGGCCAATCTGGGAAATGTACTGCCTTCATAAATGAATGTATAATTTACATTTCAGGTAGTAATGATTATATCAGAAGCAAAATTAATAAGGATCCATCTTGAATTTTTCAAGATAGATACTTATTTCTCTCTCTTGATTGAAAATATATTCACAGTAAAATCCATAAATATAAAATCTTAAACC
>CAYXYD010000155.1:0-6355 GCA_964469205.1 uncultured Sphaerochaeta sp. | reverse complement strand
AGAGCTCCACCTTGCCAAGGTGGATGTCGCGGGTTCAATTCCCGTCTTTCGCTCTCAGGCAACTGATTACAACACGTAGTTAGTTGCCTTTTTTTATATCTTGGTACCATTCGAATATTCATGGTTTTATTTCAATGCAGCAGGGGCAGGGCTTTCTCCTATCCCCTAGACCAAAATGCAAATACTTGGTATATACAATATGCTTCAGGTATAAGGGTTTTTCTCCCATTTCCCCTTTTGCAGGGTGGTCGCTCCCCATGGATTGTAGTATACTCCAAGGGTTCGCATTACAAAAAGCAACAAAATGGCATAGCCTAGGTTATATAGGTCCAAGAAGGACCAAAAGGATGAGGATAGCATGATCGCTGAAAAGAGTATTAAAGAACTGGAGAATTCCTCCGTCGCGCTGACGGTCACTGTGCCCGCTGACACCATTGAAGAAAGCTACAAGGCAGCTCTTAACAAATATGCAGCTTCCATCCAGCTTAAGGGTTTCAGAAAGGGAAAGGCTCCCCTTTCCGTGATGGAAAGCAAGTTTGGTAAGGATATCCGTGAGGAAAGCACCTTCAACACTATTGAAGAGACACTCAAGGAAGCCCTTACCGATGTAGAAGACAAGAACAAGCCACTGCCTTACAGCACCCCTGAACTGCAGGATGAGAAGACTCTTCTCCCCTTCAAGAGCAACAGTGACGTTATCTTTACCGTCAAATATGACGTAATGCCCGTCTTCAAGATGCCCGCATATACAGGTATCACTGTCACCGTTCCCAAGGTAAAGCTTCCTGAAGCAGAGGTCACCAAGGAACTGGACAAGCTCAGAGACCAGAATGCCATGGTCATCGACAAGGATGGCAAGGCAGAAAAAGGTGATATCGTCACCATTGACTATGTCGAGCTTGATGAAGAAGACAATGAAGTTGCCGCCACCGCACGTATGGATTTCATCTTTACCATCGGAAGCGGTTCAAACTTCTATGAAATTGATGAAGAGATCACAGGCATGAAGGTCGGCGATGAAAAGACCATCACCAAGACCTATGCTGAGGATTCCACCGTTGAGGGATATGCAGGAAAGACCATTAAGCTCAATGTGGCCCTCAAGGCCCTGAAGTTCCGTGATGTTCCTGTTTTGGACGATGAGTTCGCCCAGGACGTCAAGGACGAGTACAAGACTGTCGAAGATTTGGTGAAGGCAACCCGCACAAAGCTTGAGGAAGCCCTTACCGCCAAACTTGAAAATGTTAAGCTTGATGCCCTTACCGATGAGTTGCTCAAGGGAACCACTATCAGTGTCCCCGAGAGCATGATAGACATGGAAGTGGACCAGGCTTGGAAGCGCTATGTGCAGCAGACCGGTCTTACCGAAGAGCAGATCGAACAATTCCTCCAGTCCCAGCAGAAAACCAAGGCAGACCTTACAGCCCCTTGGAGAGAGAGTGCAGAGAAGACTCTTCGCATCCAGCTGATCATGGAACAGGTAATGGGAAAAGAGAAGTTTACCGTCGATGAGAAGGAAGTGCAGAAGGTCGTTGACGAACAACTCGCTTCTGTCACCGATGAAGCTCAGATCAACTACTATCGCACCATGATCGAAGATGATCTGAAATTCCAGAAGATCGCCCCATTCCTCCAAGAGAAGAATACTTTCAAAGAGGGTGAGTCAGTAGACTACAGCGAATTCATGCAAGATTCCTTTGGTGCATAACCTTCTTTTCTTGCAGTAGTCAGTGTTGTGAAAAGGCGGTTCCCATCCAGGTTCCGCCTTTTTAATCCTAAGAATCATGAGGGGGCTTTTGCCATGAATATACATCCTGAAAGGATGCAATCAACCATACCGATGGTAGTCGAACAGTCTGGTGTTGGAGAGAGAGCATACGATATCTTCAGCCGATTGCTGAAAGACCGAATCATCTTCCTCGATGGCGAGATCAACGACGCAACAGCGGACCTGGTTGTTGCCCAGATGCTTTTCCTCGAATCAGAAGATGTGAAGAAAGATATCAGTCTCTACATCAACAGCCCAGGAGGCAGCGTGACTGCCGGCTTGGCTATCTATGATACCATGCAGTACCTGCATAGCGATGTGCAGACCATCTGTATGGGACAAGCTGCCAGCATGGCAGCCTTGTTGCTTGCATCAGGGGCACAAGGAAAGCGGTATATCCTACCCTCCTCCCGTGTCATGATCCACCAACCCTGGGGAGGCGTACAAGGCCAGTCAACTGACATCTCCATCCAAGCCAAGGAGATCAGCAGGCTGAAGAAACTCACCATTGACATTTTCGTCGAACATACCCATAAGAGCTTGGAGCAGATCTCCAAGGATGTTGAGCGTGATTTCTTCCTCAGTGCCGACGATGCTGTCACCTATGGGCTTGTCGACAAAGTAATGAGAAGGAGTAATTAATGGCACGAAATGTTAAAGTCTGTTCCTTTTGTGGCAAAGGCCAAGAAGAGGTAAAGAGGCTCATCAACGGTCCTGGGGTAGCCATATGTGACGAATGCGTCAAAGTATGTAATGACATGCTTAGCGGAGACCCCAACTTGCAGGAGAACGCTGTGGGATTGCCTGAAACAATCCCCACTCCCCAAGAGTTGAAAGACTATATGGATGAGTATGTTATCGGTCAGGAAGGTGCTAAACGCGTCCTGGCTGTTGCTGTATATAATCACTACAAGCGTGTGAAGTTCCAAAAGCAGATCACCGAGCAGGGAGTTGAACTGGACAAGTCCAACATCCTCATGGTCGGACCTACCGGAACAGGTAAGACACTGCTTGCATCCACCCTTGCAAAAAAGCTGCAGGTTCCCTTCGCCATCGCTGATGCCACCACCCTCACTGAGGCTGGGTATGTCGGTGAGGACGTGGAGAACATCCTGCTCAAACTGATCCAGAACGCCAATGACAACATCAAGGCTGCAGAGTTCGGTATCATCTTCATCGATGAGATCGACAAGATAGCCAAGAAGGGCGAGAACGCATCCATTACACGTGATGTCAGTGGCGAGGGAGTACAGCAGGCTTTGCTGAAGATCATCGAAGGTACAGACGCTGCAGTCCCCCCCCAGGGAGGAAGGAAGCATCCTAACCAGGAAATGCTGAAGATCAACACCCGCAACATCCTGTTCATCTGTGGTGGTGCATTTGTCGGTCTCGACAAGATGATCGAAAAACGCACATCAGCCCATGCAATGGGATTTGGAGCAAAGATCTCCAATACCGCTGACAAGGACCTGAGTGCCATCTACAACAACCTGATGCCAGATGATTTGGTCAAGTTCGGCCTTATCCCTGAGTTCATTGGAAGATTGCCCATACATGTAGCATTGAACAACCTTTCCCAGGCTGACCTCATGCGCATCATTGTGGAACCCAAAAACTCCATCATACGTCAGTATGAAGCTTCTTTCAGACTCGACGGCATTGAACTTACCTTCAAGAAAGAAGCGGTTGCCGCTGTTGCCAAAAAGGCATTTGAACAGAAGACTGGTGCTCGTGGTTTGCGCTCAATTGTAGAGAAGATCATGATGGGCATCATGTACGACATCCCCTCCCTCACCGGCGTGACTAAGGTCATCGTTGGAGAAGAGAGTGTACTCGATGGCAAGGAGCCGGAAATCATCCGGGGCGCCTGATGTTCTTTACCTACCCCCCCATAGATGAAGAGATCCTCAATGTACTGAGGAACCGGGAAGAGTTTGTTATTATTGGTCATGTCAGTCCCGATGGGGACTGCATCTCCAGTCAGATGGCGATGAAAGCCCTGTTGCTGAAGTTGGGCAAGATCGTCCATCTTGCAAATGCAGGACCTTTTGACCGCTCTGAGATAACACATCTTCGTGCTGACTTTCTTAACCATATCGATGAGGAAATGCATAAACGCAACCCTGTAGTCGTTGTGGTGGATTGTTCCGCACGCGAAAGGTTGGGCCATCTGGCCAATGAGATAGAAGGCCTCACCACGGTCATAATTGACCATCATAGCAGCGGGGAGCAGTTCGGTACCTACCGATACATCGTTCCCCGATCAGTGTCCACCACCCTGATCATCATGCAGGTGTTCAAGGCACTTGAGATTGAGATCACCACTGAGATAGCCGAACATCTGTTCTTTGGCTTTGCCACAGATACTGGCTTCTTCAGGTTCATCAATGCCTATAGGGGTGAGACCTTGCGTATGGCAGCTGAACTGGTCGACCTCGGAGTCTCCCCTAACATGATGAACACCAGGATGACAGGCGGAAAAAATCTCAGTTACGTGAAGTATCTGGGCAAACTCATCGATCGCAGCGAATCCCATTTTGAGGGAAAGCTGATGACAAGCACCAGTATCCTTACTGACAGTGAGCAGTATATAACCACAGACAAGCCCAGTGACGCACTTTATTCGATGTTGCTCTCCATAAAGGATGTGGAAGTGGTGCTCTTTTTCAAACAGCTCTCCGCTGATGCTACTGAGGTAGGGTTCCGTGCAAGTCACCAGAGCCACATCGACGTTGGTGCTTTGGCTGAGAGTTTTGGTGGCGGCGGACACAAGAAGGCTGCAGGGGCTACCGTTCAGCAACCTATCGAAGTAGTACGGAAAAACTTGCTGAAAGCGGTTGAAAACCTAATCTGAGGTAGAGTTGGCATACACATTGCATGTTCCTTGTGGAGAACACCCACAAGGAGTAAAGCATGTATATCGCGGGCATTTCGGACACACAGAGCAACAGGCTGACCAAAGCGGTCCTCCTGTCGCAAAAACAAAAAGAAAACCAAGTGTTGCACCACAAGGTTCATCTTATAACCCAACAGTTATTATACACTCTCCCATCCAAACTCAAGCTTCTGCCTGAGGAGGATTGTTGCGAGTTTTTATTTTACTGTTATGAGACGATCGAACACTACCTCTCCTCTTACAGGGAGGGTAACCTACCCTATGTCGGATACATCACCGAGGTGGTACGAAAGAGAAGCAGGTACTTCATGGCCTATAAGCGCACCCAGAAAAACAAGGAGCGTGCCCTGCTTGAAAGTGAGCAAAAGCTTTGGGATGAGCCTGACTATGAAGACTGTGTTGCTGAGACTAAAAGCTACACCACACTCTCTTCGCTAGCCACCGTAGACTACTCAGTGATGCCATCCCTGTTTGAGCAACTGCTCTATGCTCCCAAGTACCTGGGCAATGGGCAGAGACAGCTTGATGAGGTACAAAAGCGCCTACAGAAGAAACTGCAGCAAGGGGTCAATCGCAAACGATTTCTCATTATGCTGGCAATCTCCCCCCATATGACCAATCTGCACCTCTTGGAAGAGATAGCATCGCTACTCGAGGTCGATGCCCACCTGCTCAACAGCTTTCTCTCAACTGCAGAACTGCAACTTGAGAAGAAAAAACAGTGCAAAAAGAAGATGGAACAAACATCAAACCGTCATTTCAGGCGTATCATGGAGATTCAGGCAGAGCTGAACGGGTGCGTCAATACGAAAAAGCAGGAAGAGCTAAAGAACCTCTTGAGTTGGACAGAGAGGGTGCACAGGACAAAGGTCGAGCAGATACGGAGTATGGAATACCATTTGAGCCACTCGCAGATAAGCCTGTTGCTAGGAGTCCCAAAAGGGACAGTGGCCTCCTCTGTGCATTATATCAAGGCTCTGATCCAAGAATGTATGGACTAAATAGGGCCCAATGAGTATCTTTTTTCCTATGAACATACTATTGGCAACATCAAACAACCATAAGCGGGAAGAGTTCGCAAGGATTCTCAAAACCCATGCGATCTTCCTGCCTTCTGAACTTGGCCTGACTTTTGACTTTGAAGAGTCGGGTGAGACCTTTACTGAGAATGCCTTGGGAAAGGCACTCTCCCTCCTCCCGAGCCTCCCTGAGGGCTATGCCATCCTTGCTGATGACTCAGGTCTCTGTGTAGAGGCTCTGGGAGGGAATCCTGGTGTCAGGACAGCTCGCTATGGTATGGAGGAATTTGGGCACCAGCTTGAAGCCGGTCCGCGAAATGCCTACCTGCTTAAGAACCTCGAGCACTGTACGACTAAAAAAGAGCGCAAGGCAACCTTTGTCTGTGCCCTTGCCCTAGTCGTAGACCAGTATAGAGTTTATACAATTTCAGAATCGGTAGAGGGCTCCATCACCAAAGAACCTGACGGTCATGCCGGTTTCGGCTATGATCCGGTCTTCTATGTCGATGAAGCCTCCTCCACCATGGCAGCCCTCAACGAAGGGGATAAAGATATGTACAGCCACAGGGGACGGGCTACCCGTCTGCTGAATACCGTATTGGGAGAGATATGATGGATAGTGACTACCCATCGGCTAAAGACCAATGGGCTTCTTGCTTCACAGAAGACGGC
>CAYXYD010000154.1:4694-6380 GCA_964469205.1 uncultured Sphaerochaeta sp. | reverse complement strand
ATCGGCCTTACCGCTACTCCAGACCGACTTGATAGAAAACGACTTGAGGATGTGTTTGGAACCTACCGGACAACACTAGACCTACGACAAGCCATCGACAAAAAGATAGTTGCTGATGTACGTTCCTACCGTATTGAAACCAACCTCGACCTATCAGAAGTGCGGTTCAACGGTCGAGAGTATGTCAATGCTGACCTGGAACGGACACTGCGTGTTGATTCACGCAACCACCTTATAGTCACAATACTCCAACAGTATTTCTCCCAAGGCCAGAAAGGCATTGTCTTCTGTGTAAATGTCGCACACACCAAGGAGATGGAACGCCTGTTGCTAGCATCTGGCATAGAAGCCAAAGCTGTCAGTGGGGAGACCAGACACGTGGAAACGATAATACAGCGGTTCCGTACTGGGAATCTACAATTCCTCTGCAGTTGCAACCTGCTCAATGAAGGGTGGGATGTCCCTGAACTTGAAGTCTTGGTTATGGCCAGACCTACCATCTCGAAAGTCCTCTACATGCAACAGCTGGGAAGGGGATTGCGAATAACACCACAGAAGCAAGAGCTTTTTGTCATTGATGTGGTGGACCAGTATGGCGCATTGGCACGCCCCTGGTCCTGCCATGCCCTGTTCAGCAATCCTGGGTATGTTCCCTTTGGTCTTGTTACCAGGACCTATGCCCCTGGGGACACCATCGAAGTCCTAGGGCTGTATGAAACAGTACGATCGCTTATCCCTGTTGATATCCTTACCTTCGAAAATCAGTATGAAGGGTACCTCGATGTCGAACAGGCAGCGAGGGCCCTGTTTGTGGGTACTTCTACGTTACAGAAATGGGTAACTAGCGCTCAGGTCCAGGCAGACCTGGTCCTGCCCTTCGGATCACGGAAGATTTTTTATTTTACAAATGAGAGGTTGCAAAATATAAGGATTAGCAAAGGCTTGCCTGTTCACTCCGATGAGACGCTGAAGCAAGACTTTCTCGCCTTCCAGGAAGAGAAAAACTATACCTTCTCCTTCAAGATGGTATTTATGCTTGGCATGTTGGAACATGCTGACTACCAAGGGGAGGTAAACATAGATAAGGTGCTTGCTTACTACCAAGCCTTCTACCTCAAACGTCTGGACAGGGGTCTTCCTGTAGACCGTGATCGGTGTGTGTACACCCGCGAATACCTTGAAGACAAAATCCTTCTGAAGAGGAATATGTTGGAAAACCCCTTTGAGAAGTTTGAACGTAAGCGGTTTGTCTACTACTCCAAAGACCTAGGACTGTTGGCATTCCATAGCCAGCTTTGGAAACAAATTGATACGAAAGAGAAACAAACCCTCAAGGACCTCTTGCAAAAGAGTCTCAAAACCTATTATGAAGAGCTAGGAGGCCTAGCCAATGACTGATTCTTCCCATTACTACACTTCCCATGTACAGCAGTATGTCAAAACTACTGCTAAAGTGGATATGTCTGCCCAATATGCAATGTTCCTTCCCCATCTAGATCCGGGTTCGTCAATCTTAGATGCAGGATGTGGTAGCGGACGTGATAGTCTGGCTTTCAAGCAAAGAGGATTCGATGTACAAGCCTTTGATGCTTCAGAGACTATGGTAGAGGTAGCCAGTTCTCAAGCTCAGATTCCTGTGCGTAAGCTCACCTTCCAAGAGATGGACTACGACCAAGAGTTTGATGG
>CAYXYD010000154.1:2180-4594 GCA_964469205.1 uncultured Sphaerochaeta sp. | reverse complement strand
GGAAGAGAGGAAGAGAGCTGGGTGAATGTGGTGGTGCAGAAGAGGTGAGGGGGTGATAGCTCTAAATAGTGTTGGGGTCTACGGAGACTTCTTGCTTGCATGGTAGTACTATTCAGATACGTGATTGAGCTCGGCTCCGAGGCCAACTTTGAGACTCCTCTCTGAAGTAGAACATCAGGCAGAAACTTCTTAGGGTGCAGCGTATCTGATCAATACATCATGCCCAACAGCCACAAGGGGATGTTTTTACCTCCAGGGTAATCGGTATCATCACGAATGACAAAATCAGATTTTTTGGGACTCTTGGATGAACCACCAACCTCAATTTTGATATGACTTGTTGTATTCCCAAATGATTGGGAAAGGACAAAATCACCTGTGGTTTCGTCTTTTGTGGCTTCTACCATGTATCCACCATAGGAGCAAAGCATGGCCACCAAGGCTTCCCTTGCGTTTCCGAGGTCTCCTCCCAGTACGGTGTAGAAAGCGGGGTCTGAAAAGAATAGCTTCTCACCAGCGGTTTTTGCCTTGGTGTCGTGTTCCTTACGTATGATACGCAAAAGGTCAACCGATTGCATAACCTCTAAGAGTTGGTAGAGCTTTTCAGCCCCTATTGCCCAATCAGTGCAGAGCGATCGGACCTGCAGCCTTGGGATGGATGTATTGGCCAATGTACCGGTTATTGCTTTCATCAACCGCAGATTGTCGTCACTTATACTAGGAAGAAAGAACGGGATGTCGCTGTAGAGTGTTTTATCGAGAACAGAGAGCATCCGATTGCTGAAGTCACCTTCGCTGTAAAAGGGACGGGTTCCTGTGTTCCTATACGTTCTAAAAGTAGAAAGAACATGGGGAGATGGTTGTAAAGGGAGCTTTTCACTTGGGTTGAATGGGTTATACACTGGATATTCTGTGCCTGTTTCAAGGTAGAGGAATTCGCGGAATGATAATAGTGGCATGTCTATGTGAACGAAACGACGGGACAGGTCACCTTTCCCTGTTCGTAGGCAGAGAGATGAAGAGTCACTTATCCATAGTGTGTGATTGGGGAAGTCATCATAGAGGGCTTTTAGGTGTATGCTCCAGTCTTTGGCGAAATGGACTTCATCAATAATAACCCCTGAGTAGCCTGCAAGAAATATGGAAGCCACAATTTCATAGAGTCCCTCAGTTCCAAGGGTGGGATTATCTGCAGATAGGTACAGGATCCTTACCTGCTGGGTTTCGAGAAGCTTATTAGCGTGGTGGAGGAGAAAGGTCGTTTTTCCAACTCCTCTTGGTCCTGTAAGCATGAATGTGCGTGGAAGTGTATCCCTATGCCTGACAAATGGTCGGAACCGAATAGGCAAGGATGCAATGCGGCGTTTCATGGTTGTTTCCAATTCTGCAATTCGTTGAATAGTCATGGTGTCTATATACTAGGCTTCAATTGTTTCTAAGTCAAGAACATTGTTATCCATTTGTTTCTATAGCAGGAACACTATAGTCGTAATGTTCCTGTAAGGGAAACAATGCATCCGGAATGTTTTTTTCAAGCAATGTTTACAACTTAGTGATTTAACAGGAGGGCTTTCTGTAGGACTTACCAAAGATGAATTCATCAGAGGTCTCTCTCATCCCAGAAACAGGGAACTCATGAGAATATTCTCTGATATGGACCTATGCGAACAGCTTGGATCAGGAATGAAGAAGATCCTGAGGGCCTACACCAAGGACATCTTCGATATCTCAGATCATTTCATCTCTGTAAATTTCCAATACAACAAGGAAAGCATTCTCCAATACTGGTGATACTGACCTTCTGCAGAGGATTGCAGCTTTAGATAAGAAGCATGGTGCTAAGGATGATTTGCTAAAGGCAAGATGACAGAGTGTGCAAGAAAAGGTCAGAGGGAACTGTAGTTACTTCGTCTGACTTTGGTGGTGGCCCCTTATACTCTTGGGATAGCAGCTAGTACTGGTGCGTTTTAGGAAGCCACTTAGCCGCAGCCAGTATCAAAGATCCCTTACATACTGGGCTGTTATCAAGCCACCAGCTATGCCAGTGGCTAAGGCAGTAGTGTTGTATATAAGTCTTTTATAAAAGACTAAAATATAGAAATGTACATATAAGTCTTTCATAAAAGACCAATAAGGGTCGTGGGTGGGCAAGGAGTAGTTTGAAAGACAATATATGTCAGGATCAAGCCATCTTTGGGATATATGACGCAAGAAAAGAATGATAGCAAAGAAATCAAGACAGAAAAATGGTTTACTACCAGGGATGAGCTAACTGAATTCCTGCTGTATACAGCCCCCAACGGGAATATAAGAATTGAGATCTCAATTCACAACGAGAGCATATGGTTCACACAAAAACGTATGATGAAACTCCTTGGAGTACAACGTCCTGCTATCACAAAGCATTTAAAAAA
>CAYXYD010000154.1:0-2080 GCA_964469205.1 uncultured Sphaerochaeta sp. | reverse complement strand
TTTAAAAAATATATTTGGAAGCGGTGAATTGGACGAGAATGTGGTAAGTTCCATTTTGGATCATACCACTTAGCATGGAGCCATACCAGATCAAACACAGGTCCAGGAAGTTAAGGATTGTAATCTGGATACAGTAATCTCGGTAGGGTACCGTGTAAATTCCTGTCAAGCCACTCAATCCCGTATCTGGGCTACCCAGGTACTACGAGAATATATCATCAAAGACTTTGCCATGGATGGTACAAAACAAATTCCATTTTGCACTCGCGAGTAGTTGGTTATACCATATTTATTAGACTTTCTAGCTTCTTTAATTCGCTCATTATTTCTTCCCAAGTTGGAGGTGTTTTGAAGAACATTACCTGCATATTTGTATAATCTTCTTTCAAAATGTGTTGTATGTTGGTATTTGGGATTAAGCGTATTGTACCAGGTTTTGCTAAATCGTAACGAGCTTTCTTGCTTGGATAAAAGCGCTCTTTAAAACGAGCTACAGAATCTAGGAGATTCATATTTGATAAGGAATTTTCACTGATCCCGCTCTTTATTAACATAAAGATGTCATAATAGTGACGGGAATATCTTTGAGGAGGAACGTTGTTGCTATAAGCAATCTGATGAGCGATTGTTACTTTTTCCCAAAATGTTCGTTCAGCGGTTGTGACCGTAATGAGAGTTGGCTCTTCATGCATGACATTTGGATATAAATTGGCAACATAGGTTTGAATTGTTTGTGATATTGATGGAACCCAGGAAGCCAACGGCCCAATTTCTAATAGCACTGTTTCTCTAACATATGGTGCAGGAAAAAAAGTAGGATAGAATATCTGTATTTTACCTTCACCAATTGGGACAACAGAAACTACTCTATCATCAAGGGCTGAGAGCTTTTTTTGAAGCCAAGGAGTAAACTCTTTTATAAGGTATTCGTCGGCCAGCCCATGCATATTTTTATTGAATTTATCTTGTTGTGTTTTGGAGCGATTCGCCCAAGGGTCTTTTTCTTTGCTATATCCTATCAACTCCCAATTCATAATTAAATCAATGTCTTCAGAGAATCGATGAATCACATTGAATACTTTGGAGAGGCTTGTACCACCCTTGAAAATGAACTGATCGATATACTTTTCTGAATGAAATATTTCTTGAAGGACAGCAACTACCCAAATATCTTTTTCAATGATACCTGGGTTAATACCCATCATTCCAGCTGTACCAATAATAAGATCTTTCTTTTCAGATGGTGATAACGTAAACCATTTATTCATAATTATTTTCCTCATGTTCAGTAAGTTTGGCAATGTTTATGATTTCATCATGTATCCACACAGTAATACTTTTAGTCTCTCGTACAATTTTGAGATAATCTTTTGCTGTACGTAAGGAGCTTAACTGTTTTCTTTGTTTATTTGTTATATTTCCTCGACCTATAGCTTGGATTGCTTGAACTAAGGTCGCTGTAAAATGGTCTTTGATCATAGTATGAGACATTTTTCTGTGGAGGAATATTATTTTCTGTTCTTGAATATGGTATTCACGGCTAGGGCCGCTTGATAAAAATGTATAACGTGCTGGTACTTGAAGATCAAGTCCCAATAGATGTAGTGCAGTTGAACCTTCTGGTATGATGTTCCATGTATATTTTCTGGCAACGGCCTCTGCGACCTTATCCATCTTTGGTGGTAATTCCTCATCAAGAAGTTTGCTGTAGATAGGATAATCATATAGCCCCTGCATCAATCGTCGAATAGTCCCTTTTTTTGCAGAGCGGGATACTAATTTATCGATGGCGTTTTTACTTCCGAGATCAAAGAAATCAATCTGGGAAAATACCCAACCCATACCATGACCATAAATTCTGCTAAATACTCTTTCTGTAATACTTTCCATATATGAGTATTATAGTACAATGTCAGAAATATGTATACTTATTTCTGACATTACAGGTGTTTTTAGGATTCAATAGTTTTATAGCACTAGCATTAAAACAAGAAAACTCCTTGCATTGCAAGGAGTTTTCTCTTTTGGGCCCAGAAGGACTTGAACCTTCGACCCACGGATTATGAGTCCGATGCTCTAA
>CAYXYD010000153.1:0-6464 GCA_964469205.1 uncultured Sphaerochaeta sp. | reverse complement strand
GCCGATGGTACTACGGTTTTCCGTGGGAGAGTAGGTAGCCGCCGGGCCTTTTTTTGCCCTAGTCCGACTTAATAGTCGGTTTAATATAGATGGAAAAGGACGCTTTTGCGTCCTTTTCCTGTTTGCTGACATTCTGCATGTTTTTTCACTTTATATACTTCCTTTCCCGTTTTTACCCTGTTGCTCTTGTCCAAGGTATCCCTTTTAACTATGATAGTAACAATTCATTGAGTACGGAAGGTATATTTATGCAGATTACGTTAGACAATTTACAAAGATCCTATGGCAATCTGCATGCCGTTAATGGGGTGAGCCTCTCCATACCCTCTAATACCATTTATGGTATCATCGGCAAAAGCGGAGCAGGTAAATCAACGTTGGTGCGTCTCATCAGCCTTTTGGAGAGTCCTGACGGTGGCGAAGTCTATTTTGATGATGTCCGTGTGGACAATCTTACCAAAAGGTCCATGATAGAACGCAGACGTAGAGTCGGCATGATCTTCCAGAACTTCAACCTCTTCTCTTCACGCAATGCGGAAGAGAATATTGCCTATCCCCTGGAAATTAATGGGATGAGCAAAGATGCTATTAAAGAGAGAGTGGATGAACTGCTTGATCTTGTAGCTTTGGAAGGAAGGGGAAAGGCCCCTATCAGCACCCTAAGCGGTGGCCAGAAGCAAAGGGTAGCCATAGCCAGGGCTCTGGCATGCAACCCTGACATACTTTTCTGCGATGAAGCTACCAGTGCCTTAGACCCCCAGACTACCCATTCGATCCTTGCCCTGCTGAAGGAGATCCAGAAGAAGATGTCCTTCACTGTTGTCATGATAACCCACCAGATGGAAGTAGTGCGTGATGCCTGCGAACAGGTGGCTGTCCTCGATGATGGAAAGGTTGTCGAACAGGGCTTTGTCACTGACATGTTCGCCAATCCTGCCAGTGAGGTTACCAAGGATTTTCTTGCTCACCTTGTTGGAGTTGACGAAAGCACTGAACGTCAGGACAAGATGGTGCAGTGGTCAAAGGAAATTGGGACATATACCCTTCGATTCCGTGGTGATACCACCGACCAACCTATCCTCAGCAGGATAACCAGGGATCTTGGGGTCGAGTTTAATATTCGTGCAGGTGGTGTGCAGAAGGTTGGGGATGTGGAGATCGGAACCATGGTTGTAGACATAAGCGGTGATGAGGCAATAAAGAAGAAGACTCTCGATGCACTGAAAAGCCAGGGCGTCTTTGTAGAAGAGGAGGGCAAGCTATGAGCAAACTATGGATGCTTGTCCTGACCTCAACAGGACAGACGCTGAGTATGGTCTTCTTCTCAACATTCTTCTCCCTTTTGATGGGCCTGCCTTTGGGTATTCTCCTTTCCATTACCTCAGGTGCGGAACAGGGTGGCATTATCCCCAAGCCCATACTCAACAACGTCCTGGGAAGGATTGTGAACGTTCTGCGCTCGTTCCCTTTCATCATTCTCATGATTTTGCTATTTCCCCTTTCACGTATTTTAATCGGAACCAGTATCGGTACCACCGCTACTATAGTACCGCTGTCCATTGCGGCAGCGCCATTTGTGGCACGAGTCATTGAGACCGCGCTGAAGGAGGTGGATCCGGGGGTCGTTCAGGCCGCCCGCGCAATGGGATCTACCAACTGGCAAATCATTCGAAAAGTCCTTATTCCGGAAGCCTTGCCCTCGCTTGTCAGCGGAGTGACGCTAACGATTATCAACCTCATCGGGTACTCGGCCATGGCCGGAGCTATCGGAGGAGGGGGCTTGGGAGACCTTGCTATCCGTTATGGATACCAACGCTTTCGTGGAGACGTTATGGTTGTTGCAGTAATTACCATCCTGGTGCTCGTAGAGATTATCCAGATGATCGGCAACAAGATCAGTTCTCATCTGTTGGCCAAGCGCTGACACTATTCGTGCATACCTCTCACCTTCGGGGAGAGTAGGAGAAAATATGAAAAAAACATTGACCATCGCATTGGTAATTCTCGTGGCAGCAACACTCTTCGCTGCCGGAACAAAGGAACAGTCCGCTACAAATGTACTGACTGTTGGTGCGACCCCCGAGCCCCACGCTGCATTCCTTAACCTTGTTGTTGAGGATCTTGCTGCCCAAGGCATCACTCTCAAAATTCGTGAGTTCACAGACTACGTGACGCCCAATGAAGCCCTAGAGACAGGCGAGCTTGATGCGAACTTCTTCCAGCACATTCCCTATCTCGAGTCCTTCAACAACGATCGTGGCTATCATCTGGCAAATGCAGGAGGCATCCACGTTGAGCCCTTCGCCCTCTACTCCGAAAAGCACAAGGCAATTGCCGACTTCCCTCAGGGTGCAACCATTGCTATTCCCAATGACCCCACCAACGAAGGTCGCGCACTTCTCTTGCTTCAGAGTGCAGGTCTGCTTACTCTTGAAGCCAATGTAGGTCTTGAGGCAACTCCCATGGATATTGCCGAGAACCCCAAAAACCTGATATTCCGTGAAATTGAGGCAGCATCCCTTCCCCGCGTCTTGCAGGATGTCGATGCAGCTATCATCAACGGCAACTACGCTATTCCCGCCGGCCTCATCGCAACCCGTGACGGTCTGCTGATTGAAGGCTCTGACAGCCCCTACGTCAACGTCGTGGCAGTCAAGCAGGGCAATGAGAGCGATCCTCGCATCGTGGCACTGGTCAAAGCCCTCCGTGGTGATAAGATCAAGGCATATGTTGCCAAGCAGTATGTCAACGGTGAAGTGGTACTTGTAGCCAAATAACCAAATTTCTAGCAAATCTGGCCCTCCTTCCTTGTGTTGGGGGGCTTTTTGCATCAGAATACAATGCATAAGCTTTTTTGCATACTTATGCAAATACATTGCTTTTTTATGCATGAATATGTATTATTTTTCCATTACACGGAGGGTAGCATGAAGACAGGGGCAATACTCAAGGGACGAAGCTTTCTCACACTCAAGGATTATTCTACAGAGGAGATCCATTATCTGTTGGACCTCGCAAAAGAGCTCAAGGCGAAAAAGAAAAACAAACCGTACTCCAAGAACTTGGAGGGAGCTTTGCTTGAGGGGAAGAACATTGTCCTTATCTTTGACAAGACCTCAACACGTACCCGTTGTTCCTTTGAAGTCGCCGCCTTTGATGAAGGGGCCTCTGTCACCTTCCTCACCAACAGCCAGATGGGCAAGAAAGAGTCCATCGAGGATACTGCCCAGGTGCTTGGGCGGATGTACGACGGTATCGAGTACAGGGGCTTTGCCATGCAGATCGTCAAAGACCTCGCCCTCTATAGTGAGGTACCCGTATGGAATGGCCTCACCGATGATGACCATCCTACCCAGGTGCTTGCTGATTTCCTCACAGCCATGGAGCATACGGGAAAGCCTCTGAATAAGATGAAGATGGCTTACATAGGCGATGGAAGAAACAACGTATCCAATGCCCTGATGATAGGAGCTGCAAAAGTAGGCATGCACTACAGCATCGGTGCTCCTCTGGAGCTCTTTCCTTCTGAGGACCTTATCGCCGAACTCGTCCCAGTAGCCAAAAAGACAGGCTCGGTCATCTCAACGCATACCGATCCCTATGAAGCTGTTAAGGGTGCAGATATCATCTACACTGACATCTGGGTCTCGATGGGAGAGGAGGACCAGACCTCTAGGCGTATCGCACTGCTGAAGGGTTATCAGGTCACCATGGATCTTCTTCGTGCTTCAGGCAATGAAAAGGTGCTCTTTGAGCACTGCCTCCCTTCCTTCCATGACCTGAATACCACCGTAGCAAGACAGATCCACTCCCAGTATGGACTCACCGAACTGGAAGTCACCGACGAAGTCTTCAGAAGCAAGCACTCTGTGGTCTTTGACGAGGCAGAAAACAGGATGCATACGATCAAGGCTGTCATGGTGGCAACGATGAGTGACAAGCTCTAAAAGGCTTTTGTCCCATTATAGTCTTGTTGCATCGCACACTGGGTCATTCTGATACGGTTAAGCAGGCTTTTTGCCGCTCTACCTACCAGTTTGACCCATTGGTATCTATAGAGCCTTGGTATGGGTCGTAAAGTGGCTTGTATTTGCTGATGATTCTGGTATTTTGTTGTAAATATTGGCTTGTAGCATAGATTTGTGAAGTTGGCACGCTTTGTGCATCTATATTGGTGAAACCCGAAAAGGGGATTACATATAGAGAAACACATGGAGGTGTACAAATGGCATATCTTACAACTAGAAACAATTATCGGACACCGGTGGTATCGCCCTTCGATTCGCTCTTCAGCAATATGCTGGGTGATTGGGGTCTTACCTCATCGAAGATTCCTCCTGTAGACATTACCGAGACAGACAAGGCTTACATCGTTGAAGCCGAGCTTCCCGGATATAAGCAGGAAGATGTTAAGGTGAACGTCGAGAAACACGTACTCAGGCTCAGTTCTGCCAAACAGAGTTCCAAGGATGAGAAGGATGGAAAGAAGCTTCTCATCTGTGAGCGAAGCAGTCAGAGTTTCGAACGCGCCTTCTCCCTTCCCGAGGATGTGGATGAGGCTAAGATAGAGGGCGAATTTGCCAACGGAGTGCTTACGGTGACCCTTCCCAAGAAGGAAGTGGTGCAACCCAAGAGTATCGAAGTGAAGATCAAGAATTCATAAAAGGCAACCCATCCTGTACAAAGTGGCTCCGCAAATTTGCGGAGCCCTTTTTCTTGTTCCGTCACCAGCTTTCTAGAAGCGAGATGAAGAAGGCGACAGCCTTTTTTACGTTCTCGGTATGCATTCTCTCATCAGGGGCATGCATCCTCTGGACCTCGCTCTTGTCCATCTGGGCAGGGGTGAAGCGGTATATATTCTTACATAGGTTCTGGTACTTGCGTGCATCAGTTGCGCCAAGCATCAGGTAAGAGGTGACGATGGCCTCAGGGAATATACTGGAAATGGTAGCCTTGAGCTGGTCGAAGGCTTCCCCTGTAGTGGGGGATTCCTTTGAAGGCTCCTCATAGCGGGTGACAGTAAGGGAGACCTCTTCATCCGCAATGACAGCTTTGAGATGCTTAAGGGTTTTCTCCTGGTCATCAAAAGTGAGCAGACGCGTGTTGACCACAGCAGTAGAGGTTTGTGCTATGACATTGCTCTTGTCGCTAGCCTCGATCATGGTGGGTACGCTGGTGGTCCTGATGAGTGCATTGAGGGTTGGGCTCTTTGAAAATATCAGCTTGATAAGGGGCTTGGTAAGCCAGAGGTTGAGAAAGAGGAATGCAAAGGGAAAGGAAGCCCCTTCTCCTATATTTCTGAGCATAGCCTGCACAGCCTTGGTGATCCTCGCTTCTTGCCTACTCGATTCAATAGCTGTTACCGCCTTTGCAATCTTCCCCAATGCTGTGGGCATGAGTGGCGTGGAAGAGTGCCCAGCCTCGCGACTACAGCTCAAAAGGGTGTCCATGTACCCCTTCTCTGCAACACCCACAACGGCAATTGGGCGATCGATGCCTTTGATGTAGTTCTCTGAAACTACGCCCCCCTCATCAAGAAGGAGGGAGAAGGTGAGGTCCCTCCGAGCGAACTGCTCTGCGATAAGGGTCGCTCCTTTGTTCCCTCCATTTACCTCTTCATCACAACCGAAGGCGGCGTACCAAGTCCGCTTGGGCTTTTTGCCCTCTTGCAACATGAGTTCAAAGGCTTCAAGGATGGCTATGAGCTGTAGCTTGCAGTCAAAGCTTCCTCTTCCCCAGACATACCCTTCTTCCAGGGTTTTGGCAAAAGGGGGATGGGTCCATTCATCATCATTTGCCGATACCACATCCTGGTGTGCTGTAAGCAGGCCGGGAAGAGCCGTGGTATCCTCTCCGGTAAAGCAGTAGATAAGGTTGTATTTGGAGTCGCTCTTTATGTTCAGGTGCTTTTCACAGAGAGGGAAGGCCTGGGTAAGATAGGCAGCAAACTGGGTGAATTGGTCCCAATCTGTTTTTCCTTTTTCTCTGCTACTTACCGTTTTGAACATGATTGCATGCTGTAATTTTTCTATCGCTTCTTTTGTAGAAGGAAGAGAGTTTGGAGGGGGAATCTCATGCTTTTTTCGCTTGAGGACAAGAGTTCTTGCAATTCCTATCACTAATAGGGTAAGTAAGATGGCTAAAAGCACGAATATGAGAAACATAAAAACCTCTCTGTAATATAGTGTTTTTTACAGTATAATGGTATACTGTAATATAACAATAGCGGACAGATAGGTTTAGGGGGATTTTAGGCCATGCCCAAGAAGATTGATCATGAGGAAAGAAAGGAAAAGATACTGCAGACTGCGCTGAAAGTCTTCGGACGTGAAGGGTATCGTGATTCTAACCTCTCTCTCATTGCACAGGAGTGTGGAATCTCCCGACCAACCATCTACCAGTATTTCAAGGACAAGGAAGAGATCTACTACTATGCGGTAAAACTGGTTACCGGACGCATGTTT
>CAYXYD010000152.1:0-6478 GCA_964469205.1 uncultured Sphaerochaeta sp. | reverse complement strand
CCACGATCATCGAATCAAGCTTTGAACTGAACATAGTCTTGAAGCCATTTGCAAGGAACAGCTCTTCCTCGTCTAGGCTGCTCTTTGCCAAGGCAACTGCTCCCTGTGCATTTTGTGCATACGCAGGCACCAAGTAGGGCTCGATTACCGCAAGGTCCCCTATTTCCAGGTCATCGCTTCGGGTAAAAAGCATGACTTTATTGACGGAAAGAGTCTCTTTCAGAATCTTCCTTGCATGATCCGCTTCAAGGAAGCTTCCCAGATCAAGAGAAATCGCATAGTCAAACAGCAAATTATTGTCAGTGAAGGTAATGGAAAAGCTTACCGGCTCGGAGCTTGGGAGTGTATTGTTTGGGATCAGCTCAAGCGCATTGGACGCAGCATTGGGCGAATCCTTCGCCTCTACATTGAGGATGTTTCCCCTAAGTACAATCTTCTTGAAGGTTTCCATTGCCCCGATGATATTGGTCTTGCCCGAAGCGTTCGGTCCATAGACCACTGCAGAGCATAGTCCCTTATATTCCTTCTTTCCAATGTGCTCTGACAAGACACTGTAGTCCAGTCCCTTTTGCTTGGGAGCGGGAGTCATTGAGAATATGCATTCATCCTTGAAGGACTTGTAGTTTTTCATCTTGAATTCTAACAACATAGAATCACCTCCGTTTTACAGATATATAACAAAATAATACTTATTATATAGCATTATTTCTGCAAATAGTCACATATAACAATCTATTTTACATAATATTAACAAAATAAATAAATATAATTAAGAAGTCTATAGTAGTGATTCTTTCTTTTTGTTAGTTTTCTTACGATTCCTAAAACCCAGTTGTATGAAATCCTCTATTTCAAGGTAAATCGTACCGGGTACCGAAGCATGACCGGTACCGCCTTACCCTCAAGGATAGCTGGCTTGCCCTGTAAACCCGTAAAGGCCTTAACTGCAGCTTCAGCTAGTCCATAGCTAGGATCTTCTTCCACTTCTATTCGTTCAACCTTTCCAGAAGACGAAATAAACAACCGTAATACTACCAACCCCTCTATCCCTTGCCTTTTGGCAAGGGAGGGGTATTTGATCCTTGAAGCCAGTGTAGTCCTATCAAAAGAAGGACCTTGGTCAGTACTTGTTGTTTCATAGTAGCCATCGACAAGAGAGGGAAGAGGATCAGAGGAAACTACAGAGGCTGCAACAGAGGCAATGGATGCCTCTGTTGAGGCGGAAGCATCAGGAGGAGCGGTTGGTGGTTCATCTTCTGAATCGATAACCGGTTCTTCCTGAACAAGCGTCTCTTGTTCTGTTGCTGCTTCTGGTGTAGGTGTGGGCAAAGGCTCAAAATCAATCACAACTTCAGGGGCTACTATAGACTCCATTGGAACAACACCATCATCTGAACTAGGAAGAGGTTCTTCTACAGCTGGTGATGGAGTTCTATCAGAAGGTTTGACAACTTCTATTTTGACAGGTGTTGTCCTGGGCTGTTCCGGTACAGAAGAAGGTAAGTTCACTTTTACTGAGGGAAGGCTATTGACAAGGGAGATGGTCGCCCCTGTAGCCCTCTGTGGTTGCTCACTAGATGTTGAGATGTTGAGAGGGATCAGAAGAGCAGCTAGAGAAGCTGCTGTTACCAGGATTGTTATGATCGTAGCTCTAAGGATGTTCATATACTTGGCTCCACAATGCAGTGGAGTGTGGTGACTCCCTTTGCTTGCAAGGTCTTGATAATGGGTGAAAGCGTCTTGAAGGGGGTATTCTTGTCAGCTAAGAGGGAGAACTCTTCTGTTTTTGGCAGATCTTCAAGAAGAACCGCCTTCCCTTGATAAAACAATTTTCCCTCTGAGGTAACCAAAAGAAGGTGCTTAGGTTCTTCTGTTGTTGAAGAGGTTTCGCTTTTGGCCGGAGTGAGGGGTATGGGAAGGACATGGGTGGAGATGGCCAGGATGAGAAAGAAGAGTAGGAGTAGGAATGCAATGTCAGTCATGGCAGTAGGAGCCGGGGAGCGTTTCTTTCTCATAGGGCCATCTCCCTTTCCTGCTTTATAGGTGTCCCTTCAGTTCTATCTTTAGACATTGTCAAAGAGAGTCCTGCAATTTGTCTTTGTTCGGTGAGAGAGAGAAGATCGACCACCTGTTGCCAGGAGGTCTCTGCCTCCACTTGGAGGTGAAGCGTTGTGTTGGGTGTAAGCTTCATTGCGAAATCAAAGGGAGAATAGGACTCACCTTCAAGCTGTAAGGTCCCCTGCTGGGTCAGCAGGACTTGCAGGACAACAGTGTCCTGTTGAGCTTCCTTACTGGCTCTTGTGTGCAGGGCAATGCTCTGTGTGGTGTTGATACCAGCTAGGAGCAGGAAGAATATGATGAGGAGAAAGGCAATGTCGCTAGGTTGGCCTAGGTCTCGTCTTTTTCGCATAAGGCTCCTGCTGCCATGTCTAATAAGAAGCCTAGTATAGTAGCAACAATGGAGATGATGAGGCCGAAGGCTGTGCTGAAGAGGGCTTCATAGAGACCGGAGGCAACTACCTGCAGTTGTACCGATACTGCTTCTGATACTGATTTGAAGGCGTTGATCATCCCGGTTACGGTTCCAAGGAATCCTAATACCGGGCTGATCATAGAGACGAGGTCAAGCACAGAGAGAGGAGCTTCCAACTTTTTAAGGGGAAGCCTCTCGCCTCTTTTCCAAAGCAAGAGAAAGGTAATGGTCCTTTCTAATGCTATGACCACTGTTATTACCAAAAGGGCATAGAGCGGCCACATGACCGCTCCTCCCTTTTGCATGAGTGAATAGAGGTTCTCTGTTTTCATGCCTAGAACTTCAGTGTTCCGCCAATGCGGACCTTGGTGCCAGGCATTGGGTAGCCACCCTGTAGCTCATAGGAAGCATTGAGCAGGTTATCTATTGCAACATAGACCTTAAGATCGTCAGTAACCTGAGCATTCACGCTGAGGTTGAGGACGAAAGTTGGATCATATTCGGTTGTTGTAACTCGATATTTTCCTAGATATTCGCCGCTGAGAACAGCATCGAAGATATTGTATGCAAAGGAAGCTGAGGCTTTTGCTGTGTGGTTGCGTACGTAATTGACTTTTTCATTGTCAGCGAATGTTTGATCATTGGACAGGTCAAAGCTCTTGTTGTACAGGTAGCTGGCAGAGAGGGCAAACATATCGGTCAGATTAAGGGTGAAAGCTTGTTCTGTACCGAAGTAGACGGTATGGCCAATATTTTGAGGTATCCACATACTGTCATTCATTATTTCGTTGTAAATATTTCTAGCAAATATAGTCCCTTCATAGGCGATAGGGTTCAGTTTTGTGCTGAAGCCAAAATCTCCTTGTAGACCTTTTTCTGTCTTTAGACTGCTGTTACTCATACCTGGCCAGTAAAGTTCACTGAAGGTAGGTATTCTTTCTGCATAGCTTGCATTAGCCTTCAGTGCAGTATTCTCGCCGAGGTTGTAGATAGCTCCAAAAGAAGCGTTGGGAGAAAAAGCTTCCATATCACTGAGGTAGGCTAGGCTGACACTTGGGTGTAAGGAAAGCACACCTTCAAGCAGGTAGATACTTGCGTTGGCATAAAGAGCAGGGTTGAGGCGAAGGTTTTTCCCAACATCGGTGCTATCTACATAGTCAAAGGCAAGGTCAGCACCGGTGACTACATTGTATGCTTCACCAAAATTCCAGGTTTCTTCGACTAGGAAGTTTCCTTTGTTTTTATTGTGAGTGCTATCTCCCCAAGCCCCGTGGAAGAACGTTCTGCCATAGGTATAGTTGAGTTCAGCCTTCAAGCTTTCGAGAGTATTTCCAAGATTTGCGAGAGTAGCTGAGTTCTTGGTGCTTAAGAGAATATTATCCTGGTATTCATTAGGAGTAAGACCCCAAGTGTAACTACCGGGTGAGTTGAAGTGCTTGTAGTTGGCTAGGTTATTTGAAGCGACTTCAACATTTTCACCAAAGTCCCTGCTTGCGTTGATGCCACCATGGACTGCATACATTTCTGCATTGTCTCTGAGTGCCTTAACTGTAGTTGTGTTTGTATAGGTATAGGCATTCTGAGCCACAACCCCACCGACGTTGGCTACAAGGTTGGTGCCTTGCAGGGTATTAGCATACATAACATCGACTTTCTGACTATCGACGATTGAGAGCCAGTTGCGATCATCTGAAGAGCCATAGGCTTCAGGAAGGAATGAACCGTTTTCTACAGTAACGGAGAAGGGTGTATCTGTAGCGATTCCTTGTTTGGTAATGATGTTTATCATTCCACCAATAGCATTGGTCCTTCCGAGGTTTCCAGAGCCACTTTTGATGATTTCAATGCGCTCGATGGTTATGACAGGAATCATGGAAAGGTCAACTGACCCGTCATGAGCTGATGATAGAAGAACTCCATCGAGGAAAATCAAGTTCTTGGAAGAACGTGCTCCTCGAATAGCAACAGTTTGTGCAGTTCCCAAAGCACCATAAGAATTAAAAGTAGTTCCTATGGCCTTGTTTACCAGTTCCCCTGTTGATTGTGCATTGTATGCCTCGATCTGCTTCCTTGTTATGACGGATACAGATGATGCGTTGTTTGTTTCTGCTTGTGCGAATGCTACGTCTGATATGACGAGTTCGTAAGCAGTTCCGATGTCAGTTGTGGTGGTTTGTGCTGCAAAGATTGTAGAGAGGGCAAGTAGTACGACCAGGGAGAAGATTCCGCGCTTCTTCATGAAGGGCCTCCAAAAGAAAAGATGTGCTTTTTCTTCATGGAGGTAGGGCGTACCTAGGGAAATAGGTATAGCTCAGGCGCTGTCTCTTTTACCACGAAGAATTTAATCTGGAAACGTCTTCTGACTTACGATTTTTCTTACTTGCAGGCCTTCTCATCCAAGGGACAATGGCATTATCTGTGTTCATCATCGATTACAGTGGCGGGACCGTCGGGGATTCACACCCCATTCTGTTTTTCCAGATCCAGCAAGACTATGCTAGTCTAAGAGTAGGAGCTTGGTCAATGGACAAGGCAGAGGCCTCCGGTTGGAGGCCTCTGTGGACAGACAATTGCTTATGTTAGTTGGTTTTTTATTAGGTAGCAGTGAATTCGAAGGTCACCGTCCCTGTGTAGCTGCCTGATACTGCTGCGTCGAAGGTGGTTGAATCGACACTGAGTGTTATTTGTTTTGAGTCGCCGGTGAGGTGAGTCAATGAATTTACATCCACTATAGTGGGCGGGACGGTTTCTTGAGCCAATGTAGCTAGTACCTCCTGGCCGTTACATCTAACAGTATAGAGGATCTGACTGGTGAAGGAACTCCCAGCGCTGGTCATGGGAGTTGCAGACATGGAAACCGTATACCCAGTGCGGCTGTTACAGAGGGTGGTCATGTATGCGGAGAAACTCTGTTCTCCACTGGTTGTGATAGCAAGGGTAGTGAAGTTACCTGAGTTGGTATAGTCAGTAATTGTATTTCCCGCAATTGGAGAAGAAGAAACCTTCATACAGCCGATCAGACTGACATCGGTTGTGACAGTGAAGTTGTCCTCTACAGAGAAGAGAGATGTTGAAGCAATAACCAAGATCAGTAGTGTAGCGATAAAAGTTCTTCTCATGAGTGCTCCTTAAGAAGCTTGTTCTTTTGCAAGAGTCCTTTTTTCTACGTCTATATATATGATAGGGGCTACTTTCACTTATGTCAACACTAATGTAAAAATGGAATGATAGAAAATCTACAATTATAGTAAGGATTAATAAAATATTATATTATAAAGAATAATACTTAGTATGATGAATATCACTTATGACAATACAAAGGAATAAATAAATATAAAAAAGAATTTTCTTGGAACAAGATATAAGAACAATTCCCTACAGTCATACCTTTGTAATCGGTCAGAGTAAAAGAGGGCTTGTGATCAGGGAAGAGCATAAAGAAGAAGCTTGTTTGGTATAGAACAAGAGACCTCCGGGTGGAGGCCTCTGTGGACAGACAAGTTGTTTATGGGAGTTGTTCGTTATCAAGCATTGGAAGTGAAGTTGAAGGTTACGGTTCCTGTATACTCGCCTGATACTGCTGCATCATAGGTACCAGCATCAATGTTAAGGGTTATGGGCTGTGAAGCACCGGTGAGTGTAGTTAAAGAGGTAACATTCATTACAGTAGCGATTGGGTTAGGAGTGGAGGCTCCTGCGCCATTTGTCTTTACTGACTGCCCACCACTACCAACAGTATAGTCGATATAAGAGATTGCAGTTCCAGTACCACTTTCCATTGCAGTTGCACTCATTTTTACCGTATATCCTGTACGCTTATTGGAAAGGGTCGTCAAGAATGCTACAAAGGATGTTTGATTTCCACTTGAGGAAATGCCATAGGTTTCTAAGTTACCCGATGCGTTATAAGCAACGAGGGTGTCTCCTGTAATTTCCGAAGCAGAAACTTTAACCTTTCCAGTCTCAGCAATAGTGGTTGTAACGTTAAAAGTATCTGTATCAGTA
>CAYXYD010000151.1:0-6563 GCA_964469205.1 uncultured Sphaerochaeta sp. | reverse complement strand
GTTTTATTAGAGGGGGTATTATCTGGTTCTATGTCCAAAAATCAAGAAATTCAGGATACAGCTCTGATTTGGTATATATTTTCAGGACAATAAGCACCTCCTCCTGTGCAAGGGAACATGAGAGGACAGGGTATTCAACATCCTTATGTATTACATTCAATGTAATACACCATACAGAACAACCACCTTCCCTATGAGGAAATTTTAGAGTTTCCCTCATTGCTCAGGTGGTTGGTACCTTGTAAGCACAGGTGAATTTGCAGTACATCCTTTATGTCTGCTTTACTTTGGTCCTCTGTATTCCTTACGTCTCGAACACCTTATACTGCCCCCTCTTCGTATAGGAGGTGTGCAACAGATGGTGACTCTTCTCACCAAGAGGCTTGATAAGGAAATTCTCATAGAGAGAGAGTATCTCACTATTCTCGTGAGACTTCCTTACAGCAAAGTTCCTATCCTCCTGATAGATGGACTCTGCTCGCTTCTTGCGAATTTCCGCATTGGTGGGAATGGGCTGGCCTCCCCCACCTAAGCATCCTCCAGGACAGGCCATGACTTCAATGAAGGCATAGGGTGATTCTCCCTTGCTGATCTGCTCCATCAACTTACAGGCATTACCCAGGGTATTGGCAACAGCCACACGAAGTGGCATCCCATTGATATCGACAGTTGCCTCCTTGATGCCCTCCATACCACGCACATCAGTAAAGTCTACAGAAGGCAGAGTCTGTTTGGTAAGCACCTCATAGGCAGTGCGAAGCGCTGCTTCCATCACGCCCCCGGTTGCTCCAAAGATGACAGCAGCACCTGTGGACATGCCCAAGGGATTGTCGAACTCTTCGTTGGGCAGGGATGAGAACTGGATGCCTACGCGCTTGAACATCGAAGCTAGTTCACGCGTAGTCAGGGCATAGTCTACATCGGCGAAACGCTCATCTTCTGCTAGACTCAACTCTTCCTTCCAGAAGTCAAAGGCCCCATCCATCTCGTTTCTTCCTGCCTCAAACTTCTTAGCGGTACAGGGCATGATAGAGACGACACGAATGTTTCTAGGATCGAGACCCGCCTCCTGGGCATAATAGGTCTTTGCTATGGCGCCAAACATCTGCTGGGGAGACTTGCAGGTTGAAAGATGGTCCAGCTGTTCGGGGTAGAAGTGTTCGATATACTTGATCCACCCCGGCGAGCAGGAGGTTATCATAGGCAGCGTCCCCTTTTTCTGGATACGACTTATCAGCTCGTGGCCCTCCTCCATAATGGTGAGGTCAGCGGCAAACTGGGTGTCAAATACCTTAGAGAAGCCCAATCTACGCAAGCCTGCTACCATCTGGCCAGTGACCAGAGCTCCCCATCCCATACCCATAGCTTCACCTATGCCTACACGAATGGCAGGGGCTGTCTGTACAATGGTGACGAGATCAGGGTTCGCTATGTCGGCAAAGACCTCCTCGATGTGCGACCGCTCAGTTATGGCCCCGGTAGGACAGACTAAGGCACACTGCCCGCAGTTTGTGCAGACCGATGTTCCCAGACCCTTGTCCAGGAAGGTGGAGACCTTGCTACGAAGGCCCCGCCCTACAATGTCGATGGCATGCACTTCTTGGACTTGGGCGCAAACCTCCACACAACGGTTACAGAGAATACACTTGTTGGGGTCCCTTATAAGGGAGGAAGAGGAGTAGTCCAGAGGAAGAAGTTTCTTCTTCGTCCTTTGGAACCTGCTCTCCCTGACACCCAGCTGCTGGGCAAGGCTCTGCAGCTCGCAGTTGAGGTTTCGCTCGCACGTCAGACACTCCAAGGGGTGATTTGCCAACACCAGCTCTAGGTTGAGCTTCCTTGATGCACGTATACGCTCATTGTTGGTGGTCACCTCCATACCTGGCAAAGCAGGTGAGATGCAAGACCGCACCAACCTCTTGGAGTTTTTCACCTCCACTACACAGACACCACACGAGCCATGGGAGGAGACATCCTCAAGATGGCAGAGTGTTGGAATCTTGATGCCTACCTTGAGGCAAGCGTCCAAGATGGTTGTTCCCTTTGTAACGGTCACTTCCTGACCGTCAATGCTCAGCTTTATCATATTATCAGCCATGTGCAACCTCCTTGGACTCAGTGTTGCGAATATCACAACGTAGGCAACGCGATGCTTCCTGACGTGCCTGTTCGCCCAGATACCCCCTGTTCACCTCAGAGAAATTTCCTTTTCGCTCGGAAATCTTCAGATGCCTAGGTGCGATGGGCTTTATCGACTCGATCTCAGCGGGGACCTCGTTGCTATAGGAGAACTCCTCAAACAAGGTAGCAAAACGATTGGTGCCGGTCAGGTCATAATCGATGACAGAGGCGGCATCCTTTGCATACCCCATTGCCTCAGCGGCAGTGGAAGGTCCGGTGACAACATCACCGATGGCATAGACCCCTCTCAGATTGGTCTTGAAGGAATACCTTCCTATGGAAGCATTCCCTCTTTCTGTAGTCTCAAATCCCTCTCGTATGAGCAGGCCATCATCGACTTGCTCCCCTATGGCTACGATCACCGTGTCACACAGAATGCGCCGTGTCTTATTTGTAGCAAGGGGCTTTCTCCGCCCGGAAAGATCATAAGGACCACCTTCCATCTCCATGACTTCAAATGATTCCACTTGACCAGCATCATTTCCAATGACTTGGACTGGGGAACACATGAATGCGAATTTGATCCCTTCTGTAAGGGCCTCATCTATCTCACTCTTGTTAGCTGGAAGATCCTCCTTGGCACGACGGTATGCGACAGTAACATCACAGCCTCTTCGCCAAAGGGTACGAGCTGCATCAATGGCAACGTTTCCTCCTCCGATGATGACAATGCGTTTGCCAATTTCGACAGGCTCTTCCTTTTCCAGCTGTTCAAGCAGGACAGTCCCTTGTAGCACGCCTTTGAGCTCGATGCCTGGGATATGCAGTTCCATATGGCTGTAGGCACCCACGGCAAGGATTACCGCTGAGTATTCGTCCTGCAAGCCTTGCATGCTGATCTGATTGCCCAACTCTGTATTGAATACAAAGGTGATACCCAGCATCTCAAAAAGCTCGAGCTCCTTATCTAGGACTTCCTTGGGAAGGCGGTATGAGGGAATCCCATAGCGCAAGACCCCTCCAGCCTTGTCATGGGAGTCATAGATGGTCACCTTGTGTCCTAGCCTGACTAGGTAGAATGCTGCTGCGAGCCCTGCAGGCCCGGCTCCTACTATGGCTATGGTTTTTCCTGTAGAAGGATGCTTGTTATCTACAAGCTTCTGGTAGATAACCTCTTCCCTACCCATCTTGTACATGGTGTCTGCAAGATAGCGGTGGATCTCACCCTGCTGGACAGCTTGGTCTATGCTTTCGCGCCGGCATCTCATCTGGCAGTGGAAGTGACAGATCCTCCCTATGGTCCCTGGGAGGGGGTTGTCCTGGAGTGTTGAGGCAAAGGCCTCCTCCAGTCGGTTCTCCTTCAACAGCTGTATGTAGGCAGGTATGTCCATATGCATGGGGCAGGAGTTGGCGCAAAGTGCTGTGATGAGGTCTTCACACGTCCCACTAGAGCAGTGGTGACGCAGGATGTGGTCCTCATACTCTTGCTTGAAGTATGTGAGGGTTGTCAGTACCGGATTGGGTGCACTCTGCCCAAGGCCACACACTGCAGTGTCACAGATGTTCAGGCCAAGTTCCTTCATCAGGATGAGGTCACTCTCCTTGCCCCTGCCTTCGACTATGCCGTTGAGCAGGGCAAGCTCCTGGGCAAGGCCTTCCCTACAGGGGACGCACTTGCCACAGGACTCCTTATGGGTGAACTCAATGAAGTACCGTGCAACATCGACCATGCAGTTGTCCTGGTCCATGACGACCATACCTCCCGATCCCATGATGGCACCCAAAGTGTTGAGTGTCTCATAGTCGATGGGGGTATCGAACTTCGAAGCGGGTATGCACCCTCCAGAAGGTCCTCCCGACTGTACTGCCTTGATCTTCTTGTTTGGTGAGGAGGAACCTCCCCCGATCTCATAGATAAGGGTGGTGAGCTTCTCCCCTAGGGGCAGCTCGACCAGGCCTGTATTCTTTACCTTTCCGACCAGGGAGAACACCTTGGTTCCCGGGCTGTCAGGGGTGCCGGTCTTTCTGAACCAAGAGCTGCCCATTCCGATGACAACAGGGATATTGCACCAGGTCTCCAGGTTGTTAATGGTTGTGGGATAGCCCAAATAGCCCTTCTGTGCTGGAAATGGGGGCTTCATGGTAGGACGGCCGGCCTTGCCTTCAACGGATGCGATAAGGGCGGTCTCCTCTCCACAGACAAAGGCTCCTGCCCCTTCCACTATATCTATGTCAAAAGTGAAAAGGGTGTTGGGTATCTCTTTTCCGAGCAACCCAACCTCTCTGGCCTGCTGGACAGCAAGCTTCAGCCTTTTTACAGCTAGAGGGTACTCTGCACGCACATAGACGATTCCCACCGACGTATGCATTGCATAGGCTCCGATAAGCATCCCTTCTATGAGCATATGGGGATCACTCTCCAACTCGTTCCGGTTCATGTATGCTCCGGGGTCCCCTTCATCAGCATTGCAGATGAGGAATTTCTTCTCTGCGTCATTCTTGTTCATCAGCTCCCACTTCAAGCCGGTGGGGAACCCTGCCCCTCCACGACCGCGAAGCTTGGAGTTCTTTACTTCTGCCAAAACCTCTTCCCGGCTCATATCCCATACAGCCTTGAAAAAGGCTGAGTAGCCACCTACTGCGAGATACTCTTCCAAAGAGGTGGGATCTATGAGACCTGCATGGCGTAGGACTATCTTTTTCTGTGCCTTGAAGTAGGAGATCTCATTCCATTCGGGAATTTCCTCAAAGCCATGACCATAGGTGAAGTAGGTGCCCAGATGGTCCCACTCTGTCACTTTGCAGAGGACACGTTCGAGGGGGAAGGATTTCTTCTCTATGGAGGAGAATATCCAAGGGAGATCCTCGATAGTAACCTTGTCCAATATGAGCAGAGGCATATCAGGAATATATATGTTCACCAAAGGTTCATTGGCGCAGTAGCCAAAGCATCCGACGCCTCTAACTTGCATGTCCAGCTTCTTGGATGATACATGGCCCCTGATAGCCTCAAGCAGCTCTCCTGCCCCATTACCTAGGCCACAAGTTCCCACGCCCACTGCTATGTCTACACGTCCTGGTCTGAGAATACGTTCACCTTTTTCCTTGAGTTGTTGTAGTAGTTGCTTCATGCTGTCCCCTTCTTTGCGATAAGCTGTTTCAGAAGCGTGGCTAGCTTGTCGCCAGTCATCCTACTGTAGATGACCTCATCGACTGCGATCACAGGAGCTAATGCACACTGGCCAAAGCAGGCTACCGTGCGTACGGTAAAGCGCATATCTTTGGTGGTATAGGAGGATTCGTCCTCTCCCTCTTCGCTTTCATGCAAGCCCAGCATTGCCATGACATCATCAAGCAGGGGCTTTGAGCCTCTGGTATGGCATGCGGTTCCCCGACATACGGTGATGGTATGCTCGCCTTGGGGCTTGAGATTGAAGAAAGAGTAGAATGTGGCCACAGAGTAGACCTGTGAGAGAGGGATTTCCATTTTTTCTGCTATATACAGTAGCGCTTGCTCGTTGAGGTAGGTATGTTCTGTACTGCGCTGCACCTCCTCAAGAACAGAGAGAAGTGCACCTGGCTTGCCTGTATAGGTCGCTATGATGGTGTCATAGTGCTCATTCACAAAAGACCTCCTTGAAAAAAACGTTAGACTAAGAACCCAATATATTGATACTCCGGCTAGGGGTTATTGTTCATCTTCTAGGGCTGGTCCACTACATAGTAAGGGAGAATGTACATCAAAGCAAATATTTTTTTTATTTTAATTACATCAAAGCCTTTAAAACCCCGGTTAATGTGAACTACAAAACATTACTACGCCAACAGGGGTTAGAGTTGTACCAAGAAAGAAAAGCTTCACCTGCCACGGGTTTGACCAAAGAGCCGTGGTTTCCTATCTTAAGAACACAGAAGTTACCTACGAAAACCTATAGAAAAGAACTTTTCTTCAACATTCCCAAGCGCAGAGGCTTGGTAAACATTACCAATGAAGTGCAGCAGGCCGTCGAAACCAGCAACGTGCAAGAAGGCCTGGTCTTGGTAAATGCCATGCATATCACTGCGAGTATCTTCATCAGGACTATGAGGTCTGGCTGAAAAGCTCGCCCCTGAAAAACCCTACAGCCAGTATAAGCATAACGGGTATGAGGACAATGTTGATTCACACCTGAAGAAAACCATCATGGGTCGTGAGGTGGTGGTTACCATTACAGGAGGAAAGCTGGACTTCGGCCCATGTGAGCAAATCTTCTACTTTGAGCTTTAATGGGAGGAAGCAGCTGTTTAATTGCTTCTAATTCCGATTCCAGCAATCTATCATTGATGGTAAACCAGTTTTCATATTTTTCCACTTTTCCTGTCTGCATTACATGCTCCGTTTGCGTCTTAGTATCTCATGAAAATGAAATCATTTCGACCTGTGCGGTTGGAATAGGCACTAAGCA